>NZ_JBSFDD010000032.1:0-97042 GCF_053593715.1 Streptomyces sp. NPDC002125 | reverse complement strand
TACTGCAGGGGGGACCCTGTGGGAGAGTAGGACGCCGCCGAACAAATATTACGGACTAGCCCCGTGCCCTTGTGGCACGGGGCTTTTCTGCGTTTACAGGCCTGTGAGGACTACGCGGGGGGCCTTCCCTCGATGACGGGGGCCAGGCCGTCGAGGAGGGCCTTGAGGCCGAGCTCGAAGAGGGTGTCGAGGTGGAGGTCGTAGCCGTCGTCGAAGGAGGAGACCACCTTCGCGAAGGTCGGGAAGCGGCCCGATTCGACCAGGCTCCGGAGGGCGTCGCCGCGGCTGTCCATCCACTGGTCCTCGTCCTGGCCGGTGGTCGCCGCGGCGTGTGCCTCTCGTTCCAGGTGGACGGCCAGCCCTTGTACGTGGCTGTAGAGCAGCACGTGGATGTCGAACAGCGTGGTGGTGTCGAGGCCGTGGCCGTCGAGGGCGCTGAGCGACCATTCGCCGTGGACCATCAGGTTGGGGAGGAGCAGGGGGCGGGTGAGGGACGAGAGCTGGGCGAGCCAGGGGTGCCGTCGGTGCAGGGTCCACAGCGTGCGCGCACCGAGCTCCAGGCGGGCGCGCCAGCCGTCCGGAGCCGTGGCGGGGTAGAACTGTTCGCCGAACGCGGCGTCCGCCATGAGCAGGATGAGTTCGTCCTTGCCGGTCACGTACCGGTAGGGCGACATGGCGGCCACACCGAGCCGGGCGGCGATGCCGCGCATGGAGAGCGCGGAGAGCCCTTCGGCGTCGGCGATGTCGACTGCGGTGCGCACGATCCGTTCCAGTGACAGGTCCGGCTCGGCGGATGGGCCGGGAGGCGTGGTGGTGGGCGTGGCGGGCCGCTTCCCGCGAGTCGGGGTGGTGGGAGTAGCGACGACGGTGCCGGCCCGCGGCTTCGTCTCGACGATGCCTTCCAGCCGGAGCTGCGTCAGGGCTTTCGTGGCGGTGGCGAGTGCGACGCCCCACTCCCTGGCGATGTGGCGGGTCGAGGGGACGCGTTCCCCCGGGCCCAGTTCGCCCTGCTCGACGCGTCGGCGGATCTCGGCCGCGATGCGGAGGTACGGCGGCTGCCCTGAGCCCTCTGTGGCGTGCGTCACGCGGTCTCTCCTTCTCTGCCTGTACTAGTGCAGCCGGTACCGGCGACGACTCCGTCCGCGCGTGAACTGTCCTAGTGCAGACGAGGAAATCACCTGGTGGCGGCTGCGATGCGTACGCCGTACGTTCGGTTGAGCACATCGTACGAGGGGAGATTCTGATGCGCACTGTTCTCATATCCGGTGGCGGTATCGCCGGACCCGCTCTGGCTTACTGGCTGCACCGCCACGGCTTCGAGGTCACGGTCGTCGAGCGGGGACCGGGGGTGAGGCCCGGCGGGCAGGCCGTGGACGTCCGGGGTGTCGCGCTCGACGTGGTCGAGCGGATGGGCCTGCTCGCGGAGGCGCGGCGGGTGCGTACCCGCATGCGCGGCATGTCGGTCCTGGATCCCGAGGGGAAGGAGACCGAGCGCTCCACGGAGATGGCCCTCAGCAGCGGCCGGCTGGACAGCGACGACATCGAGCTGCTGCGCGAGGACCTGGTGCGGATGGTCTTCGAGTGCACGCGGGGGGACGTCGAGTACCTCTTCGGGGACACGATCACCGCACTAGACGAGGGCGCCACCGGTGTGCGGGTGGACTTCGCCCACGCGCCGTCCCGCACCTTCGACCTCGTCGTCGGGGCGGACGGCCTGCACTCGACGGTACGACGCCTGGCGTTCGGTCCCGAGGAGCGCTTCGCGCACCATCTCGGCAGCTATCTTTCGGTGTTCAGCGCGGACAACTTCCTCGCCCTGGAGGACTGGCAGGTGTGGCTGCGCGACGGTGACGTCGGCTTCGGCATCATGTCCGTCCGCGACAACGCGGAGCTGAGGGTGGCGTTCGGATTCGAGTCCGGCCCGCTGCCCCGGGATGCCGACGCCCTCCGCCGCACCATCACGGAGCGGCTCGCGGCGCTGCGGTGGGAGGGGCCGCGGCTGGCCGAGGCGGCCCGTAACGCCACTGACTTCTACTGCGACGCCATGGCGCAGATCCGGATGGACCGCTGGTCGCAGGGCCGGGTGACGCTGCTCGGTGACGCCGGATACTGTCCTTCGCCGCTCTCGGGGCAGGGCACCAGCCTGGCGCTCGTGGGTGCCCATGTCCTGGCCGGCTGCCTGGCCCAGGCCTCCGGCGACCACACGGCCGCCTACGCCCGCTACGAGGAGCGGATGCGTCCCTTCGTCGCCCTGAACCAGTCGCTGGCCACCGAGAACCCCGGTGGCCCCGCAGCCGAGGACTCCGTGGCGCACGCCAAGAACGCCCTGGCGCTGGACGGCTGACGGGCAGGCGTATCTCGTTTGCCGAGGCACTGCCCGCACGGGCACGATCTGCGGATGGACTATGCTGTACGGGCGGTGCGGGCGGATGAGTGGCTGCGGGCCAAGGAGATCCGGCTGGAGGCCCTGGGGGACCCGATGGCGCACCTGGCCTTCCGGGAGACCTACGAGAGCTCCGTGGCCAAGCCTGACGCGTTCTGGCAGGACAGGACGGCGCAGGCCGCCAAGGGTGAGCACGTCTGTCAGTTCATCGCGGAGGCGGCCGACGGCGAGTGGGCGGGGACCGTGTCGGTGCTCGTCGAGCGGCAGGCGGGAGTGCCGGGCTTCGGGGAGGCGGCCGAGGCCGATTAGACCCACCTGGTGGGGGTGTACGTCAGGCCGGGGCACCGGGGGCGTGGGGTCGTGGACGCGCTGTTCCGGGAGGCGATCGAGTGGTCGTGGTCGCTGGGCGGTCCGCCGGTGGAACGGGTGCGGCTCTACGTCCACGAGGCCAACGCGCCCGCCGCGGCGTCCTACCGCCGGATCGGTTTCGTCCCCACCGGAGCTACGCTCCCGGTGGAGAGCGACCCGCCCTCCCTGGACCTGGAGTTCGAGCTCCGCCGCTAGAGCTCGTCGTCGCCGGGGGAGTCGGCAGGCCGTGGCGGTGTCGTCCTGTCGTGCGAAGGTTGTGCCATGGAACCTTCGGCAGTCCGTGGACTCGCTCTGCCCGCTCGACTGACGTCCCTCATCGGACGTGACCTCTGGCGACACCCGGGCGATTCGGCGTTGAGGGAGGTCATCCCATGGTTCGAGGACCCGCTTGCCTTTGTGAGGGACCCGGAGCAGATGGAGTTCGCGTCCCGGTCGCTGGACATGTTCGCCGACGATCCGCACTCCGGCTACTTCGCTGTGGGACGCGGCAGCCGGGCGGAAGCCCCGCTCGACCTGCCGTGGCTCGATGCCGATCAGGCGGTTCTGATCGCCATCACTCGTCGTCCTGGCGACGACGGTGCCTTGGCGCTCGACTACCGCACCGATCCTTCCGACCCACGGGTCGTCGGTAGTGACTTCTGGACGAACTCCCAGGTGTGCGAATGGCGGGTCGTGGCACCTGCCTTCTCGTCCTTCGTCACCAGCCTGGGCCTCTGGAGGGCACCGGCGGAGGACTGCGAAGTCCGCCGCGGGGCATCCGGGACGCGGATGTGATCGCTTCGAGCCCCGCAGTGTCACCGTGCCGCCGGTCAGAGCCGTCCGGCCGCCGGCAGGCGCTCCTGCCAGCGGGCGCGTGCCTGTTCCTCGGAGCGGAGCAGCACGAGTGCGGGCATTCCCTGGTCCTGGCCCGTCGACAGCAGCTCCGGGAGCTGGGGAAGCGGAGCGACCGCGGCGACGTCGTCCAGGACGAGTGTCATTGGTGGGTCGAGCCGACCGTCGGTTGACCGTGCGGCCATGCGGCGGCCGTGCTCGACCACGTGTGAGGCGAGTGCGGTGAGCAGGGGCATCGCACCGGGGTGGTGTCGGGGATCCTCGATGGGCTCACCGACCACATACAGCGTTCCCCCTTCGCGTGCAAAAGATTCCAGTACGAGCGCATCGGCTCGGTGGGGTGTGCAGGCCTCGCGGATGTGGACCGAGGCGAGGGCCGCGAAGGCACGCACGGTCAGTTCCTGGGCGATCTCCCGGCGTTCGGGATAGGCGGTGAGCGCCGACTCCAGCAGTCCTGCGAGCCCGGAGGCGGCCTTGGGATGGGTGCGCAGCAGGCGTACCGGTTCATGGGCGCCGGATCCGGAGGCCCAGCGGTGGACCTGGCGGAAGGGGCGGCCGTCCACGGCCGCGGCGTGCAGCCAGCACTGCAGGAGGGTCTGCGCGGTGTCGGCCATCGCCGCGTCCGCCTTGGCGAGGGGGCGTACGGGGGTGAGGAGCGCGGCGGCGCGTGACGCGGCCGTGGCGGGGTCCTCGCAGCCGGCGGTGGGGGACCAGTGGAGGCGGCCGGGGGTGTCACAGAGGTGGCCGGGGTCGTAGACGAGGACGGGGCCGAGCTTGCTGCGGGCGTCCTTCGTCTCGGCCCAGACGCTGGGGTCGGAGGTCACGACGAGCGCGGGGCCCTCGGCGTCGTGGATGGCCTGGACGACGGCGGGGCGGCGGGTGGCGGAGGAGCCGTACAGGACGTGCGGGACGCGGGGCGTGGGGACGACGGGCGCCGCCGCCTCCTGCTCGTGTCCGGTCACGAGGGTGGACGCCTCGGCCCGGGGTGCCGCCAGGAGGGGCGCTTCCAGGGGCGTTGCATCCGCCGGGATCGCCTTTGCCGGGGCCGGGGCCGGGGCCGGGGCGGGTACGGGAGCGGGCGTCGGGTGGGCTTCGACGGGCCGGGGGTCCCTGGGTGTGCGTACGGCTTCCCGGTGGAGTTCCCTGTCGGGTTCGTACGGGTCCGAGGGGGCGTTCCTCCGCTTCCGTACGAGGCGCCAGCGGGTGACCACGCCCGCCACGAACACGGCCAGGACCAGCAGCACCATCGTCTCGCCGATGAACAGGCCCCAGAACAGGCCGTATCCGGAGAGCTCGCCCGGCGGGGTGTCGGGCCAGGCGCCCGGCAGGTCGGTCGGGTCGCCGGCCAGGGCACGGAGGGCCAGGGGGGTGCGCGCGAAGGTCACACCGTCCGGCCAGGCCCCGTGCGCGAACAGCCCCGCCAGGCCGGTGGCCGTCCAGGCCATGACCGTCAGCCCGAACAGGAAGGCCAGCAGGCCGATCAGCAGGCCGTCCGGGATGCCGCCCTCGCTGCCGCGCCGTGCATCGGATGGTGCCTGGCGTGCCATGTCATGCCACCGTTGACTCGGACGACTCGTTCAGCCGTTGCTGGTGCTCGATCCGTGCCGCTCTCTGCTCCGCCTCCAGCTCCGCGGCTCGTACGTCCTCGGGGAGCAGGTCCGTCGCGGAACCCTCGGTCATTGCACGGTCGGTGAAGACGAGGGGGCGTTCCGCCTCGGTGATCAGGTGTTTGACGACCTGCACGTTGCCGTTGACGTCCCATACGGCGATGCCCGGGGTCAGGGTGGGGATGATCTCGACCGCCCACCTGGGCAGGCCGATGACCTTGCCGGTGGCTCTGGCCTCGTCGGCTTTCTGGGCGTAGATCGTGCGGGTCGAGGCCATCTTCAGGATGGCCGCCGCTTCCTTCGCCGCGGCCCCGTCGACGACGTCGCTGAGGTGGTGGACGACGGCCACGAAGGACAGCCCGAGCCGTCGTCCGAACTTCAGCAGGCGCTGGAAGAGCTGGGCGACGAAGGGCGAGTTGATGATGTGCCAGGCCTCTTCGACCAGGAAGATGCGCTTCTTCCGGTCGGGCCTGATCCAGGTGTGCTCCAGCCATACGCCGACGATCGCCATGAGGATCGGCATCGCGATGGAGTTGCGGTCGATGTGCGAGAGGTCGAAGACGATCAGCGGGGCGTCGAGGTCGATGCCGATGGTGGTCGGGCCGTCGAACATGCCGCGGAGGTCACCGTCGACGAGTCGGTCCAGGACGAGGGCGACGTCCAGGCCCCAGGCCCGTACGTCGTCTATGTCGACGTTCATCGCCTCGGCGGACTCGGGCTTCGGGTGGCGCAGTTGTTCCACGATGTCCATCAGGACCGGCTGGCGCTGGGTGATGGTCTCGTTGACGTACGCGTGCGCGACCTTGAGGGCGAAGCCGGAGCGCTCGTCGAGGCCGTGGCCCATGGCGACTTCGATGATCGTGCGGAGCAGGGCGAGCTGCCCGGTCGTGGTGATCGAGGGGTCCAGGGGGTTGAGCCTGATCCCGTCGTTGAGCGCGGCTGTCGGGTCGAGGCGGATGGGCGTGATGCCCAGCTCCTGGGCGATGAGGTTCCACTCGCCGACGCCGTCCTCGCCCTGGGCGTCCAGGACGACGACCTGGCGGTCGCGGAAGCGGAGCTGGCGGAGCACGTACGTCTTCTCCAGCGCCGACTTGCCGTTGCCGGACTCGCCGAGGACCAGCCAGTGCGGGGCGGGGAGCTGCTGGCCGTACAGCTGGAAGGGGTCGTAGATGTAGCCCTTGCCCGAATAGACCTCACGCCCGATGATCACGCCGGAGTCGCCGAGACCGGGGGCGGCGGTCGGCAGGTAGACGGCCTGGGCCTGGCCCGTCGACGTGCGCACCGGGAGCCGGGTCGTCTCCACCTTCCCGAAGAGGAAGGAGGTGAAGGCATCCGACAACGCGGACAGCGGATCTCGCATGGCGTGACTGCCCTCTCGTTAGCGTCGGATGCCGGTGGCGAACGGCAAGGTGTTCACAAAGGCGCGGTGGTGCTCGCGGTCGCACCACTCCAGCTTCAGATACGACTTGCCGGCCGAGGCCCGGATCGTCCGCTTGTCGCGGGCGAGGGCTTCGGGGGACCGGGACGACACGGTGATGTACCCCACCAGGTTGACCCCGGCCGCGCCGCTCGCGAGATCTTCACCCCGCTGGTCGAGTCGGCCGTGGGCGGCGATGTCGCGGGGGTCGACCGTGCGGTTCATCTTGGCCTGACGGCTCGCCTCGGCGTCGTCGTTGGTCTTCTCCGTCAGCATCCGCTCGATGGCGACCTCGGTGGGTTCGAGGTCCATGCAGACAGCGACCGTACGGATGACGTCGGGTGTGTGGACCAGGAGCGGGGCGAGGAAGTTGACGCCGACCGGGGTCATCGGCCATTCCTTCACCCAGGCCGTGGAGTGGCACCAGGGTGCGCGGGTCGTCGACTCGCGGGTCTTGGCCTGGAGGAACGTCGGCTCGACGGCGTCCAGTTCGGCCGGCCAGGCGTTGCGCTTCGTCATCGCCTGGATGTGGTCGATGGGGTGGTCCGGGTCGTACATCGAGTGCACGAGGGAGGCCAGCCGGCTCTGGCCGAGCGGCTGGCGGACCCGGATGTCGGCCTCGGCGAGACGGGCGCAGATGTCGGTCAGCTCGCGCGCCATGACGACGGCGAGGCCCGCGTCGCGGTCGATCTTCCGGCCGCCCTGGGGGCGCATGGCCCGGGCCATGGCGTTGGCCTCGGCTGCCAGCTCGCGGCTGTAGTGCATGCAGGCGACGAGATAGGCGCGGTGCTGCTCGCTGGAGGTGGAGACCATCGACTGAAGCTGGTCGTACGAGTCCTGGAGCCAGCCGGGAGCGGACCGGTCGCCGCGCTGGGCGACGTCCTTGGCGTGAGCGTCGGGGTCGGCGGGGAGGGTGCGGGCCAGCATCTGGAGGCGCGTCACGAAGCCGTCGCCGTTGGCCACGTGCTTGAGGAGGGTGCCGAAGCGGTCGACCAGGGCTTCCTGGTCCTCGCTGTCGCGCAGACCGACTCCGGGTCCCTCGATCTCGATGGCGGCGGTGACGGTGCGGCGGTCGGCGTGCAGGAGTACGGCGATCTCGTCGGGCCCGAACGGCGCGGCCAGCCAGCTGATCCGGCCGATGCCGGGGGGCGGTCCGATCTCGACCTCGCGTCCGTCGGCGCCGACGCCGGCCTCCATGGCGGAGGAGCGGTACGCGGTGCCTCGGCGCAGGGTGCGCTTGAAGCTGCGGTTGATCTCGAACCACTTGTAGAAGGTGCGGCCCTTGTAGGGCACGTACACGACGGCGAGGGCGAGCATCGGGAAGCCCACGAGGGAGGCGATCCGCAGGGAGAGGGCCGGGACGAGGAGGCCGCTCATCATGCCGAGGAAGGCCCCGGCGATGATCAGCGCGATCTCGCCCGTCTCACGGTTCTTGCCGACGATCGCGTTCGGCCGTGCGCGGCCGATGAGATACGTACGGCGGGGCGCGATCGTGTGGGCCTGGGTCGTCAACGCCCTCCACCTCCTGTGCTCGTGTTACCTGTGCTGCCTGAACCGCCGGCTCGCGGGGAGCGGCTGCCGTGGGGGGTGCCGGAGGTGGGTCCGGACGCGCTGCGGGGCGAGGGGGCGCCGCCCCCGCCGGAGGGGCGGGAGCTGTGGGCGGCGACGCCACCGCTGGCCGGGTTGGCGGGCCGTGCACCGCCGCCGCCTTCCCCGCCGCCGCCACGACCGCTGTGGGTCTTGATGCCCTGGGAGACCAGGGCGGCCGGGGAGCTGATCAGGGCGGCGGCCTGGGAGCCGTCGGTGGCCTGCTTGCGGTTGGTGCGGGCACCCTGGATCTCGTCGCCGAAGCCGGGAACGAAGCGGTAGATCATGGCGGAGGCGAAGATGGCCAGCAGGATGATGGCGAGGCCGGACACGACCGCGGAGAAGGCGTTGGGCCCGTCGTCCGCGGAGAGCGCCCCGGCGAGCCCAAGCACGATCACGATCACGGGCTTCACCATGATCACGGCGATCATGATGCCTGCCCAGCGGCGCACATGGCCCCACATGTTCTTGTCGACGAGTCCGGAGTACACGACGACGCCGAGCAGGGCACCCACGTAGAGCAGGGCGGCCCGGATCACGAGCTCCAGCCAGAGGATGCCGGCGGCGAGGATGGACACGAGCGAGACGACGATCAGCATGATCGGCCCGCCGCCGATATCGGTGCCCTTCTTGAGCGCCTCGGCGAACGACCCGAAGAAGACGTCCGTCTGCCCGCCGGTCGCCGCTGCGATGACCTCGGTGACGCCGTCGGTGGCCGAGACGACGACGTACAGGATGAGCGGGGTGAAGGCGGAGGCCAGGACCGTGAGCCAGAGGAAGCCGATGGCTTCGGAGATGGCGGTGGTGAACGGCACGCCCCTGATGGCTCGCTTGGCCACGGCGAAGAGCCACAGGACCAGGGTGAGGATCGTGGACGCGGCGAAGACGACGGCGTACTGCGTGCGGAAGGTGGAGTTGGTGAAGTCGACGGTCGCCGTGCTCTCCACGGCTTCGCTGAGCTTGCCGACGAGGTAGGCGGCGGCGTCGGCGCAGCCTCGGGCGAGGGAGGTGAGGGGGTCCAGGGCGTCGTCTGTTACGGCGGGGGTGGTACGGGCGCTCCCGCCGGCTTCGCCTTCGCAGTAGTCCTTGGCTGGGCCGACGATGAGGTCGCACTTGTCCTGATCGGACGGACTGGGTGCTGGGGAGGGTGCTGCTGACGCACGGGTGGCCAGGATGACCAGGGTTGCCTGAAGGCCGGCGAAGACAGCACCGGCTTTGAGGGCCAGGCGAGAACTAGCGGGCATAAGTGAACCCTCCGTACTCCTCGACAGCCTTGGCGATCTCGTCGGCATTGGAGGCTGTGCGGTCGGTGTTCACGGGTGCCGGACCGTCCTTCTGGGAGAAACTGTCGACCTTCCAGTCGCCGTCTGCCCATTGGAGCGTCAGCGTCATGGTGAACCAGTCGTTGCTCACGGGGTTGGTCGAGCTGACACCCGCAGTACCGAAAACGCCTGTACACCAGACTTCCACCGTGGCGGAGCTGCCCGAATAGGTGGTCGTCTTCGTCCCGACAGGGGCGGTTCTGGAGACGTAGGTCATTCCAGGGGCTGCTTTGCCCTCTTCGTCAAGGCCGACCTTGTCGAGGAATGCTTTGTCGTAGGCCTGATCGAACCTTGACTCCAGCTCGCCTACTCGGTTCGTGACGAAGATCTGGCGCACGATCTCGCGCCGTCGATCGGGCTGGAGGATCTCGGCAGAGACCAGCGCCACCGCATAGTTCGCCGCCGCGCTCTGCGCCCCCTGCTCGTCGTGTGCGAAGCCGGCCGCGATCGTGCCGTTCTTGCCCTGGACCGGCTTCGTGCCCGTGGCGGCGGTGGGGCCCGCTCCGGCGGCTTCGGGCTTCTTCTCGGCGGCGCCGTCCGAGCCGTCGCCCCCGCCCTGGTTCGCGAACGCGATCGCCGCGATCAGCAGGACCACCACACCCACCGCCATGATCAGCGAGCGGGAGTTCCGGGCGGGGCGACGGCCGTAGCCGTCGTCCTCGCCGCCCCGCGGCAGGCGTGTGCGCGTCTGGCGCGTCCCGCCGAGGGTGCTGTACGCATCGTCCGTACGGCCACCGGGCTCGTTGCCTCCGTAGCCGCGTTCGTCGCCCTGGCTCATGCCGCGTACGCCCCCTCAGCCGTGTGCTGTTCCGCGTAGTACGACCGTAGCGGTGCTGGTTTCCGCGTGGGCGCGGTGTGGTGACTCGACATCAGGGGACGCAACCTCTGCCGGTGGGCGCGACGGATGGATGGTGTGGGGTGGACAGGGCGGGCCTGGGGCAGGGCGGCGGACTGACGGGAGGTCAGACAGCCATGCCGTACACGATGGTGAACAGCGTGCCCAGTGAACCGATGATGAAGACGCCGGTCAGGCCCGCCACGATCAGGCCCTTGCCCTGTTCCGCGCTGAAGGTGTCGCGCAGCGCCGTCGCGCCGATGCGCTGTTTTGCCGCTCCCCAGATCGCGATGCCGAGGCAGAGCAGGATGGCGACCGCCATCACCACCTCGATCATGATGCGTGCCTCATTGCCCAGGGTTCCGAACGGCCCCCAGTTCGGGGCGATTCCGCCGATGATGGTGGTGATATCGCCCTTTTCCGCTGCCAGGATCATGTAAGTCACCGCCCCTGTTGGGTAGTTCGCATCCCGCGCCGTGCGACACGGGTCGGTCTCTATCTTCGCTGATGAAACCGGCATCGCACGACGCCTTCCCGGGTCTCTTTACCCGGATCTCGCACGTTTGACCGGGGGAGCCGCCCTGACCTGCGGCTCGTGTCGGGATCTGCCTGCATATGCATGGTTACTCTGTGTATCACGGGCTGTGACCGCTAGCAACGACGGTGGCCATGGGTTCCGGGTGCGGTTGATGCGTTCACGGGGCGTCGGGCGTTCGTACGCGCTGTTCGAGAGCCGTGAGCGCGCCGGTGGCTTCCGGCCGACGCGTCATCAGATGCGTTTTCGGGAAGGCCTTACGGCGTCGGAGGGCTGAGCACCGTGCGTACGGGGGCCGGGGGCAGGGGTGGCGTCGTCCAGTGGGACGGTGGCTTGAACGCCCGCCAGGAGCCGTCGAAGGGGAAGGTGCCCGATTCCGCGAGCCGGGCCACGCGTTCGCCTTCGGCGCGGATCGACGCGGCTTCGGCGGCGGACCAATAGGCGGGGTGGCCGGTCTTTTCGGCGAACGACCGCTCGTCCTTCCAACGCCAGCTGCGGTCCGGAGCGACGGTGATGTCCAGTTCGTGGTCGGTGACGTCGATGTCGTTGCCGCGGTGGGACCGGTGCTCCAGGTTTACGTACCAGCCGCGGAACTTCCGCCGCCGTCCGAAGAACCAGAACACCGCGTGGCCGGCGCCGGCCGGCTGGTGGATGAGCGCGCTGCCCAGGGGCCACCGGTCGGCGACCGCCGGATACCCCTGGGCGGGCCGCTCCTCGGGCGGAATGTCCCGGAGGTGGGCCCCGCGAGGCAGTTCCGTACGCCACATCGGGGTACCGGTCTCCAGCCACACCAGCTGGCCCGTGTCGGTGCGTTCGACGAGGCGTACGGGTACGGAGCTGCTCAGGTGGCCCCCGATGAAGAGGTTCCAGCGCAGGACCTTCCCCGACCCGGTCATGACGCGAGGAGCGTCAGGTCGTCGGCGGTGAGCCGCAGGGCGCCCGCCGCCACGTTCTCGGCGAGGTGGTCCGGGTTGCCGGTGCCGGGGATGGCCAGCACGTGCGGCCCCTGGTGCAGCGTCCAGGCCAGCCGGACCTGCGCGGGCGTGGCGCCGTGGTCGCGGGCGACGGTGAGGACCGCTTCCCGCTCGGTGCCGCTGACGCCCCCTTCGCGGCCGTCGCCGACGATGGCGAAGAACGGGACGAAGGCGATGCCCTGTTCGCCGCAGCTGCGCAGGAAGGCGTGGTCCTCGGCCGGGGAGCCGATGCCGTACGCGTTCTGTACGCAGACCACGGGGGCGATGCTCCGGGCCTCGGCGAGTTGGTCCGGTGTGGTGTTCGAGATGCCCAGGTGGCGGATGAGTCCGGCGTCGCGGAGTCCGGCAAGGGCGCCGAAGTGCTCGGCCACGGAGGCGGAGGCCTGGCTCTGTGCGAGGCGCAGGTTCACCACGTCCAGGTGGTCGCGGCCGAGCTGGCGCAGATTCTCCTCGACCTGCCCGCGCAGCTGCTCAGGAGTGGCCCACACCCAGTTGCCCGAGGGGTCGCGGCCGGGGCCGACCTTGGTGGTGATGACCAGGTCGTCGGCGTACGGGGCGAGGGCGCTGTTGATGAGCTCGTTGGCGGACCGCAGCCGTGAGAAGTAGAAGGCCGCCGTGTCGATGTGGTTCACGCCGAGTTCGACGGCGCGGCGCAGGACGCGCAGGGCTCGGTCCCGGTCGCTGGGGGTGTTGTCGGCGAAGACGGCGCCGTTCTGGGGGAGACGCATCGCGCCGAGGCCGAGGCGGTTGACCACCAGGTCGCCGAGCTTCCAGGTGCCGGACGCGGACGCGGACGCGGAGACCCGTACCGACGCGGACGCGGATACCGGCGGCGATGCCGGTGCGGTGATCTTGTCAGGTGATGAGGGCATCGTCGGATTCTTGCATCAGCTGATGGTGGGATCGGCGGTTGATGGCATCGGATGCTGATGACATGAACTGCGGACGGGCCGGATGTCGGTCAGCGCCGGTTGATGGTCAGTGCGTTCCGGCCAGAGTCGCCGTGAAGCTGCGGCCGTAGGCCTGATGAGTCGAGACGTCGATGCGGGTGCCGCCGGGGACGTGGCGGACGCGGATTCCTGCATCGGCCGATACGCACCGCAGAGGCCGGCCGTGGAGGGTGACCGAAATACTGCGCCGCTCCGTCGTGGGGTCGGCCACCGCGAGCGAGACGGTGCCGCGCGCGGTGTGGTGGAGCATCACCGAGGCCGGGCCTTCGACCGACAGTCGCCCCGCCCGGTGCGTCCCCGGGGTGAAGGAGTTCGCGGCGGTGATGCCGAGGCCCGTGTGGGCCGCGGCCTGGAGGCGGACCGTGTTGGAGAGCACGGAGAGCGGCCCGTCGGCGTAGGAGGCCAGGTGCCGTGCGGAGGCGTTCGGGACGAGTGCATGGGCCATGGAGGCGGGCGGCTCTCCGGCGGAGTGCTCGTAGGACAGGGTGAAGAGCCGCTTGGTCACCGGTGTGTCCGCGTTGGCGAGGCGTACGAGCCTGCGGCTGCGTGTGACCGTGTCCAGCGAGACGACCGGCGGCGGACCGGACAGGAAGACGTAGCCGACCGCGCTCCCGCTGCCCTCGTCGGCGTACCGCAGCCAGGCCGGTGCGCCCGGTCCGGACCCGTCCCAGGGGGAACCGTCGCGCAGGCCGCCCGTGAGGGTGACCGGGGCGGACTGGTCCGCGATGCGGCTGTCGACCGTGGTGGTCGCGGCGCGCCCCGCCAGACCGGTCACACCCGCCGACAGCACGAGGATCTCGTCGTCGAACATGAACCACGACCGGGTGGCCCCGGCGGCCCGGTAGGAGACGAAGTCCTCGGGCAGTGCGCCCTCCCGCAGGGCGGCGTACGCGGCGTCGTCGGACAGTACGAGGCCGGTCAGGCCGTAGATGCCGAGGCGGGCGCCGCCGGAGAAGGCGTTCGTCGCTCGTGGGAAGTAGACGTAGGTGTTCTGGGACTCGGAGGACGAGGTGAAGCCGCGCTCGGGGTTGTCGTACCAGAGCGTGCCGTACAGCTCGGGGACGCTGAGCCGCGTCTCGACGGGGGCGGTGATCCCAGCGAGGCGGTGGGGCGGGACGGCGGTGAAGTGGTCGATGCCGAACGCCTGTCGCTGATCGGTCCCGGAGAGGTAGAGGTAGTGGGCGCCGCTGCCCTGGAACCACGGCATCAGGTTCTCGCCGCTCATGTACTCGTAGGCGCTGACGCGTGCGGAGCTGCGGGCCAGGGCGAACGCGTAGCCGGGGCGGCGGTGGACGGTCCTGTCCATCGCGTTGAACGCGGTGTGCGAGGCGGTGGGGCAGAGGTCCTTCGCGGGTACGGGGGAGTTCAGGAGGTCCGTGTAGCGGGCGATGCTGACCGGGGAGACGAAGGACACCGGGTCGAGCCCGGCCTTCGAGGTCTGCCGGACGTACTTGACGTAGCCCGTGAGCGCCTCGGCGTCGGTCGCGGCCGTGTGGGCGGACAGGTCGACGACGGCTTCCACCACGGCGGTGACGTCCGTGTAGCCGGTGCCGGTCCGTGAGACCGCTCGGCCCTTGACGATCTCCATCATCCAGCCCTCGAAGATCAGCGGGGCGAAGCCGTCGGTGACCCAGCCCAGCACGGTTCCGACGAGGCTGTCGTCGGGCACGTAACCGGTGCCGTCGAGGATCTTGACGGTCTGGACGATCCGGGTGAGCAGCCCTTTGCCGTAGGAGCCGGTGTACGCGACGGAGGAGTGCTGGACGAACGAGCCGTCGGCGTAGAAGCCGTCGGTGACCCCGTGGCGCGGGTGGTAGGGGTCCACGGTCGAGTAGACGGTCAGCTGGTCGGTGAGGGCCTTGGTGATGCGGGCCTCGTCGCCGAGCAGGGCGCCCTGGAGGATGCGGTTCGTCGTGATGTCGGCGAGGTTCGCGCCGGTGTGGAAGCGCGAGTCGAGGTCGACGTCGCCGTCCTTGCCGTTGCGGAGGTAGGCGTCCATGGAGGCGATGTACGTGGCGGTGAGGTCCGGTCGGTACGCCGCGAGCTCGTCCCTGAGGAGAACGAGGGTCTTGGTCACGTAGGCCGGTATCCCGATCTCCCAGTGGAACCAGTTGCCGTAGTAGCCCTTCGCCTGGTCGCCGAACCAGCCGTCGTGGAGCCTGGACAGGCCGTCGATGACCCGGCGGCGCACCGCTGTGCCGTCGAGCGGGCCGGAGTCGTCGGTTCCGGGGAGCGCGGTGGCGAGGGCGATCTCGTAGAGGTACTGGTACGTCGTGCTCAGGTTCGGGTCGCTGGTGCCGAGGGGTACGCCGGCGAAGAGCTCGTCCGGCCCGGCGCCGTCCATCGCGGTGAGCCGCGCCCGCGCGGTTGCCCGTAGCGAGGCGAGTTTCGGGGCGACCTCGGTGCGGGCGTTCGATTCGGGGGTGCCGGCGAAAATCGCGACGGTGTTGGTGAGCAGGGCGCCCGGGTCTCTGTCCGAGGAGCTGGGCGACGCCTGGGATGCGCCGGGATCACGCCCGGGAGCGGCCTCCGCCCGCAGGGTCCGGGACAGTGCCGAGAGCGTGGCGGCGGGGATCACGGACAAGGCGGAACGACGCGAGAACTTCACCATGACGCTCCAAAGTCCGTTCCGTGAGCGCTTGTTCTCCGGCCGTCAGCCAAGCAACGGCCTGCGGACGATGTCAACGGCCTGGACCGTTGACAGTGTGCTGGGTCTTTCGGACGGAACACCGACGTCGGCACAATGGGCCCGTGGACTTGGTGACCGTCGTGCTTCCCGTGGGCGCCACGCTGGTGGTCGCGATCATGGGCTATCTCCAGTGGCGACGCAGCGAGCGGCGCCAAGCCGTGAACGAGACGGCCCTCCGGGAACTGGCGCAGGCGGATCGGCGCAGTGCCGCCCGAGGACGGTACTACCAGCAGCGGCTCCAGGCCCTTCAGGAGCTGCTCGAACAGCTCCGCGAGCTTGAGATCCAGTCACGCTGGAACGCGGGGGGACGAGACCTGCGGGCCGAGGTGCCGAAGATCAACGCCTTTCTGATCAAGCGCGGCGAGGTGCTGGAGGACGAAGAGCGCCAACTGGCACGGCAGTTCCTGGCAGGGCTGACGTGGATCGACCAGCACCAAGCCGAGGACCGGCTCCGGTGGGACGAGCGGCGGGAACGGGAACGCGCGGCGCACGGCGTCGATATCGGGCCGTACGAGAGCTCCTGGGAGAGCACGGAAGGCCTGGACTGGGTTCCGGAGGCCAACGAGGCTGCGCAGAAGTGGATGTCCGCACGGGACGCACTGGAGGAACGGCTTCGCCAGGCGCTCCAGGGCTTGTGAGCGACCGGCGTACGGGGCCGAGGCGTCGGGCCGCCGCCCGGTCGGAAGGCCGGTCAGGGACCCGGCTGCTGGGCAGGACGTCAGCTGGCGTCGATGTCCGCGAAGTGGTCGAATTCGCCGGCCACGACACCCTTGGCGAACGCTTCCCACTTCTCCACGGTGGTGGTCACCACCGTGCCGGGGTCGCCGGTCTCACGGAGGTGTACGAGCCCTCCGGGGCCGGACGCGATCTCGATCCAGGGCCCGGGGCCCTGCGCGTCGTCGGGGGCGGCGCGGGTCCACGTGAGGTCGTCGGGGGTATCAGCCACGGTCGTGGGTCTCCTTGACGGCGCGGATGAGGGCGGCCCAGGCGGACGGGCTGGTCCGGAGTATCGCGCCGCTGGGGTCGCCGCTCTCGGTGAGGGCGATGGAGCCGTGGCCGGCGGTGACGTGTATGCAGGCTTCGCCCTGGGCGCAGTAGGAGGACTTCTGCCAGTCGGGCCTGGTCATCTTCGATGCCTCATAGTTCTCGGGCGATGGCGTGGATGAGATCTTGCGATTGCTCGGTGGGGAGCGCGGCATCGTCGAGTCGTTCGAGCAGCAGCCGGTACTGGGCCAGCTGCGCTTCGGAGTCGATGAACACCGGGCCGTGGGACTGGTCGAGTTGAGCGGTGTCGAGTGCGGGCACCGGGCCCCGTACGTAGTACACGGACTGGCCGGAACCCGGGTAGTACGTGGCGGAGAACGGGACCACTCTGATGGAGACGTGAGGGCGCTCGCTCAGTGCGAGCAGGTGCCGAAGTTGAGCACGGGCGATGCCGGGGCCTCCGAATCGCATGCGCAGGGCGGCCTCGTGGATGACTGCGCGATACGGGGCGGCGTTGTCCCTGTAGAGGACCGCCTGCCGCTTGACGCGGTACGAGACCCGGTGCTCGATCTCGGGGGGTGAAATCTCGGGCACCGCCTGCCGGTAGATCTCGCGTGCGTGGTCGACGGTCTGCAGGAGGCCTGGAATGTGCATGCTGTGCGCGGCTTGCAGGCCTGCGCCATGATGCTCGATCTCGGCCAGATCGAGGAGCTTGGGAGGGAGGATCTCCCGGTACTCCTCCCACCATCCGCGTGTGCGGTCGGAGGTCATGTCGCAGAGCGCGTTGACGACCCCCTCGTCCACGCAGCGGTAATGGCCGGCCAGCGTACGGACCCTTTCCGGGCTCACGCCTACGCGGCCGGCTTCCATGTTGCTGATCTGATTTTGCTTCACGCCCAGCAGCTGGCCGGCCTGTGTCGCGGTGAGGCCGGCGCGCTCGCGGAGCTTCCGCAGTTCACTGCCGAGGCGTAGCTGGCGGCCTGTCGGGTTGGCTCTCACCGGTCGGTTCGCCTCCTTGAACGCCTCATCACCCACATGGGTGGTAGTTCACGCATCACTCGGCTTTCGGTTAATGCATTAGCCACAGCTGGCTACCTTGAATCCCGGGCCTCCCGCCCGGAAGTACCCCGCTCGACGGAGCGGCCTCGTTACCGGGCCATGCGACACGCACACCTCAACTGCCCCTCCGTGAACGGAGACTTCTATGCCTCTGGCCACCGTAACGCCGCCCTGGGCGTACACCCTCCAACTTCCGCAGGATCCCCGTGGGCCCGGGATCGCCCGGGCAACCCTTCGTACCGTGCTGACGGTGCACGGGATGCGGGATCTCGTCGACACCGCCGAACTGCTGGCGAGCGAGCTGGTCACCAACGCGTACAGGCACTCCTCGGCGCCGTACTCCCTCCGGCTGCGCGGGGCGGGGCGGAACCGGGTGCGGGTCGGGGCGTGGGACTCCAGCCCGGAGATCCCGGATCCGTTCGGCCGGGGCGGGACTCCGTCCCCGCCTGCGGTTCTCGCGGAGCGCGGGCGGGGACTGCACCTTGTGCGGGAGTACGCGGACAGCTGGGGCGCGTACCTGATCCGGGGTGGTCTGCCGGGGCAGAGTGGCAAGGTGCTGTGGGTCGAATGCGCCTGGAAACCGGAGTATCGGTGGGACGGCCCGACGTGACACACGGCGGGGGACGAGGTCTCGCGCCGGGCGCGCAGGACCCCCGCCCCCCGATCCGGCTGGGCAGGATCAGCCGGCGTACCGGGCTTCGAAGGCGCGGAAGGACCGCTCCTGGCGCAGTTCCAGGCCGGCCTTCGGGCTCCGCTCGGCGAAGCGGGCGCAGCGTGCCGACTCCAGGACGCGGCACTCCTCGACGGGACGGAAGCCCTGGCGCACGGGGTCCGGCTGCCACAGGCTGCGGCCGGGCAGGAAGGAGTACTCCAGCGACGCTCGGGAGAGGTCCTTCAGCTCCGGGTAGCCGAGCTCGTACGTACGGGCCGCGCGGCCGTACTCCTGGCCGATGTCACCGCGTGAGACCCCGGGGTCGTCGGTGGACAGCACGACCGGGACGCCGTACTTCCGGTAGACGGGGAACGGGTGCTCGTCGCCCTCGACCTGGAGGATCTGCGCGTTGCTGGTGAGCGGTACCTCCACGGCGATCTGGCGGCGGGCCATGTCGCGGGCCAGGCGCCGCCAGTCGTCCTCGTGCACCAGGTCGACGCCGTGGCCGATGCGTTCGGCCTGGCCGGTGCGTACGGCGTCGTCGATGTGGAAGGTGAGGTCCTCGGGCTTGACCAGGCCGGGGACGAGCTCGCCGGCGTGCAGGGTGATGTGGGCGCGCGGGTAGACCCGGTGCAGGTAGTTCAGCATGCGCATGTGCAGGCGGTAGTCCCGCAGGGAGATCTCGCCGTCCTCCGGCTGGACCAGGTTCACGGCCACGTAGCGCGGGTCCCGTTCGGCGAGCCTCAGACCGAGCGCGATCTGCGTGAAGACGCGTTCCGGGGCGCTGTTGCGGGAGACCTGGGAGATCCAGCGGTAGGTGATCCGGCAGGCGGGGGCAGGCCGGGTGCTCTCGCAGCGGGCGGTCTCGCGGAACTCGGCGTTCGCGGCGTCCGCCGACCGGCCCGCCTCGGCGACCAGCTCGTCCAGCCTGCCACCGGCGAGCAGCTTGCGGTGCAGGGCGGCCAGGTCGGCGTCCCAGCCAACCTCGTCCGCCAGCTTCCTGGCCCCCGAGGACGCGGGAGTGACCATGGTCTCCAGGTACGACTGGTTCTGCGCCACCGCAGTGCCCGCCACGTTGGCGAGCAGCTTCCCGGTGTGCCAGGTCGCGCGGCCGAACTTCCCGAACGTGGCGAAGAAGTGGTCGTGTCCCGACTCGCCCTGCGGGAAGTCCTGCATGGACCAGGCCCGGATGATCTCCTGCCGGAACGCGGCGTCGGTGCGGGCGTCGGCGGCCGGCCGCGTGCCCGCCGCGCACGGCGGCTCGACGGCGGTCATCGTGGCGTCGATGCACAGCCCGTCCTCGGCGGCGAGCTGGATGAGGTACTCCGTCCGTACCGCACCGGAGAGGTGGTTGTGCAGGTCACCTCCCTTGGGCAGATCACGGAAGAAGCGGGCTGTGGCGCCCGGGTGCGCCTCCAGCCAGGCGGCGGTACGGGCCTCGGCGGCGGTCGTCGGCCGGGGCGTGGGCGGTGCGGCGGAGGCGGCACCGGCCGATGCGGCGGGCAGCGAGGTGGCGAGGGCGGTCGCGGCGAGCCCTGCGGCGATCAGCAACCGGCGGGTGCGCGAGGAGCGAAGTGCGGAATTCACGATCACGTTCTGCATGATCACGAGAAGAGGGCCGTGTCACGCCGGGCCGCTCGGACAGCGCCCCGTAAACCATCCGTCCGAGGGACAGGGAACCGGCTCAGGCGCGGAGTTCCGGCGGGAATCCGGTCCACCGGAGGTCCGGGGGGAGGTGGCTCATGTCGTTGACCATGACCAGGGCGGCGGGTCTGCCGGGGGTGTAACGGATGACGGTGAGCGCGGCGTTGGCGTGGTTGAGGCCGAGCCAGCGCCAGGCGGGCGCGTCGAGGGCGTCCCGGACCAGCCAGGCGGCCAGGAACGCGTGGGTGACGACGAGTTCGTGGCGGGGTTCGTCCCCGCCGACGGGCCCCGTGAACCGTGCCAAGGCGGTGCGTGCCAGCTCCGGGCCGCGAGCGCGTTCATCGGCCGGGACCTGCTCCACGAAGGCGACCAGCCGGTCCGCCGAGTCCTCCGGGAGCTCCTGCGGCGGGGGGACGTACGGGACGTAGTCCCCGGCGGGCTCCTCGGCCCGCAGGGGTATGCCCGGGCGCAGTCGTTCGTGGATCAACCGGGCGGTCTGCGCGGCGCGGGGGAGCGGGCCGTGGTGGACGGCCGAGATGGGCGTGGACCGGAGCCGCTCGCCGAGCAGCGTCGCCTGGAGGCGTCCGCGATCGGTCAGTTCGGTCTCGTCGGGCGAGGCCTCGCCGTGCCGGGCGACGTAGAGGTAGCGGGTGGCTGACGCGGTCATGGGGCCTCTTCCGGCAGGTCGTACGGATGCCCGTGTGGACGGTGTGGTCGTCGGGCCGGTTCCCCGTCGCGCGTTCGGGTGATGTCGTCGCGTGCCGGTCCTTGCGGGGACGGGGGTCCGGTCACCGGAGGCGGATGTGCCCGGCGTGTCGGGTACGCCGGGTTTGGCACAGTGCCGCTCCGTGATCGAGGAACGGGGTGAGCGGGCATGGCCGTGGTGCGCAGGCTGAGCGATCTGGCGGGGCCGCCGGGCGGGGGTGACCTGGGGCGGGGGCTGAAGCACAGCGACGGGCCGTGGTTGAGGGCCGCCGGCGGCGCGGACGAACTGGTGGCCCACCTGGGGCCGGTGCGCGGCGAGTTGGCAGCAGCGCACGAAGGGCTCGCGGCGGGCGCGGGCCGGCTGGCGGCGCTCGCGGAACTGGCGGCCGTACGCGAGTCCTGGGAGCGGCGCATCCAGGCCGCGCAGGGGGAGTGCGGCAGCCTCGCGGGCAAGCTGCGGGCCGTGGCACGGGCCCAGGGCGCCACGAACGAGGCCGTGCGCTCCTCGTTCGCCCCGGTGGCGGAGCCCGCTCCGGGCGGTGGGGCGCGGTGACGTCCACGCTGACCTGGGCGCAGTTACGCGACCTGAAGTGCGCCGAGCTGGAGGGCGCGGCGGACGGCTGGGGCAGGTCGAGCAACCGTGCCGATGCGGCGCGGGACCGCATCGAGCAGCACCTGCTGACCGGCCTCCGCGGCTCACAGGAGGGCGAGGCGGCACAGGCGGCGGTCGCACGGCTGCGGCAGCTGGGGCGGAACTTCCAGTACGTGTACACCGAATGCGGGCTCCTCCGTACGACGCTGAACTCCCTGGCCCACGAACTGAAGGCCCAGCAGCGGCTGCTGAGGGAGGCGCTGGACGACGCGGCCTCGCTGAAGTTCACGGTGCACGCGGACGGATCGGTGACCTATCCGGCGGTGGGCGAGGGCCTGATCGACAGCGCGCCGCTGAAGGGCGGCACGGCGTCCTCGACCGCGCCGGCGGGTCTGCTGCCGCCCTCGGGCCTGACCGCACCGAACCCCAATGCTGCGAAAGCGCAGGACATCGCGGACCGGGTGACGGGGGCGGTGCGGACGGCGGGCGAGATCGACTGGCGGTACGCGGGGATTCTGCGTCGGCTGAGGGCGGAGGAAGGGCTGAAGGTCCCGGACTCCACCTGGAAGGACGCCGCGGGCGACGCGGCGGCGGTCCGGGACGCGGCGCGCACGTACCTGAAGAACGCCATCCCGCACGACGCGACGCCTGCGGAGCGGCGTGACTGGTGGGCGGGGCTGACCCAGGAACAGCGCGAGGAGTACCTGGCGGTGTACCCGGACCAGATCGGAAACCTGGACGGGATCCCGGCACTGGTCCGGGACGCGGCGAACCGGGACAACCTGCAACTGCTGATCGGGAAGCTGGAGGGGCGGGACGACGAGAAGTCGATCACGCAGCTGGCGGGGTTGCGGGAGATCGAGCGGCAGTTGGGGGCGGGGACCCAGCCGCCCATGTTCCTGCTCGGCATCGGGGATGAGGGGAATGGGCGGGCGATCGTGTCGTTCGGCAACCCTGATACGGCGAAGAACGTGGCGGCGTATGTGCCGGGGTTGAACACGTCACTGGATGCGGACTTTGCGGAGGCTGACCTTAAGAGGGCTTGGGATACAGCCAAGGGTGCACAGAAGTACGACCATTCCAGCGCTGCAATGGTGTGGCTCGGCTATGACGCACCACAGTTTCCGGACGGACTTGATAGTGCTGATGTAATGGGTGATGAGAGAGCCGAGACCGGAGGCAGGGCCTTCAGTTCGTTCATGGGCGGCCTAAGCGCTACGAATGTGCATGATAACCCTCATATGACTGCCATTGGGCATTCCTACGGTTCACGCACGGTCGGTTCCGCAACTCAGCAAGATGGTGGCATCGTCGGGGTCGACGATATCATTCTGGTCGGCAGTCCTGGCGTGGGAGTGGATCACGCGCGGGATCTGGGAGTGGAAAGGGATCACGTCTTCGTCGGTGCGGCCGAAAATGACTTGGTGACCAAGGCTCCGTCCACAGCTCAGGGGAACATGGCGGCCATCGGGGGGCCAGCGGGGTTTGTAGCCGGGCATCTCCTGGATCGCAACGACGACGATCTTTGGTTCGGCAGGGACCCGGCTAGCGAAGCGTTTGGCGCGCGGCGATTCCACACAGATGAAGGGCCCTCGCTGCTAACCGGCGGATTTGCCGCCCATTCCCAGTACTTCGATGTGGGGCCAGAGCGTGACAGTGCGTCGGCGGACAACATTGCGATGGTTGTCGCAGGGCATGGCAGCAGAGTCAAGACTGAGGAGCGCCGGTGAGGTTTAAGCCCTGGCAAGTTGTGTTCGCCGTGCTGATCTTCGGGTCGCTACTTGGGTGCGCGAAAGACGTCAATTCAGTGAATGGTGGAGAGTACGCCAGCATGGACATGCAAGCAGCTGCGATTCGGGAGGATCAAATTCTCGACGCGGTGTTGGGGGAACTTCGCCCCGCCTTGAGTTGGGCACACGGACCTACTAGCACGGGTACTTGTGATGTCTCTCGGATGCGCACCGTTATGACGGTTATCTCTGCTCAGAGGAGAGGGAATTTTCTTGGGGTCGTGGAGCGATTTTGGCGAGAGGGTGGGTACAGGATCAAGGCGGTAAACAAGGACCAGGAGTTTCCGGCGATTTATGCGCTGACCAAGGATGGGTTCGGTGTCAGTCTGAGCTTCGGTGGCCAAGGCCAAGCGTTCTTCGAGGCTGATAGCCCCTGCGTGGACAAGTCAGAGGTGGCTGATCCCACCACTCCGCCGAACGGTCCCTCGTACGAGGGCATCTACCCCATCCCCCGCCCCAACATCCGCTCCCCCTTCTGGTCCGCCGGCGCCCCCTGACCCCCCGCGACCGCCCCTGACGCCCCCTCATGCCTCCATCCACCCGTATACACCAGCGAATCTCGTCGTGAACCGCGCCCGAATGGGGGATGGTTGGGGTGTGCGGAAATACTGGGTGTTCGTCGGCGGTGGGATCGGGCTGGGCCTGTGCTTCATCGCCCTGCTCCTCGTCGGTACGTACTCCGCCGCCGCCGGGATCGCCGGGGCGAGTGGGGCCGTCGGGCTGGTCAAGGGGGCCGTGCCCGCGCGGTATCAGCCGCTCGTGGAGAAGTGGGGCAATCTCTGCCCGGCCATCAACCCCGCACTGCTGGCCGCGCAGTTGTACCAGGAGAGCGGCTGGAACCCCCGCGCCCAGAGCCACGCCGCCGCGCAGGGCATCGCGCAGTTCATCCCCGGCACCTGGGCCTCGCACGGGATCGACGGGGACAACGACGGGGACCGGGACGTCTGGGATCCGGCCGATGCGATCCCGTCCGCCGCGTCGTACGACTGCGAGCTCGCCGGGTACGTCAAGAAGGTGCCGGGCGATGCGACCGACAACATGCTCGCCGCGTACAACGCGGGTGCCTACCGGGTGATCCGGGCCGGCGGGGTCCCCGCGATCAGCGAGACGCAGAACTACGTGAAGATCATCCGCTCCCTGGAGAAGAGCTTCGCCAAGCCCGTCGGCCGGGTGCAGCCCTCGCAGCAGGCGGCCGGGGCCATCTACTTCGCGCAGAAGAAGCTCGGCACCCCGTATCTCTGGGGTGGGAACGGCACCGCCGAGCAGGGGGGCCGGTTCGACTGCTCCGGGCTGACCCAGGCCGCGTACCGGACGGTGGACATCGAGCTGCCCCGGGTGGCCAATGACCAGTACAACGCCGGCCCGCACCCGTCCCGGGACGAGCTGCTCCCCGGGGACCTGGTGTTCTTCTCGGACGACCTGAACAACTCGCGGGCCATCCGGCACGTGGGGCTCTACGTCGGGGGCGGCTACATGATCAACGCTCCGTTCACCGGGGCGGTGATCCGGTTCGACAAGATCGACACCCCTGACTACTTCGGTGCGACCAGGGTCACGAAGGACGGGGCGGCGGCGCTTCCGACCGAGCTTCCGGAGAGCTGACAGGAAGTCAGCCATGGCCGGAACTCTCCGTGAAGCCTGGGCCCTGAGCTGCGACGATGAGTCACTCTTCGATAACGTCATGGTGATCGTTCGGTGGAGAACGGAACGTACGCAGCGCGTAGGCCGTTCCCTGGACTGGGACAGACTGCGCACGTGACCAAGCGTGACTGTCCAGAGCGGTCCGGCGTGACGGCATGATGGCGTCGCGCGGGCACTGAATCCGCACCGACCACGGGGGTCAGACCAAGGCGACGTACGCCGTTGTGCGTCGCAGCAGCAGCAGACAAGGCAAGGGGCCGTGGCAGATGGCTGGACTCGCACTCGAAGGGTCGAACCCCGACGTCAGCCTGCTCTATGACATCAATGGGCTGGCGAAGGCCGCTCCGACCTGGTTCGACCGGGTCATGGAGTTCGTCGGTGAGTACGGGATCATGCTCGGCTTGGTCCTGGCGGCCCTGTGGTGCTGGTGGAGCGTGCGCAGGCGTGGGACGACCGAGGACTCGGTGACGGCGGTCGCCGGGCTCGTGTGGGCGCCTCTGGCCGCCGGGATCGCGCTGCTGATCAACATCCCGATCCGGGGCTTCGTGGAGCGTCCGCGCCCGTTCAACGACCACCAGGGGCTCGAGGTCCTGGTGGCGGGCAAGACCGACTACTCCTTCGTGAGCGACCACGCCACGATGGCGATGGCCATCGCCGTGGGGCTCTTCGTGGCCAACAAGAAGTTCGGGCTGTACGCGATCGGGCTGGCTCTCCTGGAGGGCTTCTGCCGGGTCTACATGGGCGTGCACTACCCGACCGACGTGATCGGCGGCTTCGCGCTCGGCACGGCCGTGGCCCTGCTGCTCGCCCCGCTCGCGATGATGCTGCTGACGCCTCTGGTGGGGGCCGTGGCCCGCGCCGGGACGGTCGGCAGGCTCGTCCGTTCGGGCAAGGCGGACACCGCGGCGGACGGGTGGGACGAGTCGCGCGGGATTCCCGAGCCGCGCCCGGGTTCCGGCCGGGGTGCCGCGCCCGGCGAGAAGGACCTCGCCGCGTAGCCGGAGCGCTTCGACGACGCGAGGGGGTGTCCCGAAGGGGGCACCCCCTCACGCGTGTCCCGGGCACCCCTCAGGTGTGGGTCCCGGGCTCGCGCGTGTCCTGGGCCCGGAGGCTCACACGCGCACGGGGCCCGGCGCGTCCCGGGCTCCGGCCCCGGACTCACGCGCATCCCGGGCTCCGGCCCCGGGCTCACGCGCGTCCGGCGCGAACGGCGCGTCCGGCGCGTCCGGCGCGAACGGCCGAGTTTGCTGAGAATGGCTGAGATCGATCGTTCCGGGGCCGCCGCCCCCGTGACGGGGCATCATGTCCCGTGATCCGGGGGTGGTGTGGATGGCAGGTCGGCGGCCGTCGCGGCAGGAAGTCAATCGGCGGCGTGAGCGTACGGGGTTCGTGGGGCGCCGTAACGAGCTCGCGGTGTTCCGGGAGACCTTCGCGAGGGACCCGGAAGAGGCCGACTTCCCGTTCCTTTTCCATGTGCGCGGCAACGGGGGCGTGGGCAAGTCCACCCTGGTGCGTCAGTGGGAGGCCGCGGCGCGGGAGCAGACCTCCGTCGTCACGGCCTTCGTGGGCGACGACGTGCACGACGCGGTCGAGGCGATGGAGGCCGTCAGCGTCCGGCTGGGCCGGCAGGGGCACCCGCTGAAGAGGTTCGACAAGCAACTGGCGACCTACCGTCAGCGCCGGCACCAGGCCGAGGGCAGCGTCCCGGCCGCGCAGCCCGCGCCCGGTGAGCCGGGAGCGGCGGAGCCCGGCCCGTCACCGGCCGGTACGGTCGCGGCCCAGGTGGCGCTGGCCGGGCTGGGCGGGCTGGTGCCCGGGGCCGGGGCGCTGGTCGGGGCCGTCGATCCGCAGCAGGTGGCGCTCGGCGCGGACCGGGTGCGGGCGATGCTCAACACACGTCTGCGCAGCCATGACGACGTGCACCTGGTGATGAATCCGCTCGCCGGCCTCGCCCCCGCCTTCCTCGACGACCTGACCGACGTCGCGGACCGCTGCGAGCGGGTGGTGCTGATCTTCGACGTGTACGAGAGGACCGGGCCGGTCCTCGACGCCTGGCTGCGGACCATCGCCTTCGGGGACGAGTACGGCAGCCTGCCCGTCAATGTGCAGATCGTGCTCTCCGGACAGCTGCGTCTGGACACCAGGGTCTGGGGCGACTGCATGGGCCAGGTCACCGAGGTCTCCCTCGACGTCTTCTCCGAGGAGGAGGCGCGCACGCTCCTCGCCGCCCACGGGGTCACCGACGAGGCCGGCATCGAGCTGGTGCTGCGGCTGTCGGGGAGGCTGCCGCTGCTGGTGGACATGCTGGCCCGGAGCGATCCGGGGAGGAACGCCGGCATCGGCGATCCGTCCGAGACCGCGGTCGAGAGGTTCCTGAAGTGGGAGCCGGACGAGGAGCGGCGCGAGGCGGCGCTCGCCTGCGCGCTTCCGCTGCTGGTCGACGAGGACGTCTACCGCGGGGTCGTCCCGGAGGCGGCGGGCGGGAGTTACGCCTGGCTGCGCGGCCTGGCCTTCGTCTCTCCCCAGGACGGCCGCTGCCGCTACCACGACGTCGTACGCGCCGCGATGCTGCGGCTCCAGCGGACCCGGTCGCCGGCCCGGTGGCAGGAGGCGCACATCCGCCTGGCCGATCTGTTCGGGCGGTGGCGCCTCGCGGTGGAGGCGGACCTCGGCGGTGACTCCGACGAGCACTGGGGCGACGCCGCTTGGCGGGAGCACCGGCTGAACGAGACCTATCACCGGCTGTGCGCGAATCCTCGTACCGCCCTGCCCGACGCGCTCCGCCAGAGTGCCCATGCCGTCGGTCTCGACGCGGCCACGCTGCGTCGTTGGGCGCAGATCCTCGGCGGCGCGGGCGTCGACAGCGACTCGGAGGCCCTCGTCTCCTGGGGCCGGCGGCTGGAGGCCGTCGCGGAGCAGGAGAAGCCGGGTGTGGCCGCGCTGAGCATGCTGCTGCGCGCGCCCGAACTGGACACGGCGGGGCGGGCGTTGGCGTACACCATCCGGGCCGAGGAGCACCGGGACGTGGGGGACGACGAGAAGTCGCTGCAGGACTGCGTGGAGGCAGTCGCCCTCACGCCGGACGATGCCCGCCCTCATGCGGGGCTCGGGGAGACCTACCGCGTCCTCGGCCGCCACGAGGAAGCGGTCGCCGCCTGTTCCCGTGCGGTGGAGATCGAGCCTCGCCACGCGCTGGCGTACGGCAGCCGGGGTGACGCCTACCGGAATCTGGGGCGCCACGACGAGGCCTTCGCCGATTTCGCCCGTGCGATCGAGATCGATCCGCTGTACGCCTGGGCGTTCGCCAGCCGGGCGCGGGTCCACGAGGCGCTGGGCGCGGACGAGGAAGCCCTGGCCGACTACACCCGTGCGATCGAGATCGATCCCGGCTACGGGTGGGCACTCGGGAGCCGGGGGTGGCTCTTCGAGCGGATGGGAAGGTACGACGACGCCCTCGCGGATTTCGGCCGTGCGATCGAGATCGATCCGGTGTACGCCTGGGCGTTTGCCAGCCGGGCGCGGGTCCACGAGGAGATGGGGAGGCACGGGGACGCCCTGGCGGATTTCGGCCAGGCCATCGAGCTGGACCCGGCGTACGCCTGGGCGCATGTCGGCCGGGCGCGGGTGTACGAGGAGATGGGGAGGCACGACGAGGCGTTCGCGGATCTCGCCCGTGCCATCGAGATCGATCCGCTCTATGTCTGGGCGCACGGCAGAAGGGCGCAGACGTACGAGGCCATGGGAAGGCACGGGGACGCCCTGGCCGACTACACCCGTGCCATTGAGCTCGACCCGCAGTACATGTGGGCTCTCGGCTGCAGGGGCGAGGTGTACGAGCGGCTCGGCCGGCGGGAGGAAGCGCTGGCCGATCTCACCGCGGCCGCCGGGCTCGATCCGCGCTCCGACTGGATCCTGAACTCCCGTACCCGGGTCCTTCTGTCGCTGGGCAGGCACGAGGAGGCCCTCGCCGACTGCGTTCTGGCACTGGAGGTCGATCCGGAGGACGGCTGGAACCACTTCTTCCACGGCCTCGCGCTGTGCGTGGCGGGGTCCCGCCGGGAGGGGGAGGCGAGCCTGGGGCGCGCCATGGGCATCTTCACCGCCGCCGCGACGGGAGACCGCGAAGCGGTCGCGGAGGCGTACGGCGGCCTGGTCGTGGTCCACTGCGTCCTGCTCGACGAGGGCGGGGCCCTCGCCCGGTGCGACGAGCTCCTCGCGCTCTCGCCCGGCGGGAAGCCGGTCAGGGAGAAGACCGAAGAGCTCGAACTGCTCGGCAGGATCCTGCCGGAGGCGGGGCCGTGCTTCGAGCGGGCGATCCGGCGGCTGCGCGAAGCGCTGTAGGGCAGTCCTCAGCCGGGCGACCCGAGGTGCTCCCGCGCGTCGGTGCGCGCTCGGTCGCGGGAGCGTCTGGCCGGGCCCGACCAGCCGCAGACGCAGCGGGCCAGACAGAACGAACCCCGTTCGACGGTGGTGGTGCTGTGCGCCGGAACGGGGTGGTGGACCGGTGGGTCCGGGAGGTCCTGATACACGGTTCAACCGTACTGGGAACTCCGTCCGGTGGCCCGGGAGTGGGCCGATCGGCTTCCGTAAGGGCCCCCGTGGCGTGACGAGGTGCCCCGGCCGTCGTTAGGCGAGGCGGGCGGGAACTCGGTCAGGTGTACGTCGTTGAGGGTTGGCAGGCGATGGTGGTGCGGCAGCACAGGTGCGGAGGCGGGGCACTGGCTGTGTGCGCCCTGGCCGTCGCCGGCGTGATGACGGTGGGTACGGGATGCTCGGGCGCGGGTGGCGCTGCCGGTGACGGGGCGGGTGAGCGCGCCGTGGCCCGGGAGTGCCCGGCGGGCGGTCCGGCCGCCGTGGTCAGGGGAGCCGCCGAGGGGCTGGCCGGTGCGGGCAGCGCCGAGACGCGTACGTCGATGGAGACCGCCGCGGGCGGGACCCGGGTGACGATCCGGGGCGAGGGGGCGTACGACTTCCGCAGGCAGCTGGGCCGGATCAAGGTCGTCCTGCCCAAGGACGCGGCGGGGGCCGACGAGCACCGGCCGATCACGGAGCTGCTGGCGCCCGGGGCGCTCTACATGAAGAACCGCGGGGCCGGGGTGCCCGACGACAAGTGGGTGCGGATCGACACGACGGCCCTGGAGGACGGCAATCTCGTCACCGGCGGTGTGACCGATCCGACGGCCGCGGCCGAGCTGTTGCTCGGGGCGGAGAAGGTGACGTACGAGGGGCGGACGGAGCTGGCCGGGGTGGCGGTCCGGCACTACCGGGGGACGGCGGACATCGGGCGGGCGGCGCGGGCGGCTTCGTCCTCCTCGCGGGCGGCGCTCACCGCCGCGGCGAAAGGGTTCAGCACGGACACGGTGCACTTCGACGCCTATCTGGATGACGAGGGCCTGCTGCGCAAGGTGCGCCACCATTTCACCTTCGCGACCGAGGGCCCGGGGGTGCCGGTGGTGTCGACGATGCTGCTCTACGGCTTCGGGGTGCCGGTCTCCGTGGCGCTGCCGCCCGAGGAGGACCTCTACACGGGCCAGGTGCAGCAGGGGCGCGGTGGCCCGGAAACGCCGTAGGGGGGAGGCCGAAATGGTCCGTCCGTGCCATGCGCGGTCCGTACCACGGTCCCTACGCTAGGGAGTCGGTGCGCCAGGAGTCGGCGACAGCAGAGAGAGGTGACGCAGGTGGTGACGCTCAGCGCTCCGAACGCTCAGGACTGTGTGGCTCTCGCCGAGATCGAACTGTGCGGCGAGCTCATGATCGCGGCGGCGGACGCGATCGAGGACCGGCTCAGTTCCGACCGTATCGACGAGGTGCTCAACGTCGGGACGGACACCGCCGCCGAGCCGGCGCCGACGATTCCCCGCCAGGCACGCCACCGAGGGTGACGTTCCCCTCCCTGGTGCCATCCTCCCCGGCGCGACCCCCGGCACCCTCCGCCCTCGCGGCTCTCAGGTGCGCAGGAGGCGGGCGATCGCCTTCGTGGCCTCCTCGACCTTCGCGTCGATCTCGTCGCCGCCCTTGACGGCGGCGTCGGCGACGCAGTGGCGCAGATGCTCCTCCAGGAGTTGGAGCGCGAACGACTGGAGGGCCTTGGTGGAGGCCGAGACCTGGGTGAGTATGTCGATGCAGTAGACGTCCTCGTCCACCATCCGCTGGAGGCCGCGGATCTGGCCCTCGATGCGGCGCAGGCGCTTGAGGTGCTCGTCCTTCTGGTGGTGGTAGCCGTGGATACCGCGGTCGTGGTCGGTGACGACCGCGTCCGTACCGGCTGCCCCGGCGGCCTCGGTGGTGGTCATGGAGTCCTCCCGTTGTCCTCTTGGCCTGCGGTGAGCGTGCCGTTCTGTGGCCTCTGTATACCCCTGCCGGGTATATCGTAACGAATCCAGCCGAAACGTGACCGGGGGTCCGTGCTGATCACTGTGCCCGATGCGCGACACTGAAGAACGCCGGTTAGCCGTGGCCGGATGATGCGCCTAGCATCAGCCTGACCGAATCCAAAGCACCCCGAGGACCCCACGTGCGCTTTCGTCTGACCCCCAGGGAGACGAGCTTCTACGACATGTTTTCCGCGTCCGCGGACAACATCGTCACGGGCTCGAAACTCCTGATGGAACTGCTCGGGGCGGATTCTGCCTCCCGAGTCGAGATCGCGGAGCGTATGCGGGCAGCGGAGCACGCGGGGGACGATGCCACCCACGCGATCTTCCACCAGCTGAACTCCTCCTTCATCACGCCGTTCGACCGCGAGGACATCTACAACCTCGCCTCGTCGCTCGACGACATCATGGACTTCATGGAGGAGGCCGTCGACCTGGTCGTGCTGTACCAGATCGACGAGCTCCCGAAGGGTGTCGAGCAGCAGATCGAGGTGCTGGCCAGGGCGGCGGAGCTGACCGCCGAGGCCATGCCGAGTCTGCGGACCATGGACAACCTCACCGAGTACTGGATCGAGGTCAACCGCCTGGAGAACCAGGCCGACCAGATCCACCGCAAGCTGCTGGCGCACCTCTTCAACGGCAAGTACGACGCCATGGACGTGCTGAAGCTCAAGCAGATCGTGGATGTGCTGGAAGAGGCGGCTGACGCGTTCGAGCACGTCGCCAACACCGTGGAGACCATCGCGGTCAAGGAGTCCTGAACCTCGTGGACACCTTTGCGCTGGTCGTGACCATCGGGGTCGCGCTCGGCTTCACGTATACGAACGGCTTCCACGACTCGGCGAACGCCATCGCCACCTCGGTCTCCACCCGGGCGCTGACCCCGCGTGCGGCTCTGGCGATGGCCGCTGTGATGAACCTCGCGGGCGCCTTCCTGGGCCAGGGGGTCGCCAAGACCGTCAGCGAAGGCCTGATCGCCACGCCCGAGGGCCAGAAGGGGATGGGAATCCTCTTCGCGGCGCTGGTCGGCGCGATCATCTGGAACCTGATCACCTGGTACTACGGCCTGCCGTCCTCGTCCTCGCACGCCCTGTTCGGCGGCATGGTGGGCGCGGCGCTGGCCGGCGGGACGATGGTGCACTGGGACGGCGTGCTGTCCAAGATCGTCATCCCGATGTTCCTGTCGCCGGTCATCGGCCTGGTCGTCGGCTATCTGGTGATGGTCGGCATCATGTGGATATTCCGGAAGACCAACCCGCACAAGGCCAAGCGCGGCTTCCGGATCGCACAGACGGTCTCGGCGGCGGGCATGGCGCTCGGTCACGGTCTGCAGGACGCCCAGAAGACGATGGGCATCGTGGTGATGGCGCTGGTCATCGCTGATGTCGAGGGCCCGAACGACGAGATCCCGGTCTGGGTGAAGATCGCCTGTGCGGCGATGCTGTCCCTCGGGACGTACGCGGGCGGGTGGCGCATCATGCGGACGCTCGGCCGGAAGATCATCGAGCTGGATCCGCCGCAGGGGTTCGCGGCCGAGACCACCGGCGCCTCGATCATGTTCGGCTCGGCGTTCCTCTTCCACGCCCCGATCTCCACGACTCATGTCATCACCTCGGCGATCATGGGTGTCGGCGCCACGAAGCGTGTGAACGCGGTGCGCTGGGGAGTGGCCAAGAACATCATCCTGGGGTGGTTCATCACGATGCCCGCGGCGGCTCTGGTCGCCGCGGCGAGCTATGGGATCGTCGTGCTGCTCTTCGGCTGACGGCCGGTCCGCGAACGGCCCGGCCATCGGTCCGGGAATGGGTCCGCCCCTGCTCTCCTGTGGAGAGCAGGGGCGGACCCTTTGCCTTGTGGTGGCACCGCCATGCAGCACCCCAAGGCCGTCTGTGGCCAAACGGAAGGCCTAGCCGAAGCGGCCCGAGATGTAGTCCTCGGTCGCCTGCACCGACGGGTTGGAGAAGATCCGCTCCGTCTCGTCGATCTCGATCAGCCGGCCGGGCTTGCCGACCGCCGCGAGGTTGAAGAAGGCCGTACGGTCCGAGACGCGTGCCGCCTGCTGCATGTTGTGCGTCACGATGACGATCGTGAAGCGCTCCTTCAGCTCGCCGATCAGGTCCTCGATGGCGAGCGTCGAGATCGGGTCGAGCGCCGAGCAGGGCTCGTCCATCAGCAGCACCTGCGGCTCGACGGCGATCGCGCGGGCGATGCAGAGGCGCTGCTGCTGACCGCCGGAGAGGCCGGAGCCCGGCTTGTTCAGGCGGTCCTTGACCTCGTTCCAGAGGTTGGCGCCCTTGAGGGACTTCTCGACGATGTCCGACAGCTGGCTCTTGCGGTACGAGCCGTTCAGCCGCAGGCCCGCCGCGACGTTGTCGAAGATCGACATGGTCGGGAAGGGGTTCGGGCGCTGGAAGACCATGCCGACCGTGCGGCGCACGGTGACGGGGTCGACCCCGGTCCCGTAGAGGTTCTCGTCGTCCAGCAGCACCTTGCCCTCGACGCGGCCCCCGGGGGTGACCTCGTGCATGCGGTTCAGGGTGCGCAGGAAGGTGGACTTTCCGCAGCCGGACGGGCCGATGAAGGCGGTCACGGAGCGGGGTTCCACGGTCATCGAGATGTCCTCGATGGCCTTGTGGGAGCCGTAGTAGGCGGTGAGTCCGCCGACGTCGATGCGCTTGGCCATGTGAATCACTGCTTCTTTCGGGTCGCTGATGGCCGCGTCAGCGACCGGTCTTCGGGGCCTTCCAGCGGGCGATGCCGCGGGCCACGAGATTGAGGATCATGACGAAGGCGATCAGCACCAGGGCGGCTGCCCAGGCCCGGTCGTAGGAGGCGGCCTCACCGATCTTGTACTGCTCGTAGATGTAGAACGGCAGCGAGGACTGGGCGCCTTCGAAGGGGTTCGTGTTGATCAGCTGGCTGCCGAAGACCAGCAGGATGATCGGCGCGGTCTCACCGGCGATGCGGGCGATGGCCAGCATGACGCCGGTGGTGATGCCGCCGATCGCGGTCGGCAGGACCACCTTCAGGATGGTGCGCCACTTCGGGATGCCCAGGGCGAGGGAGGCCTCGCGGAGCTCGTTGGGGACGAGCTTGAGCATCTCCTCGGTGGAGCGGACCACGACCGGGATCATCAGGATGGTCAGGGCCAGGGCGCCCATCAGACCGGACGGCTCGATGTTCGCGATCAGCATGATCGACAGGATGAAGAGGCCGGCCACGATGGACGGGATGCCCGTCATCACGTCGACGAAGAAGGTGACGGCGCGGGCGAGCGCGCCCTTTCCGTACTCCACCAGGTAGACCGCGGTCAGCAGGCCGAGCGGGGCGGAGATCACCGTGGCGATCCCGACCTGCTCCAGGGTGCCGATCAGCGCGTGGTAGACGCCGCCGCTGGCCTCGGAGCCGAGGACGCCGGCCATCGAGTGGGTGAGGAAGTAGCCGTCGAGCCGCTCCGAGCCGCGGCTGATCGTCGTCCAGAGCAGCGAGGCGAGCGGGACGACGGCGACCAGGAAGCAGACCCAGACGATGCTGGTGGCGAGGCGGTCCTTGGCCTGGCGCTTGTTCTCGACGACGGTGGTCGCCACGTACGAGATGGCCAGGAAGAGCAGGGCCGCGATCAGGCCCCACTGGACGCGGCTGTGCCAGCCGGCGGCCGTGCTGATGCCGATCGACAGCGCGATCGAGACGGCGGCGAAGCCGAGCGGTGCCCACCGGGGGAGGCTGCGGCTGCTGAGGCCGGACGGGCGCGGTTCCGGCGAGGTGTGCGGGCGCTTGTCCTGGACGCCGGTGGTGGTTGCGTGGCTCATGCGTTGGCCCCCGAGTACTCCTTGCGGCGGGCGATGATGAGCCGGGCCGCGCCGTTGACCAGCAGGGTGAGGACGAAGAGGACGAGGCCCGAGGCGATCAGGGCGTCGCGGCCGAAGGCGTCGGCCTCGCCGAACTTCGCGGCGATGTTCTGGGCGAAGGTGCCCCCACCCGGGTTGAGCACGTGCAGCGAGATGAGGAAGCTCGGCGACAGGACCGTGGCGACGGCCATCGTCTCGCCGAGCGCGCGGCCCAGGCCGAGCATCGAGGCGGAGATGATGCCGGAGCGGCCGAACGGCAGGACCGAGAGGCGGATGACCTCCCAGCGCGTGGCGCCGAGGGCGAGCGCGGCTTCCTCGTTCATCTTCGGGACCTGGAGGAAGACCTCGCGGCTGACGCTGGTCACGATCGGCAGGATCATGATCGCGAGCAGGATGCCGACGGTGAAGAGCGAGCGCGCGACACCGACCTCGGTCTTCTCGAAGAGGTAGGTCCAGCCGAAGAACTGGTCGAGCCAGAGGTTCAGGCCCTCCAGGTACGGCACGAGGACGAGTGCGCCCCAGATGCCGTAGACGATGCTGGGCACGGCGGCGAGCAGGTCGACGACGTACGCGATCGGGGCGGCCAGCTTTCGCGGCGCGTAGTGCGAGATGAAGAGGGCGATGCCGACAGCGATCGGAACCGCGATGACCATTGCGATGATCGAGCTGACGACGGTGCCGAAGAGCAGGACCGCGATGCCGAAGACCGGCGGGTCTCCCGCGGGGTTCCAGTCGAAGGTGGTGAAGAAGTTCGCTTCGTCCTTCGAGATGGCTATCGCGGCCCGGTAGCTGAGGAACACGGCGATCGAGGCCATGATCACGAGCAGCAGAATGCCCGAACCCCGTGAGAGGCCCAGGAAGATCTTGTCGCCTGCGCGCCCGGCCGAGCCTGCGCGCTGTTGTCGGGCCGGCGGGGCCGGTGGGATGTCGATCGGTGTGGTGGAAGCCATGATCTTTCCGGTCTGTGTGGGGGAGCTGGCGCTCCCCTGGCGGCGGTGCACCGGATGGGGATGGTGGCCGGGGCGGTCCGGGGGGTGTTCCGGACCGCCCCCGCCCTGTGCGTCGTGCGATGCGTGGTTACGAGAGGGCGCTGATGGTCTCGCGGACCTTGGCGTTGATCTCGGCCGGGATCGGGGCGTAACCGGCGTCCGTCAGGACCTTCTGGCCCTCGTCGGAAGCGGTGTAGGTCAGGAAGGACTTGACCGTGCCGAGGGTCTCGGCCTTGTTGCCGGCGTCGCAGACGACCTCGTACGTCACCAGGACGATCGGGTAGGCACCCTCGGCCTTGGTGGTGTAGTCGAGGTCGAGCGCCAGGTCCTTGCCGGTGCCCTTGACCTTGGCTGCGGCGATGGCCTTGGAGGCGTTCTCCGAGGTGGCCTTGACCGGGGCGGCGCCGCCGGTGTTGATGTCCACCGTGGTGATGTCCTGCGAGGAGGCGTAGGAGAGCTCGAAGTAACCGATCGAGCCGTCGACGGCCTTCACCTGCGAGGCGACACCGGAGGAGCCGGACGCGGCCTGGCCACCGGGGGCGGGCCACTTCTTCTCGGCCTCGTACTTCCAGTCGGCCGGGGCCGCGGCGTTCAGGTACTTGCCGAGGTTCTGCGTGGTGCCGGAGTCCTCGGAGCGGTGGAAGGCCTGGATCGCCTTGTCCGGGAGCTTGACGCCCTCGTTGAGCTTGGCGATCGCGGGGTCGTTCCAGTTCTTGATCTTCGAGTCGAAGATCTTGGCGAGCGTGGAGGCGTCCAGCGTGAGGCTGTCGACGCCCTCGACGTGGAAGCCGATCGCGATCGGGCCGCCGACCATCGGGAGGTTGATGCCCTGGCCGGTCTTGCAGATCTTCTTGGAGTCCGCGACCTCTTCGGGCTTCAGCGCCGAGTCGGAGCCGGCGAAGCCGACGGTGCCCTGGTTGAAGGCGACGATGCCCTCGCCGGAGGAGGACGAGTTGTAGTTGATCTCCACGCCCGAGCAGGCGGCCATGTAGTTCTTGACCCAGAGGTCCATCGCGTTCTTCTGAGCGCTGGACCCGGAGGCACGAAGCTGGCCCTCGGCGCCGTCACACTTGATGTTCGACGCGGCGGCGCTCGTCTTGCTGCCGCCCTCCGTCTCGGTGCCGGTGTTGTTGTCCGAACCGCACGCCGTGAGGACCAGGGCGCCGGAGACGGCGAGGGCACCGAGCGCGGTGGCACGAAGCCGGTTCTTGCGCTGAAGCTTCACTTTCGGGGTGTTCCTTCCAGGAGCCGCCGCGGTCGTAGGTGTGTGGCGGCGTGCGATGAGGAAAGGTGCGGTGGCTTGGTGCCGTGCACCGTGTACGTCCGAAATTAGGCAGAACAGGTGAAGCGGCCTACGGAGCAGAGTGAACGGAAGGTGAACCGTGCTGGGCGGGCTGGTTCCGCCGCGTGGCGCGGTGCTCCGGGGGCGCGGAGCTGCCCCTGAGCGCGGGGCGGAGCAGCCGGCGGCCACCGGCCCGGCCGCGTCCGGCAGCCGAGGGCCGGCCCGTGTCCGCAGGTCACGGGCCCGGGGCGCCCCCGGGCAGCCGGACACCCCGGGCCCCGGGCCCCGGTCCCTGGGCAGCCGAGGTTGCGGGGCGGGCCCCGTCGTGGGACAGCCTCGGGTGGCGGGGCGTGCGCGCGTGCTGGGCAGCCGAGGGCGCCGGGCGCGCGGGCCGGGTGGCCTCATGCGCGGGGCGGACTCATGCGCCGGGTGGGCGAAGGTGCCCGGTGGACTCAGGCCTCGGACGTGGAACGCAGGAACGCGTCCAGCTGGATGCGGTCGTCCGGGCGGGAGAGCCGGGCCCGGGCGGTGTCGGGGGAGAGCCATGCCAGCCGGTCGACCTCGTGGTTGGGCACGAAGGCGCCGTCGGCCGCCTCCGCCTCCCAGTAGCTGACCTCCTTCGGCCGGCCGTTGGCCATGTAGAAGGCCGTCGGCAGCGCCGCTCCCGGCACGCAGTGGTGGCCCGTCTCCTCCAGCACCTCGCGCAGGGCGGCCTCCATCGCCGTCTCGCCGCGCTTGAGCTTCCCCTTCGGGAAGGACCAGTCGTCGTAGCGGGGCCTGTGGACCAGACAGATCTCCAGGCCCCCGTCCTCCGGGTCCCGGCGCCACAGCACGCAGCCGGCCGCCAGGACGGTGCCGCCGCTCATGGCGCGGTCACGGCCGCGGCGTACGGCCAGGTCTCCCGGAACACGCCGCGCGCCGCCTCCACCTCGTGCCGCTGGTCGGCGTGGAGCACCCCCAGGGCGTACGCCGTCGCCGGGGCGATGCGCGGGGTGCGGGCCGCCGCCGAGGCCGCGGCGGCTGCCTCGGCCGCGTCCCGGTGCAGGTCGAGCGCGTGACCGGGGCCGGCGAGGGCCGGGTCGGGTGCTCCCCGTACGACCTCGTGGGCGTATCTGTGCAGCCGGAGCAGCAGGCGGGCCTGGTGCCAGAGGGCGTCGTGGGCCTCGTTGTACGGCTCCGCCGACTCGTCGGGCGGCAGCGCGGCCACCGCGTCCAGCATCCGCTGCTCGGCCAGCTCGGCGGGGCTGTGCAGCACATCGGAGGCGGGTTCGGCCGCCGTGGCCGAGAGCGGGACCTCCGAGGCGAGCAGGGCCACGGCGTCGGCGACGGCGTGGAAGCGGGACGACCCCAGCGCCTGGAGCGCCGCCGAGTGGGCGCGGGTCCTGGCGAGGGTCAGCCGGCGCTCCAGCAGGGCTCCGGCCCTGGCCGCGCCGACGCCGAGCGCCGCGCGCTCCTTGTCGCTCTCGGCCGGGGCGTCCCCGGGGGTCCGGGCCGCAGGGAGGGCGGCGCCGGAGAGCTGGTGCAGGGCCTCCAGCAGCCGGCCGAGCCGGGTGGCGTACGCGTGCTCCCGGGCCAGGGTGCCGGAGAGCCAGGCCAGTTCCGTGCGGAGCTGGTCGGCCCAGACGGGTTCGAGCGCCCCCCGGAAGGTGTGCAGCGTGCCGCTGATGCGGCGGGCCGCGCGGCGCAGGGTGCGGGCCGCCTCGTCGGCACCCTGGGTGCCGGCGTCGGCCGGGGCGTTGTGCTCGCCGTGCAGCCGCAGTCCCCGCAGGAAGGAGGCGGCCTGTTCGCGCAGGTAGGGCGCGAGGACCGCTTCCGCGGAGAGCGTCGTCGTCGAGTGGTCAGGGCGTCGCACGCCGGCGCCTCCGGGCGTCAATGAGCATCTCTTGTACGTGCCGCAGCGGCTGGCCGTCCGCGTCCGTGGAGTGCCGGGTCCAGTTTCCGTCGGGGCCCAGGTGCCAGGAGGAGGTGGTGTCGGACATGCCTGTTTCCAGGAGCCTGCTGAGCGCGGCGCGATGCGCGGGATCGGTGACGCGGACCAGTGCTTCGATCCGGCGGTCGAGGTTGCGGTGCATCATGTCGGCGCTGCCGAACCAGACTTCGGGCTCGCCTCCGTTGCCGAAGGCGAAGACCCGGGAGTGTTCGAGGAAGCGGCCCAGTATCGACCGGACCCTGATGTTCTCGGAGAGGCCGCTGACGCCGGGGCGGATCGCGCAGATGCCGCGTACCCAGATGTCGACCGGCACACCCGCCTGCCCCGCCCGGTAGCAGGCGTCGATGATCGCTTCGTCGACCATCGAGTTGACCTTGATGCGGACGTACGCGGGCCGTCCCGCGCGGTGGTGGGTGATCTCCTTGTTGATACGGGCGATCAGTCCGTCGCGCAGGGACTTCGGGGCGACCAGCAGCCGGCGGTAGGTCTCGCGGCGGGAGTAGCCGGAGAGCCGGTTGAAGAGGTCGGAGAGGTCCGCGCCCACCTGCGGGTCGGCGGTGAGCAGGCCGAGGTCCTCGTACAGCCGGGCCGTCTTGGGGTGGTAGTTGCCGGTGCCGACGTGGGAGTAGCGGCGCAGGGTGTCGCCCTCCTGACGGACGACCAGCGACAGCTTGCAGTGGGTCTTGAGCCCGACGAGGCCGTAGACGACGTGGCAGCCGGACTCCTCCAGCTTGCGGGCCCACTTGATGTTGGCCTGCTCGTCGAAGCGTGCCTTGATCTCGACGAGCACGAGGACCTGCTTGCCGGACTCGGCGGCGTCGATCAGGGCGTCGACTATCGGGGAATCGCCCGAAGTCCTGTACAGCGTCTGCTTGATGGCGAGGACGTCCGGGTCGCCCGCCGCCTGCTCCAGGAAGGCCTGGACGGAGGTGGAGAAGGAGTCGTACGGGTGGTGCAGCAGCACGTCGCGCTCGCGGAGGGCGGCGAAGATGTCGGGCGCGGACGCGGACTCGACCTCGGCGAGGTCGCGGTGGGTGCCGGCGATGAACTTGGGGTACTTCAGCTCGGGCCGGTCCAGCGAGGCGATGCCGAACAGTCCGGTGAGGTCGAGCGGGCCCGGCAGCGGATAGAGCTCGGTCTCGGAGATCTTCAGCTCGCGCACGAGCAGGTCCAGGACGTACGGGTCGATGGACTCCTCGACCTCCAGGCGGACCGGCGGGCCGAAGCGGCGCCGCATGAGCTCCTTCTCCAGGGCCTGGAGGAGGTTCTCGGCGTCGTCCTCCTCGACCTCCAGGTCCTCGTTCCTGGTGACCCGGAACATGTGGTGGGCGAGGACCTCCATGCCCGGGAAGAGCTCTTCGAGGTGCGCCGCGATGATGTCCTCTATCGGGACGTAGCGCTGCGGGGACGCCTCCAGGAAGCGGGTGAGCAGCGGCGGTACCTTGACGCGGGCGAAGTGCCGGTGGCCGCTGACCGGGTTGCGCACGACGACGGCGAGGTTGAGCGACAGCCCCGAGATGTACGGGAACGGGTGCGCGGGGTCGACGGCCAGCGGCGTCAGCACGGGGAAGACCCGCTGCCGGAAGAAGGTGAACAGGCGGGCCTGCTCCTTCTCGGTCAGGTCGGGCCAGCGGACCAGCTGGATGCCCTCGTCGGACAGGGCGGGGGCGACGTCCTGCTGGTAGCAGGCGGCGTGCCGGGCCATGAGCTCCCGGGAGCGGGTCCAGATCAGGTCCAGGACCTCGCGGGGCTGGAGCCCGGACGCGGAACGGGTGGCGACGCCGGTCGCGATGCGGCGCTTGAGACCGGCGACGCGGACCATGAAGAACTCGTCCAGGTTCGAGGCGAAGATCGCCAGGAAATTAGCCCGTTCGAGTAGGGGTGTGGCGGGGTCCTCCGCGAGCTCCAGCACCCGTTCGTTGAACGCGAGCCAACTGCGTTCCCGGTCCAGGAACCGGCCGTGCGGAAGCTCGTCGCCGTCCGTCTCCGGCTCGTAGGCGTCGGCGTCGTTGTCCAGATCGGGGTCGAGGTCGGCTGCTGTGGACAGGCCGGCGGGCACCGAGCCCGCCACGGCGTGCGGCCGGTGCGCGGCGAGCGAGCCGACCGACGGCTGGGCGGGCTGGACCGGGACCTCGGAGCTGGGCTGCTGGCTCATGGACCTATTCTTCCGCGTGTTCGGCTCAACAGGCGCGTCGGAGCCGTTAAAGATCGCGGAAGGAGCGGGGCCGGCCCCCGGACCGGGGCCTCTCGCGTTGCGGGGGGTGGGCACAGCTGGCTGCATCCCGTGAGGGTCGCAAGCCCGTCTGAATGGCCGGTAACGATGACATGACGTACAGGAAGCGGTGTGACTGCGGTGCCGTCCCGGTTCTCGCCGTCCTCACCGTAGGTGAACCCCCTGCCCGGACTCCCCCCGGGGCCCGGACAGGGGTGGCTGGATCAGCCGTGGAGCCGGCGCAGCACGCGGAAGGCGAGCGCGAGGGCCAAGGCGGCGAGGGCGAGCAGGATGCCGGTCTCGACGAGCTGGAGGGGCCAGAGGTGCGAGCTCGGGTGGTAGTCGGCGAACGTGCCGATGATGTCGTGATCGGCCAGGCACCGGTTTTCCTGGTGATCGTCGATGCGCGGCCAGCACACGTCGATGGGCAGCCGGCGGCCGTCGGTGGTGAGGCGGCCGACGTCGACCACCCAGGCGTCGAGCGGAACGCCGGAGACCTTGACGCCCTCGGAGCTCTCGGTCCGCAGGGGCCAGAGGCTCGCCCGGAGGGAGTTGAGCGCCACCATCACCGTGCCGGTGACGACGGCGGCCAGCGACATCGCGGCCACCGTGCGATGCACCAGCAGGCCGGTGAGTGTGCCCACGGCGACGCCGAGCAGCGTGTAGGCGATGACGGCGGGGACCGTCGCGACGAAGACCGGACCGTCGAACCAGTCGACCGTGAAGTCGGTGGCCGTCTGCGTCTGTGCCCAGCCGAGGACCGCGGACAGCACGGTCACGCCCGCGACGAGCAGGACGGTGGGCACGGCCAGCTTGGCCGCCAGCCAGCGGGCGGGTGTCACGGACTGGGTCCAGGCCATGCGGTAGGTGCCGCTCTCCAGCTCCCTGGCGATCAGGGGCCCGGCGACGAACGCGCTGATGATCCCGGGCAGAACGGTCAGAGCCAGGGCGGCGTACATGAGCACGCTGCTGAACAGGGACATCGACCCGTTGAAGTCCACGATCCGCTGGTCGCACTCGGGGCCGGAGACACCCGAGGCCTCGCAGTCGCCGGCGTCGAAGCCGTCGATGAGATGGGATGTCCACAGCGCGAAGCCGATGAGGGTGATGGCCGCGGCCAGCGCGAGGACGCCGGCGACCCGCAGGGTGCTTCGGTGCTGGCGGACGACCACGCGGACGGGGCCGCGCAGGGGGGTGAGTGTGCTCATATCGCGGCGACCTCCTCGCGGGCGTGCGCGCTCGGGGTGAGCAGCGGCGGTGCCTCCGGCGAGCGGAGGTGGGCCAGCAGGAGCTCCTCCAGTGAAGGCTCCGTGACGTCCCAGGCGGCGGGGTCCACCGGGCCTTCCTTCCGTACGAGCGCTGTGAGCTGACGCCCCGTCGTGCGGGACTCGACGACCGTGTGCGGGGCGAGGTCGCGGACCTGGCCCGTGACCAGGGCGTGCGCGGCGACGATGTCGTCGCTCTCGCCGCCGAGGCGGACCCGGCCGCCGTCGACGAGCAGGAGGTAGTCGCAGGAACCCTCCAGCTCGGTGAGGATGTGCGAGGACATCACGATGGTGGTGGAGTGCTCGGCGGCCTCGGCCATCAGCAGCCCCATCAGCTCGTGCCGCGCGAGCGGGTCGAGGTCGGCCATCGGCTCGTCCAGCAGCATCAGTTCGGGCCGCTTGCCGAGGGCGAGGGCCAGGGCGAGCCGGGTGCGCTGCCCGCCGGAGAGGGTGCGGACCTTCGCGTCCCGGGGGAGTGAGCCGGCGATCCGGTCGGCGGTCGCCCGGTCCCAGCCGGCGGGGTTGAGCTCGCCCCCGGCCCACAGGGTGTCTGCCACGGTGAGCTGCGGATACAGCGGCTTCTCCTGCGCCACGTAGGCGATGCGGGGACGGGCTTCGGCGGGCGTGGTGCCGAGCACCCGCACCGAGCCCTCGGTGGGCCGGAGCAGGCCGGCGGCGAGGGTGAGCAGGGTGGACTTCCCCGCGCCGTTGGGCCCGACGAGGGCGCATATGCGTCCGGCGGGCAGCCGGAACGAGCAGTCGCGCAGCGCCCACCCGCGCTTTCGCCCGTACGTCATGCCGAGGCCGTTCGCCTCGATCGCGGCGCCTGTCATCAGTGCTGGTCCCCCTTGTATTCGCTGTTCAGTACGTCGGTGAAGAGCGCGCTCGCGTCGTCCCTGTCCAGTCCGGCGGCGCGGGCCCTGCGGGTCCACTCGGCGAGCTCGGCGCGCAGCGGCCGGTCGGTGGTGAGCGCGGCGCTGCCGAGAGTGCGGCGGACGAAGGTGCCGAGGCCGCGGCGGGCTTCGACGAGCCCTTCGCGCTCCAGTTCGCGGTAGGCCTTGAGCACGGTGTTCGGGTTGACCGCCGTGGCCTCGACGACCTCGCGGGCCGTGGGCAGCCGGTCGCCCGGCTCCAGCACACCGAGGCGGAGCGCCTGCTTGGTCTGCTGCACGATCTGGAGGTAGGTGGCGACGCCGCTGCGTCGGTCGATGCGGTACTCGACCGCTGCGGACTCTGCCATGTTCACCACCCTTTCACTAATTGAGTAGTGAAAGGGTGGCGTAAGGAAGGGGCGGCGTCAAGTGACGCCGCCCCTGGGGGGTGTTGTGCCTGCCTGCGGCCCGTGCGCGTGGTGCCCGCTCAGGACTCCGTGCGGTACATCAGGTCGACCTCGTGCGTGGCGAAGCCCATCCGCTCGTACACCGACAGGGCCGCCGGGTTGTCGGCGTCCACGTAGAGCATCGCCGTGGGCAGTCCCTGGGCGGCCAGGTGGCGCAGGCCGATCGCGGTGAGCGCCTTGCCGAGGCCGCCGCCCTGCGCGTCGGGGCTGATGCCGACGACGTACACCTCGCCGAGCTCCTCCTCGGCGTGCGTCTTGGTCCAGTGGAAGCCGATGATCTCGCCGTCGCGCTCGGCCAGGAAGAAGCCCGTGGGGTCGAACCAGGGCTCGGCCTTGCGGTCGTCCAGGTCCCGCTGGGTGAGGGAGCCCTGCTCGGGGTGGTGGGCGAAGGCGGCGCTGTTCACGGCGAGCCAGGCCTCGTCGTCCTGGCCCGGCACGAAGGTGCGCACGGTGACGCCCGGCGGGAGGACCGGCTCGGCGATGTCGAGGTCGGTCAACGGGCGGCGGAGCTGCCGCAGTTCGCGGAAGAGCGAGAGGCCGAGGACCTGCGCCAGGTGCCGGGCGGCCGACTTGCCGCCGTGCGCCCAGACCCGCAGCCGCTTCCCGGTCGCGGCGAGCAGGGCGGCACCGAGCGCCCGGCCGTGGCCCCTGCCTCGGTGGGAGGGGTGCACGACCAGTTCGGCCGCGGGGGCCTCGACGGGGTCGGTGTCCTCCAGCTGCGCGTATCCGGCCAGTACGCCGTCGACGGTGAGCAGGAAATGCCTGACGCCCGCCCGGTGTCCGCCCCGCAGCTGCAGCCGCCCCTGCTCGGAGACGGCCTGCCGGCCATCGGCCTCGGCGGCCTCGCCGAGCAGGGCGAGGACGGCGTCGGCCTGCTCGGGGGTGAGTGCGTCGAGGGTCTCGATCTCGCGTCCGGGAGAGGGGAGGGGTGCGTCAGTCGCAGTCGTCATGGTGACGAGCGTACGGCGCGGGGGCGGTCGGCCGGGGCCGGTGACGGGACGGGTGACGTACGGGCGCGGTGACGTTTCTGCTCGGATATGTACGCCCGACGGGTGATCGACCCCTTTCTGATCGGGCGGCAACCAGTTCGTAACCACAAACACCTGTCGCGCTACGCGCGTTGACTCTAGGCTGCCGCAGCAGGATTCAGACACTTTCAAGGGGACCGATGTCAGCGACTCCGCAGAAGAACCGTGTGCCCCGGCGGGTGCTCGCCGCCACGGCCGGACTTGTCACCGTCGGCGCGCTCGTCGCCGCGATGCCGGCGGGCGCCCAGGACAAGGGCCACGGCCACCACCAGCCCCGCACCGTCGACGTGCAGCTGCTCTCCTTCAACGACCTGCACGGCAACCTGGAGCCGCCGGCCGGTTCCGCAGGCGAGGTGAATGAGAGGCGCGCCGACGGCTCGGTGAAGCCGGTCCCGGCCGGTGGCGTCGAGTACCTCGCGACCTCGCTGCGCACCGCGCGCCAGGGCCACGCGTACTCCGTCACGGCCGCCGGCGGCGACATGGTGGGCGCGAGCCCGCTGCTGTCGGGCCTCTTCCACGACGAGCCCACCATCGAGGCGCTCAACGGGCTCGACCTCGACGTGACCGCCGTGGGCAACCACGAGTTCGACGAGGGGGCCACGGAGCTCGCCCGTCTGCAGAACGGCGGCTGCCACCCGGTCGAGGGCTGCTACGAGGAGGGCAAGGAGTTCAAGGGCGCGGACTTCCCGTACCTCGCGGCGAACGTGACGAACGAGAAGACCGGCAAGCCGGTCCTCAAGCCGTACACCGTGTGGAAGAAGAACGGCGTCAAGATCGGCTTCATCGGGGTGACCCTGGAGGGCACGCCGAACATCGTCACGGCCAACGGCGTCAAGGGCCTGAAGTTCCACGACGAGATCGAGACGGTCAACAAGTACGCCAAGGAGCTGGACCGCCAGGGCGTCAAGTCCATCGTCGCGCTGATCCACGAGGGCGGGGCCCCGGCCTCCAACGCGTACAACTACGACTGCGACAGCCCCGGCGCCGGTGACGGCATCTCCGGCCCGATCGTGGACATCGCCAAGGGCATCACGCCGAAGGTCGACGCCCTGGTCACCGGCCACACCCACCAGGCCTACGTGTGCACGCTCCCGGACCCGTCCGGCAAGCCGCGCATGGTCACCTCGGCGTCGTCGTTCGGCAAGGTCTACACGGACACGACGCTCACCTACGACCGTCGCACCAAGGACATCGTCCGTACGTCGGTGAAGTCGGCGAACCACATCGTCCGCCGGACCCAGGAGCCGGCTGACGACATGACGACCCTGATCACCCGCTGGAACAGGCTCGCCGCGCCGATCGCCGGCCGGCCGCAGGGCTTCATCTCCGCCGACATCGACGGCCGCGGCTCCACGGCCCCCGAGAAGCCGCTCGGCAACCTGATCGCCGACGCCCAGCTGGAGGGCCTGGCGCCCGCGGACAAGGGCGGCGCGGTCGTCGCGTTCATGAACCCGGGCGGTATCCGCTCCGACCTGGTGTACGCGGCGTCGGGCAGCGAGGGCGACGGGGTGGTGACCTACGGCGAGGCGTTCACCGTCCAGCCGTTCACCAACATGATGAACGTCGTCGACCTCACCGGCGCGCAGCTGGTGGCAGCCCTCCAGCAGCAGGTCAGCGGTTCCAACGCGGCCTCGCCGAAGATCCTCCAGGTCTCGAAGGGCCTCACCTACACGCTGGACATGACGAAGGCGGGCGCCGACCGGGTGGTCGCCTCCTCGATCCTGCTGAACGGTGAGCCGATCGACCCGGCGAAGACCTACCGCGTCGCGATGAACGAGTTCCTCGCGGGCGGCGGCGACGGCTTCGCCGCCCTCGGCCAGGGCACGAACAAGCTGGTCGGCCCGTCCGACCTGGACCTGTTCAACGCCTACCTGGCGGCCCACTCCACGGCCGCGGCCCCGCTGGCCCCGCCGGCCACGGACCGGATCACGATCGTGCAGTAGCGGAACGGGTGACGACGGGCGGGGCGGTGGGCCGGGAGGCTCGCCGCCCCGCTTGCGTCGGGCGGGGCAGGCCCTGTTCGTCGGGCGGGGCAGGCCCTGTTCCGCACTTGATGAGTACCCGTCATAATTCCGGAGCCATCCCCCCACGGCCTCCGGAGGCATGTCCCCATGAGCCCGCACACCACCACCCGCCGGAGCCTGCTCACCGGCTCGCTCGCCGTCACCGCCGGAATCCTCCTCGGAGGGACATCCGCCCGGGCCGCCTCCCGCGCGGCCCTCGGTACCCAGGACTGGATGCGCGGCATCCCCGACGCCATCCCGCTGCGCCGCCTCACGATTCCGGGGACGCACAACTCCGGTGCGCGCTACGGCGGGCTCTGGACGGCGTGCCAGAACACCACGGTGGCCCAGCAGCTCGACAGCGGCATCCGCTTCCTCGACGTACGCTGCCGGATCAGCGGTGACGCGTACGCCATCCACCACGGGGCGTCGTACCAGAACCTGAACTTCGACGATGTGCTGGGCGCCTGCCGGGACTTCCTGTCCGGACATCCGTCCGAGACCGTGCTGATGCGGGTCAAGCAGGAGTACTCGGAGGAGAGCGACGCCGCGTTCCGGCGGATCTTCGACATCTACCTCGACGGCAAGGGCTGGCGCCCGCTCCTCCGCCTCGACCCCACACTCCCGGACCTGGGCGCGGCCCGGGGCAAGGTCGTGCTGCTCGCCGACAACGGCGGCCTGCCGGGAGTCCGGTACGCCGACTCCGCGCTCTTCGACATCCAGGACGACTACATGGCGGAGCCGTTCGCCAAGTACCCGAAGATCGAGGCGCAGTTCCGTAAGGCCGCCCAGCAGCCCGGCAAGCTGTTCATGAACTACGTGAGGACGGCGGCCTTGCTTCCGCCCCGCTGGAACTCCGACCGGCTCAACCCGCAGGTGCACGCGTTCCTCGACGGGACGGAGGCGTCGGGCTGGACCGGGCTGGGGATCGTCCCGCTCGACTTCCCGGCGACCAGGACCGGCCTGGTGGAGTCGCTGATCCGGCACAACCCGGCGGCCTGAGCCCTCACTGCCCCGGTGGCGGCTGGGGCGCTCCCGGGAGGCGGATGGAGGCCAGAGTGCCGCCGCCCTCCGCCGGGGTCAGGGCGATGTCGCCGCCCGCCTGCTGGACCGTGCGGGCCACGATGGAGAGGCCGAGGCCGGAGCCGGGGAGCTGGCGGGCGGAGGGGGAGCGCCAGAAGCGGTCGAAGACGTGTGGGAGTTCCTCGGCGGGGATGCCGGGGCCGTGGTCCCGCACGGTCAGCTCGCCGCGGTGCAGGACGACGTCGATCGTTCCGCCCGCCGGGCTGAACTTCACCGCGTTGTCCAGGACGTTGACCACCGCGCGCTCCAGGGCCGCGGGTTCGGCGCGGACGTACCAGGGGGCCAGTTCGGCGGTGATGGTGAGCTCGGGGCCGCGCAGCCGGGCGCGCCGGAGGGCGTTGCGGGCGATGTCGTGCAGCGCGACCACCTGGAGCGGGCCGGGCTGGGCGGCGTCGGGCCGGGAGAGTTCCTGGAGGTCGCCGATGAGCGCGGCCAGCTCCGTCATCTGTGCCTTGACCGACGCCATCAGGGCCTTGCGGTCCTCGGGCGGGATGGCCCGGCCCGTGTCGTCGCTGCGGGCGAGCAGCTCGATGTTCGTACGGAGCGAGGTCAGCGGGGTGCGCAGCTCGTGCCCCGCGTCCGCGATGAGCTGCGACTGGCGGTCGCGGGAGGTGGCCAGCGAGCTGGTCATCGAGTTGAAGGAGCGGGAGAGCCGGGCGATCTCGTCCTCGCCCTCGGCGGGGATGCGGATGGTCAGGTCCTCGGTCTCGGCCACGTGCGCGACGGCGTGCGCGAGGTCGTCGACCGGGCGCAGGCCGGTACGGGCGACCCAGAGGCCGGCCGCGCCCGCGCCGACGACGCCGATGCCGGCGACGAGGACGAGGACCCAGGCCAGGGTGGAGAGCGGGTCGGTGACCTCGCTCATGGGGCGCGCGAGGGAGACCGCGAGGTTCCCGGAGTCGACCCCCGGGCCCCGGACCTCGAGCGGGGAGGTGTAGACCCGCATGTCCTTGCCGTCCGCGGCTGTCACCGAGTGCAGGGTGTAGGTCCGCTTCCGCTCGGCCACGGCCACGTCGTCGCCGCTCACCGGGAGCTTCGACGACACGGCATCGGGCGCGACGCAGACCGTGCCCTGGGAGTCGATGAGCTGAACCGTCACGCCGGGCAGATGCGGGGGCACCTGGGAGGTGCCGCCCTTGCAGTAGGCGTACAGATTCTGCAGGTAGAGCTGGTCCACCTTCGAGCCGCGCAGCGATTCGTCCAGCTGGTGTTCCAGCTGCTGCCGCGTCACGAACCAGCACGCCGCCGCGACCGCGGCCACCGCCACCGCGACCGCCATGGCGACCAGCAGGGCGAGCCGGGAGCGGAGCGGGAGGGCGCGGAGCCGGCGGCGCAGGCCGGTCACCCGTCACCGCCGCCGGAGCGCAGGGCGTAGCCGACGCCCCGCACCGTGTGGACCAGGCGCGGTTCGCCGCCGGCTTCGGTCTTGCGGCGCAGGTACATCACGTACACGTCCAGTGAGTTGGAGCTGGGTTCGAAGTCGAAGCCCCAGACGGCCTTGAGGATCTGCTCCCGGGTCAGCACCTGCCGGGGGTGGGCCAGGAACATCTCCAGGAGGGTGAACTCGGTGCGGGTCAGCTCGACCCGGCGGGTGCCGCGGGTGACCTCGCGGGTGTTCAGGTCCATGCGGAGGTCGGCGAAGGAGAGGACGTCGTCGTCGGGTACGGGGCCGCCTGCCGCGACCGCGTACGAGCTGCGGCGCAGCAGGGCCCGGATGCGGGCGAAGAGCTCGTCCAGTTCGAAGGGCTTGACGAGGTAGTCGTCCGCGCCCGCGTCGAGGCCGGTGACCCGGTCGCCGACGGTGTCGCGGGCAGTGAGCATCAGGATGGGCGTGGTCGACCCGGTGGCCCTGATGCGCCGGGCGGCGGTGAGGCCGTCCATGCGGGGCATCTGGATGTCCAGGACGATCAGGTCGGGGGCGTACGCCTCGGCCTTGGCCAGGGCGTCGTAGCCGTCCACGGCCACCTCTGTTCCGTACCCCTCGAAGGCGAGGCTGCGCTGCAGTGCCTCGCGGACGGCGGGCTCGTCGTCGACGATCAGTACGCGCTGCGGATCGTCTTCGGCGGGGCTCATCGCTTCTTCGTCCTCTTCCTCGTGTCGCCGGTGCGGCGGTGCGGTCGTTCTCAGCCTCGCACGGCCGCCGCACGGCGTCGCGCGGCACGGCGTCCGCGGCTCGTGCCGCCGTGGATCTCGGGCGGGCGGGTGGCCGCCGGGGCGGGTGTCCGGGCCGCCAGTTCGGCGGCCAGGGCGAGTGGCAGGGCCAGGCCGGACGGGCCGGCGGCCGTGCGGTCCGTTACGGGCTTCATGAGGACCTCCTCGTCAGGAGCCGTCGCCGGCCCGCAGGGTGTCCAGGTCGGCCTTGAGGGTGTCGACCGGGATGGCGAAGCCGAGGCCCACGCTGCCCGCGGCGGTGCTGCCCGAGGTGCTGGACGAACTGGGGGAGTACATCGCGGAGTTGATGCCGATGATCTCGCCGTTCATGTTGATGAGGGCGCCGCCGGAGTTGCCGGGGTTGAGCGAGGCGTCGGTCTGGATGGCCTTGTACGTCGTCGTGGACGAGCCGGTGTCGCCGTTGAACTGCTGGCCGCCGAACTCGAACGGCCACTGTTGACCGCCCTGTTGCTGTTGCTGCTGCTGGCCCTGCTCCTCGTCCTTGGCGACCGTGACATCGCGGTCGAGCGCCGAGACGATGCCGCTGGTGACCGTGCCGGTGAGGCCCTCGGGTGAGCCGATCGCCACGACCTGGTCGCCGACCTTCACCGAGGAGGAGTCGCCGAGCGAGGCCGTCTTCAGCCCGCTCGCGTTCTGGAGCTTGATGAGCGCCAGGTCCTTGTCGGGGTCGGTGCCGACGACATCGGCGGTGTAGGACTTGCCGGTGCTGAGGGCCACCTTGATCTGGGAAGCGCCGGAGATGACGTGGTTGTTGGTGACGATCTCGCCGTCCGACGTGATGACGACGCCCGAGCCGGTGGCCTCGCCCGCCGAGGACGTCGCGGTGATCTCGACGATGGCCGGCGACACGGCCGCGGCCACGCCCGAGACGGTGCCCGCGCTGCTCTGCGAGACGGTGGTGCCGCTGACGACACCGCTGGAACCGGAGCTGCTGGAGCTGCCGCCCGCCAGCTCTCCCAGCAGGGTGGCGGTGCCGCCGCCGACGGCCGCCGCCGCGATGGCCACGGCCGCCAGCAGCGCGAAGGGGCGCTTGACCCGGCGCGGGGACGCCGAGGTGTCCGGGGCCGCGGGCTCGGTGACCGGGGCAGGCCAGGCGTGGACCGTGGTGGGGGTCCCGGCGCCCTGCGGGCCGGGCTCGTAGGCCGGGGGCGGCGGGTAGGCCGCCTCGCCGCCGCCGTACGGGGAGCCGCTCTGCGGGGCGCCGGTTTCCGGGGCGCCGCCGGACGAGGGCGTCCCGTACGAAGGAGTCCCGTACGTAGGTGTCCCGTACGAGGGGGTTCCGTGCGAGGCGGCACTCTCGGGGGCGCCGCCCTGCGACACGCCGCCCTGCGACACGCCGCCCTGCGACACGCCGCCCTGCGACACGCCGCCCTGCGACGTGCCGTCGTACGACGCGCTGCCGTACGAAGAGCTGTCGTACGAACCGTTGTCGTGCGAACCGTTGTCGTTCGAGGGGGACATCGGGTACTCGCCGCTCGGGCGGTGGCTGTCGGTCATGTCTACGAGAGTGGACAGCGAACATGAGAGCAGCCTGAGTGCCCCCTGAGAAGCCCGGCAGAACCTCGTATGCCCGATATAAGGACGCGCCCCGCTACGGCTTGGTGACCGTCGGTTCCCCGCAGCCGCACGAGCGGCGGACCACCAGGGCGGACGGGAACTGCTTCAGCCGCTCGCGCCGGGAGCCCGAGACCCGCAGCGAGTCGTCGAGCACGAGGTCCACGGCGGCGCGTGCCATCGCGGGCCGGTCGGAGAAGACCGTCGTCAGCGGTGGATCGGTCAGCCCCGCTTCCTTCACATCGTCGAAGCCCGCCACCGCGAGCTCTCCGGGCACGTCGATGCGCAGCTCGCGCGCTGCCCGCAGAACCCCGATGGCCTGGTCGTCCGTCGAGCAGAAGATGGCCGGGGGCCTGTCCGGGCCGGAGAGCAGCTCCAGGGCGACCTGGTAGGCGTCGTAGCGGTTGTACGGGGCGTGGAAGAGCCGGCCGGCCGTCGAGCGCCCGGCCTCGTGCATCGCCCGGCGCCAGCCCTCGATGTGGTCGGCGACCGGGTCACCGACCACCGGGGTCGACTCCGTGCCGCCGAGGCACGCCACATAGGCGTTGCCGTGCTCCAGGAGATGGCGGGTGGCGAGCTGGGCGCCGCCGATGTCGTCGGTGACGACCGCGACGTCGTCGATGGCCTCGGGGCGTTCGTGCAGCAGGACGACACGGGCGTCCCATGCCTCTATCTCGGCTGCCGCGCGCTCGCTGGGGCCCTGGCTGACCAGGATCAGCCCGGAGACCCGCATGCCGAGGAAGGCCCGCAGATAGTGGACCTCGCGCTCGTCGCGGTAGTCCGAGTTGCCGACGAGCACCATTTTCCCGCGCTCGGCCGCGGCCTGTTCGACCGCGTGCGCCATCTCCGCGAAGAACGGCTGCCGGGCGTCCGGCACGATCATCCCTATGAGGTCGGTGCGCCGCGATGCCATCGCCTGGGCCACCCTGTCGGGCCGGTAACCCAGCTCTTTGATCGCGGCGAGCACCCGCTCGCGCGTGGCCGGGGCAACCGGCCTGGGTCCGTTGTTGATGACGTAGCTGACGACCGCTGTCGAGGTCCCCGCCAGTCTCGCCACATCGTCCCGCGTCACCTTGGCCACGCGCGGCAGTCTACGCGGATCGACCAAGCGGGTGACAGCCGGATAGGACCGGGCTCGCGGGGTCTGGCACGCGCATCTGCGGCGTTGTCGTCAATCGACAACGCTCCTTCCCCAAGCTCTCGGCTTCGCTCGAGCAGGGGAGACCCCAATTGCCTCAATCCTCCGCCTTGCAGCTGCACGCACCAGACCCCGCTCCCTGATCCGGCCCTGTCCAGCTGTCACCCGCTACCGCTTGGCAGGCCGGACCGGGGCTTCTTCCGTGATCTCGGCCTCCGGCGACTGCTCCGGACGGGTGACGTCCTCGTCGACCGGCTTCGGCGCCGCCTTGGCCTTGGCCTCCTCGGAGGCGCGGTCCGCCTTCTCGGGGGTGACGAAGCGGTAGCCCACGTTGCGGACGGTGCCGATCAGCGACTCGTGCTCGGGGCCGAGCTTGGCGCGCAGCCGCCGTACGTGGACGTCGACCGTGCGGGTGCCGCCGAAGTAGTCGTAGCCCCAGACCTCCTGGAGCAGCTGGGCGCGGGTGAAGACCCGGCCCGGGTGCTGCGCGAGGTACTTGAGCAGTTCGAATTCCTTGAAGGTCAGGTCGAGGACCCGGCCCTTCAGCTTGGCGCTGTACGTCGCCTCGTCGACCGAGAGGTCGCCGTTGCGGATCTCCATGGGGGAGTCGTCGGCGGTGATCTGCTGGCGGCCGGTGGCCAGCCGCAGCCGGGCCTCGACCTCGGCGGGGCCCGCGGTGTCCAGCAGGACGTCGTCGATGCCCCAGTCGGCGGTGACGGCCGCGAGGCCGCCCTCGGTCACGACGAGGATCAGCGGACAGCCGGGTCCGGTGGACCGGAGCAGCTGACACAGCGAGCGCACCTGCGGGAGGTCGCGCCGGCCGTCGATGAGGATCACGTCGGCACCGGGGGTGTCGACGAGTGCGGGTCCTTCGGCGGGGGCGACCCGCACGCTGTGCAGCAGAAGGCCGAGGGCGGGGAGCACCTCCGTCGACGGTTGAAGGGCATTCGTCAGAAGCAGCAGTGAACTCATCGCCGCCCACCTGCCTGGGTCGTCGGATAGTGCACGGTTGGCTCGCCCATTACGTCGGTCCTCCTCGTTCCCTGCGAGAGGGGCACTCCCGGGTCGGACCCGGGGGAGTATGCGGCACTGATTCGTACTGCCGTACGACCTTCACCCACAACGGCCGTCATACGGTTTTTACTGTGCTGCCCCGTACCAGGGGGCCGCTGAGCTGTTGGAAACGTCGCCGTAACAACGCTCGGAAAGCACAAAAGGACCCGGGGGCTGCCTTGCCCGGATCCTCTTCGCAGCAGAATAGCCCACATGAGTTCTGTGTCCGAGGGTCGATTCCTGACTTCTTCTGTTCCCTCGATCACGCCGGTCCCCCGGCGCACCACATTGCTGACCGGTGACGGGGTCCGTATCGAGGCGGTGTACACCCCGTGTACGGCGGGTTCCGGCGCCGCCGGGGGCAGCGTGCCCGCAACGACGGCCGTCGTCCTCGCGCACGGCTTCACCGGCTCGGCCGACCGGCCGGCCGTGCTGCGGGCCGCGGAAGTGTTCGCCCAGCGTGCGGCCGTGATCACCTTCTCCTTCCGGGGCCACGGAAGGTCAGGTGGACGGTCCACGGTGGGCGACCGCGAGGTGCTGGATCTGGCGGCGGCGGTCGCCTGGGCGAGGTCGCTGGGACACCGGCGGATCGTTACGGTCGGCTTCTCGATGGGCGGTTCCGTGGTGCTCAGGCACGCCGCTCTGTATACGGCGCCCGAAGCCGGCGGATCAGTGGCGGAAGAACCGGCGGCGCCGGGGGCCGATCGGGTGGGGCGGCGCACAGAGGCGCATGAGGGGCGCGCGGGGGCGCATACAGACGCTGTCGTCGCCGTGAGTGCTCCGGCGCGCTGGTACTACCGGGGCACCGCCCCGATGCGCCGGCTGCACTGGGTGGTCACCCGCCCCCTGGGCCGGATCGTCGGCCGCCTCGGCTTCCGCACCCGTATCCACCGCGAGGACTGGAATCCCGTGCCGCTCCCCCCGGTCGAGGCGGTCCCGCTGATCACCGCGCCGCTGCTGATCGTGCACGGCGACCGGGACCCGTACTTCCCGGTCGACCACCCGCGGATGCTGGCCGCCGCCGCGCGGGGCCGGGCCGATCTCTGGCTGGAGCACGGCATGGGCCACGCGGAGAACGCGGCGGACGGGAAACTGCTGACCCGTATCGCCGACTGGACGGAGTCGGCGTGATTCATGATGGACAGCTGACGCACGACGAAAGGGGTGCCGCCATGGCAGCGGGGACCATCCGCTACTGGGCCGCGGCCAAGGCCGCCGCCGGGACCGCCGAGGAGCCGTACGCGGCGGACACGCTGGCAGAGGCGCTCGACGGGGTGCGCGAGCGGCACCCCGGTGAGCTGTCGCGCGTACTGCTCCGGTGCTCGTTCCTGATAGACGGGAATCCCGTGGGGACCCGGGGTCATGAGACCGTACGGCTTGCCGAGGGCGGCACGGTCGAGGTGCTCCCGCCGTTCGCAGGAGGGTGAACCGCAGACCATGAGCAACAACGATCAGCAGTATCCGTACGACCCGGGGTACGGGCAGCAGTACGCACAGCAGCCCCATGACGCGGCGTACGGGCAGCAGCAGCCGCAGCAGTCCCATGACGCGGCGTACGGGCAGCAGCAGCCGCAGCAGTCCCATGACGCGGCGTACGGGCAGCAGCAGCCGCAGCAGTCCTATGACGCGGCGTACGGGCAGCAGCAGCCCTATGACCCGGCGTACGGGCACCCGCAGCACCCGCAGCAGTCGTACGGCGAGCAGCAGCACCCGCAGCACCCGCAGCAGTCGTACGGCGAGCAGCCGGCGTACGGACAGCAGCCGCATGCCGCCCCCGTGTATCCGGAGCAGGCCGTGCCGCAGGGCGGCCAGGCGGACGAGGGCGTCGCCCAGACGTGGCAGGGCCAGACCTGGGACACCACGTACCAGCCGACGATCCAGCCGCGGCAGCCCGAGCCCGCGCCTCGGACGCACGCGCCCCACGCGCAGGCACAGGCGCCCGCCCCCGCGCAGGCCGCCTACCCGCTGCCGCCCGAGGCCCCGGCCGCGCCCGCCGCTCCGGCGGCGCCCGAGGCACCGGCCGCCCGGCCCGGTGCGACCGACGCGTCCGGTTACGGGGCGCCCACGACCCTGGGCAACAGCCGGATCACCGACGCCCAGCGGGCCCGCGCCGAGGGCCGCTCGCCGATCATCGCGCCGGGCATGCAGCCCGCCGCGATCACCGCGGGCCTCGGTCTGCTCCTCGCGCTCGGTGCCGCCGTCGGGGCGTACGCGCTGCTGGTGCCCCTGGTCCTGCTCCAGGCCGTGACCGCCGCCGGCTGGTTCCGGCTCAACGGCATGTGGCCGGCCAGACAGGGCATCGCGCTCGCCTTCGCGGGCGGCTTCGTGGCCGATGTCGTCCTGCTGATCGCGGGCCGGAGCAACGCCCCCGCGGCCATCCTCGGCACGCTCGGCGTCTGGGTGCTGCTGACCATCGTCCTTCAGCTGCGCAGCCGTGCCGGGGCCGACGAGCGGATGTACGGGCTGACGGCCACCGTTGCCTCGGCCTCGCTCGCGGTGCTGGCCGCCGGGCATCTTGCGGCCGTCCCCGACGCGGTGACGGCCGGCGGGATCGCGGTCGCCGCAGGCGTTCTCGTCAGGGCGCTGCCGCTGCCCGGCCCGGTCTCGGTCGTCGCGGCGCTGCTCGCCTCGACGGCCGCCGGCCTCGCGGCCGGGATGTTCCTCGGCTTCGGCGCGGGCGCCGCCCTCCTCGGGTTCGCGGCCGGCGGCTGCGCGCTGATCGGCCTGCGGGTGGCCAGCTACGACTACCCGTCGCGCTTCGTGCACATGACGGCAGGGGTGGCGCTGCCGCTCACGGCCGCGGCTCCCGCCGTCTATCTGATCGGCCGGGCGATCGCCTGACGCCCTCGCGCTCCCGCCGCTCCCCGCCCTCCTGGAACCGGCCGGGCCTTTTGATCGTCGGTCACTCCGGGTGCGCCGCACGGCGGCAGTAGGCTCACGGCGCCAGAGGTCCGGCCGGTCCGAGTGGGGGAACACCAGGCATGCGCGCACTGCGAATACTGCTGATCATCGCTGTGGTCCTGGGCGGCGTCTTCGTCGCCGCCGACCGCGCCGCCGTGTACTTCGCGGAGTCCGAGGCCGAGGACCGGGTCACGTTCGGCAGCGCGGAGGCCGGTTCGACCGAGATCTCGATCAAGGGCTTCCCCTTTCTGACGCAGCTGGCGGGCTCGGAGCTCGACCAGGTCGACGTGACGGTCAGGGACATGCGGGCCAAGGCGGCCGGCCGGGAGCTGCGGATCGGCGAGATCCGGGCCCAGCTGCACCAGGTCACCCTCGGTGCCGGCTACACCAGCGCGAAGGCCGCCAGGGCGACCGGGACGGCCGTCGTCTCCTACGCCGCCCTCACCGAGGCGGCCGACGACGGGGTCACCGTGGCCTACGGCGGCAACGGCAAGGTCAAGGTCACCGGCTCGGTCCGCATTCCGCTGCTGGACCGTGAGATCGAGCGCAGCGTGCTGTCGACCGTCACCCTGGTCGACGGCGACACGGTCAAGGTGCGCGCCGACGAGGTCCCGGGCGAGGGCATCCCCGGCCTGGAGGACCTGGTCAGGCAGAAGACGGACTTCGAGCGCGGGATCGGCGGACTGCCGGACGGGCTGAAGCTGGAGAAGATCGAGGTCGCGCCGGGCGGCCTGGAGATATCGATGACCGGCGCCGACATCGAACTCGCGGGCTGAGGCGTCGAGTCGGGCTTCTCGCGGGTAGCCCGCCACCGGGCGGGGTAGGGGGATCGCCGAAGGCGGTCCGGACAGCCGATCCGGATAATGAGACGGACCGGTCCGATGCGCAGATGGCCGCGCGGCGGAGACGGCCGGAATCCCTGCCGCCGGACGGGCCGAGGGCTCACTCGTCTCGCATCGCGGACGATCGTGTCTCATCATGCGACACGGCGGTGACATCTCCGCCCGTACCTCCCTACGATCGGACACATGAAGCGACAGGCGGACCTCACGAAGCGGCGGGCAGTAGACCTGTGCCGCGTCGCCGCCATGCTCTGTCGCACCTTCTGAGCGGGATCTCTCCCGTTTTCCCCCGGCCCTTCGACTCCGTCGGGGCCGGACCGTGCCTCCCGTACGCGTTCCGCACGCACCTGCGCGTACACCCCGCACCCGCACTCCGCACCACCCCGCCGCAGACTGCCCCGGAGGAGAAACACATGAGCCGCGCAGACGTTCTGGTCGACGCCGACTGGGTCGAGGCCCACATCGACGACCCGCAGGTCGCCATCGTCGAGGTCGACGAGGACACCTCGGCGTACGAGAAGAACCACATCAAGAACGCGATCCGGATCGACTGGACCAAGGACCTCCAGGACCCGGTCCGCCGTGACTTCGTCGACCAGGCCGGCTTCGAGAAGCTGCTCTCCGAGAAGGGCATCGGCAACGACACGCTCGTCGTCCTCTACGGCGGCAACAACAACTGGTTCGCCTCGTACGCGTACTGGTACTTCAAGCTGTACGGCCACGAGAACGTCAAGCTTCTCGACGGCGGCCGCAAGAAGTGGGAGCTCGACTCCCGCGACCTGACCGACGCCGTCCCGACGCGCCCGGCCACCGAGTACAAGGCCAAGGCCCAGGACGAGTCGATCCGCGCCTACCGCGACGACGTCGTCAAGGCCATCGGCAGCCTGAACCTCGTCGACGTGCGGTCGCCCGACGAGTTCAGCGGCAAGCTGCTCGCCCCGGCGCACCTCCCGCAGGAGCAGTCGCAGCGTCCCGGCCACGTGCCGAGCGCCCGCAACATCCCGTGGTCGAAGAACGCCAACGACGACGGCACCTTCAAGTCGGACGACGAGCTCAAGGCCCTCTACGAGGACGAGCAGGTCGACCTGTCGAAGGACACCATCGCGTACTGCCGCATCGGTGAGCGCTCCGCGCTCACGTGGTTCGTCCTGCACGAGCTGCTCGGCCAGGCGAACGTCAAGAACTACGACGGTTCGTGGACCGAGTACGGCTCCCTCGTGGGCGTGCCGATCGAGCTCGGCGCCAACAAGTAATTCCGCAGGATCCGATCAGCAGGACCCCGACCAGAAGGACAGAACACCATGTGTGGAGCACAGGCCGGCGGCCCCGACGCTTCGACGATCAAGCCGGGCGAGACCACCATCCAGGGCAGCGTGACCCGCGACGGCGAGCCCGTCACCGGCTACGTCCGCCTGCTGGACTCGACCGGTGAGTTCACCGCCGAGGTTCCGACCTCGGCGACCGGACAGTTCCGCTTCTACGCGGCCGAGGGCACCTGGACGCTGCGCGCCCTCGTTCCGGGCGGCACCGCCGACCGTACGGTCGTGGCGCAGACCGGGGGCCTCGCCGAGGTCGCCATCGCCGTGTAGTTTCACGCGCACGAACGGCCGGAGGGCCGCACCCCAGGGGGTTGGACGCCACCTGTAGCGGGGTGCGGCCCTTCGTGCCGTCCGGGCCCGTGCCGCGCGCAAGGAGAGTTCCGGGCGCGGGAGTTCTACGCTGGAGGTATGTACGCCCGGCGTAGGCGCGTCTACTTCCTGATGATGGGCGGATGCCTCTTCCTGTTCGTCTCCGCCTGGGCCTTCGTGCGCCTGTGGTCCGTCCCCGCGGCGGTCGCGATGTGTGTGGTCGCCATGGTCGTTCCGCCTGTCGCGGCGGTGATCGCGAACCGGCGGGGGCCGGAGGACCGCTGGTGGGACGATCCCTCCGGCGACCCGGAGTCGGACGAGTGGTGGGACGAGCTCGACGGCCGCAAGCGCCGCTGAGGGCTGCCGGGACGGCCCCCGGCCGGGCTCAGTAGACGAGCGCCTGGGTGCCGTCCGTCATGGCCTCCTGCACGAAGACCTGGGCGCCCGCGATGCGTACGCCCTCCAGGACGTCCTTCTCCGTGATGTCGCGCCGTGCCGCGCACTGGGTGCAGAGCGTGAGCCGCCCGCCCGCCAGGACCGAGTCGAGCAGATCGGGCAGCGGCGCGGAGTGCGGCAGTTCGAACTCGGCCGCGCGGCCGGGCAGGGCGAACCAGGCGGACTCGCCGGTCAGCCACAGCGAGACCTCGACCCCGCTGGCGACGGCCACGGCCGCGACCGTGAAGGCCTGCGAGCAGCGCTCGGGGGCATCGGCTCCGGCGGTCACCTTGATCACGAGCTTCTTCGACATGTACCGAACTGTAATCCGCGGGTGAGCAACCTCCGCTGTGACCTGTGAGTCAGTTGTGTGCGCGGGTGATGGAACCCGCGCTTCAGGTCTCATGGGGGGACCCTTTTGGAACCGAACGACACCCTTCCGTCCGCGCCGTCGGAGGTGCCGGCCGAAGCACAGGCCGCCCCGGCCGGCACGCAGGGAGAAGCACAGGGCACTCGCGCCGAAGCGCCTGCCGCCCCGGCGCGCCCTCGTCCACGCGGGCGCACGGCCCTGCTGATCGCCGCCGCGGCGCTGCTCGGCATCTCCGGCGGCACGGCCGTCGGTTACGGAATCCAGGCCGAGCGGCCACCGACGCCGCTGCCCGCGCTCTCGCAGTGGGAGCTGGTCTACCCGGCGAAGGCCCTTCCCGCGGACAAGGTCCCGGCCCCGTTGCCCGCCTCGCAGGACCGCCAGGTCAGGACGGACGGCGATCTGCGCAAGCTGATCATCGACCGTCCGTCGGGCTGGAGCGAGGACAAGGACGAGGACTGGGTGGACGACGGCTGGATGACCGTGGGGGACTTCGCGCGCGAATTCGACAACGACGACACCACGTACCAGTACTTCCTGGAGTCCGACATACGCCGCGTCGCAGCGGCGGCCTGGAAGAAGGGCCCGCACCGCGAGGCGGAGATCCAGCTCGTCCAGTTCTCCTCCGGGACGGAGACCAGGGCCGCCGACTTCGCCGAGGGGCAGCGCTCGTACATGTCCGGGGCCGAACGGGGCGCGGGCAACGAAGGCGACGCGGTCAAGGGGAGCGGCGAGGGCCGCTACTACCTCTACGCCGTCGACCGGAAACCCGGTTATCTGCCCTTCTACCGGGCCAGGGCCGTCATGCACCGCGGCGACGTCATGGTCCAGATCAATCTGTTCGACACCCGGCCGATCAGCAAGAAGGACATCCGGACGCTGGCCGAGCGACAGCTGGAGCGCCTGTGAACGACATGACCCTGCCCGACCCCCCGGAGGCGGCCCCGGACGTCCGGGCGGCCGAGGTCCCGGACACCCCCGCGCGCACCGGGCGGGCCCGGCGGATTCTGCTCACCGCCCTTCCCTTCGTCCTGGTGCTGGGCGCCGTCGGAGGCGCCGCCGGGTACACGAATGCCACGGTCGACGGCGCGGACCGCACCGTGCAGACCACGCTCTGGGAGGTGTCCGAGCGCGAGCCCGGCAAGGATCCCGCGGGCGATGTCGACCGGGGCCGTTCCGGCACCGAACTCAGCAAGCTCCTGCTGCCGGTGCCCGAGGGCTACCGGCTCGGTCCGGACGACGCCGGGTACGGCAACGACGACGAGGTGGACGGCAGGCGGGCCGCTGCCGCGATGAAGGAGTCCAGCCGGGGGCTGGCGGGCAAGGAGCGCCGGGACTACGAGAAGCGGATCGACAAGCTCCGCGTGCAGGGCCTCGCTCTCCGGTCGTACGTCTCGGTGCACAACGACCTGGAGGTGCACGCCGAGATCGTGCGGATGAAGGACACGAAGGCCGTCCGGGACTTCTACACCTTCCAGACGGAGCTGTTCGACCTCCTGGGGATCTTCCGCGACGGCCCGAAGGTCAAGGGCCACACCCGGAAGGCGACCTGTTACGTGCAGCCCAAGGACAGCGAGAGCGGCATCGAGGACATGGTGTGCGCGGCCTACGACGGCGAGCTGAACATCACCTACCGGGCCACCGGCACCAAGCCCGTCGACAAGGCCGCCGTCGCCGAACTGCTGAAGGACCAGCTGGACCACATCACGTCCCCGGGGGAGTACGTATGACCGAGCAGACGGCCCCACCGGCCGACGTGGCCGTGGAAGACGCCGTTCCCGCCACGACCACCCTCCCGCCGGTCCCGGAGGGCCCGCCGCCTCCTTCCGTGCGGGAGGAGGGCCCCGCGCCCGCCGCACCCCGCCCGCCGCGCCGCGTCCTGCGGGCCGTCCTCCGGTGGACGGCCGCCGTGCTCGTCATGGGCGGGCTGGGAGCCGGCACGGCCGCCGGCATCACGTCGATGGAGCGCACCGACGTACCGGGGCTCGCCACCCGCGACGACGGGCGGTGGGACTACCCGGCACTGACCCTGCCCGCCCTGCCCGCCGACGCGCCCCGTCCGTTCAGCGACTCCAACCTCGCGGAGGTCCACCACGCGGACCTGCGGCGCCTGCTGGTGCCGACGCCTGCCGGTGCCACCGAGATCAAGGGCCTCGACGGCGGGTGGGTGGACACCGCCCGGTACGTCGCCGAGTACGGCAAGGGTGACCGGGCCGCCCTCACCCAGCACCTGAACGACTCCGCCCTGCGGCACATAGCCGCACGCGGCTGGACCATGCCGGACGGCACGTCGTCCCGGGTCTATCTGCTCCAGTTCAACTCGGTCGCGTACTCCACGGCCTTCCACGACGAGATCTACGAGCACCAGTCGCTCGACTCGCTGCCGATCCCCCTCGACGGGAGCACCGAGCCCGTGTTCGACGAGGACTGGACCGCCACGGCCGGGGCGGAATTCACCACGGCGCACGTCTACTCCGAGCCCGAGCCGTACGGCCCCGAGCAGAGCCGCTACGCCTACGTGCTGGCGGGGGACACCGTCGCCCTGATCGTCCACAGCCGCAAGGGCGAGGCCGGAACGGCGGCCGTTCCCTTCCACCAGACGCTGATCCTGCAGAACCAGCTCCTGGGCTGAGCGGACCGCGCCCGGGGGAAACCCCGGGCCGCCGTGCCGGGCCCCCACCCATTAGGCTGGGGGCCCGGCCGTCCGCTGCCGTCATGTCGTTCGTTCCGAGGAGCTCCCGTGCTTGAGGCCTTCTTCTCCGCCCTGCTGGTCCTGGTGTGCGTCGGCGTGCTCGCCTTCGCCGTGGTGACCGTGAAGAAGCTGTACCAGGGCCAGCGCTGACCCTCGCCGAACACCTTCCGTACACCCTCACAGATCGTCTGAGCCGCTCATGATCGAGATCCCGTCCGACCTCCACCCGGACCTCGTGCCGCTGGCCTTCCTCCTGGGCAACTGGGCGGGTGCGGGTGTCGCCGACTTCCCCGGTGCCGAGAAGTGCAACTTCGGCCAGGAAGTCACCTTCAGCCACGACGGCCGCGACTTCCTGGAGTACGTCTCGCACTCCTGGGTGCTGGACGCCGAGGGCAAGCAGGTCAAGCCGCTGGAGTCCGAGTCCGGCTACTGGCGCGTCGACAAGGACCGCAAGGTCGAGATCGTCATGGTCCGTGACCAGGGCATCGTCGAGGTCTGGTACGGCGAGCTGGCGAAGCAGAAGCCGCAGATCGACCTCGTCACCGACGCGGTGGCCCGCACGGCGGCCTCCGGCCCGTACAGCGGCGGCAAGCGGCTCTACGGCTACGTGAACAGCGACCTGATGTGGGTCGGCGAGAAGGCCACCCCCGACGTGGAGCTGCGGCCGTACATGTCGGCGCACCTCAAGAAGGTCGTCACCCCGGAGCAGGTCGCCGAGATGGCGCGGGGCCTCGGGGACCTGCCGGACGACGGCATCGCGTTCTTCAAGTAGTCCGTTCAGGCGGGCCCGTGCTCACCCAGCCCTACACTGGGGCTGTGGTGAGCACCGACTGGAAGACCGATCTTCGGCAGCGTGGCTACCGGCTGACGCCTCAGCGCCAGCTCGTCCTGGAGGCCGTCGACACCCTGGAGCACGCGACGCCCGACGACATCCTCTGCGAGGTGCGCAGGACCGCGTCGGGGGTGAACATCTCCACCGTCTACCGGACCCTGGAGCTCCTGGAGGAGCTCGGGCTGGTCAGCCACGCCCACCTCGGGCACGGCGCCCCGACGTACCACCTGGCGGACCGCCACCACCACATCCACCTGGTCTGCCGTGACTGCGCGGACGTCATCGAGGCGGATGTGGACGTGGTCGCCGACTTCACCGAGAAGCTGCGGGGCACGTTCGGCTTCGAGACCGACATGAAGCACTTCGCGATCTTCGGGCGCTGCGCCGGCTGCACGGTGAAGGCGAAGGCGAAGGCGGAGCGGTCCGGACCGGCCGAGGGTCCCGACGGCGGGCGGTAGTCCGCGCCGTACGAGTCGTACGCTGGTCGCATGAAGAGCCCCCTGCTGTCCCTGCCCGGCGCCGTCCCCGCCGAGGGGCGCGACGAAGGCGTCGCCGCGCACTACGGCGACCTGTTCCGTGAGCAACGCTCCCTCGCCGACGGCAGCGGCCTCGTCGACCTCTCGCACCGCGGCGTCGTCACGGTCACCGGCGAAGACCGGCTGGCCTGGCTGCACCTGCTGCTCACCCAGCACGTCAGCGACCTCGCGCCGAACCAGGCGACGGAGGCGCTGATCCTCTCCGCCAACGGGCACATCGAGCACGCCCTCTACCTCGTCGACGACGGCACGACGGTGTGGATGCACGCCGAGCCCGGGACCGAGGGCGAGCTCATCGCGTACCTGGAGTCGATGAAGTTCTTCTACCGGGTCGAGGTCGCCGACCGCACCGAGGACTTCGCCGTCGTGCACCTGCCCGCCGGCTCCATCGCCGAGGTCCCCGACGGTGTGGCCGTACGCGAGACGCCGCACGGCCGTGACCTCTTCCTGCCCCGGGACGGCCTGGAGGCGTACGCGGCGGCGCACGGCCCCGTGGCGGGCATCCTGGCCTACGAGGCGCTGCGCGTCGAGGCGCACCGCCCGCGCCTGGGCTTCGAGACCGACCACCGTACGATCCCGCACGAGCTGGGCTGGATCGGCACCGCCGTGCACCTCCAGAAGGGCTGCTACCGGGGCCAGGAGACGGTCGCCCGCGTCCACAACCTGGGGAAGCCGCCGCGCCGCCTCGTCTTCCTGCACCTGGACGGCAGCGAGGTCCACCTGCCCGGCCACGGCACCCCGGTCAGGCTCGCCGCCGACGGGGAGGAGGGCCGCCAGCTCGGCTTCATCACCACGTCGGCCCGCCACCACGAGCTGGGGCCGATCGCCCTGGCGCTGGTGAAGCGGAACACGGCGGTGGACGCCGAACTGATCGCCGGTGACACGGCCGCCGCCCAGGAGACCGTCGTCGAGCCGTAGGCGGCCGGGCGGGTTGCCCGGACGGCTAGACGTCGATCAGTACGGTGAACGGGCCGTGGTTCGTGAGCGAGACCCGCATGTCCGCTCCGAACCTGCCCGTCTCCACCTGGGCGCCGAGCGCGCGCAGCTGTGCCACGACCTCGTCGACCAGAGGCTCCGCGACATCGCCGGGCGCGGCGGCGTTCCAGGTGGGCCTGCGGCCCTTCCTGGCGTCCCCGTAGAGGGTGAACTGAGAAATGACCAAAAGCGGTGCATTCACGTCCGAGCAGGACTTCTCGCCCTCAAGAATCCGCAAGGTCCACAGCTTGCGGGCGAGCTGCGCCGCCTTCTCCGCGGTGTCGCCGTGAGTGACCCCCACCAGCACACACAGCCCTTCGCCGACGATTTCGCCGACCGTTCCGTGCGCCTGCGACTCGTCCCCGGCGTCCCTGACGGTGACGCTCGCACCGTCCACTCTCTGTATCACTGCACGCATACAGACCAACCTATCTTGGGCTGAACGGGTACAGAGCACCTGCGTGAACACCCTGCGTAGTGGCACGATGCACGATGTCGGTGTGCCGACGCACCGGTCGAGGGGACGGAACATCATGACGACACGTGGAACCGGGCCATCGCCCGGCGCCGTACCAGTGACACGTACACCCGGCAGCCTGCGGCCGCCGGTGCAGCGGACCGGTGACGCTCCCGGCCAGCTGTCCACGCCGCCCGTGCAGCTGCCCGGCGCGGTCTCCGTGCCGGGGCAGACCGGGAGCGGTGCGGGAGAGGGGCTCGCCTCCGTACGCCCGCAGCCCGAATTCGGCGGGCTGCGGCTGCCGGAGCTGCGGACCCGGCGCCGTGAGGCGCAGCGCGACGAGGCGGACCTCAGTTACGTCCGCCGGCTGGTCCAGGGCCGCATCGACATCCTGCGGGCCGAGCTCGCCGGCCGTGGCGGGCCCCAGTCGCCCGTGGTGGACCGGCTCTCGGAGATCCTCGCCGACACCCCGTCCGTCCACCGGTCGTCGGTGCGGCACGTCACCCTCACCACGCCGCGCAGCGACGAGTACCGGCAGCTGGCGGCGGACACCCTCGCGGAGGTCGAGCTCTCCGACCTCGACGCCCGGACGGACGAGGAGCTGCTCGCCGCCATGGCGAGGCTCGTGCGCTACGAGCGGCGGGTGTCCAGGCGCCGTCACCGGCTCCAGCGGACGGTCGACGATTGCAGCGCGGAGATCGCCCGCAGGTACCGTGACGGGGAAGCACAAGTAGAGGACCTGCTCGCCTGAGGCGACCCTGACGGGGGGCGGGTCACGCCCGTCCCCCGGAAGGCCTCACCCCATGACCTCCTCCATAGCCTCGTCCTCGTCGCCCGTGCTCCCGGTCCTGGCCGAGGTCGTGCGGTCCGGCTTCACCGAGGGCCGCCACCGGGGGTCACTGGTGGTCCTGGCCGCCGACGGGAGCGTGGAGCTCGCGCTCGGCGACCCGGCGGCCCCGGTCTTCCCGCGCTCGTCCAACAAGCCGATGCAGGCCGCTGCGATCCTGCGGGCCGGTCTTGATCTCTCGGGGGAGCGGCTGGCGCTGGCCGCCGCGAGCCACTCGGGGGAGGGCTTCCACCTGGAGCTGGTGCGCACGATGCTCGCCGAGCACGGGCTGAAGCCGGACGATCTCCGGACCCCGCCCGATCTGCCGCTGGACCCGGTCGAGGCCGAGGCGTATCTGGCGGCCGGGGGTGTGCGGGAGCCGCTCACCATGAACTGCTCGGGCAAGCACGCGGCGATGCTCGCCGTCTGCGTACGCAACGGCTGGGACACCGCGAGCTATCTCGACCCGGCGCACCCGCTCCAGCGGCTGGTCGGTGAGGTGGTCGCCGAGGCGGCGGGCGAGCCGGTGGCGGCGCTGGGCACGGACGGCTGCGGGGCGCCGCTGATGGCGATCGGGCTGGTGGGCCTGGCCCGCGCGTTCCGGTCGTTCGTGCTGGCGGAGCCCGGCACGGCGGAGCGCCGGGTCGCGGACGCGATGCGGGCGCACCCGGAGTACGTCGCGGGCACGCGGCGGCCGGACACCTGGCTGATGCGGGAGGTGCCGGGCGCGCTCTCCAAGATGGGCGCGGAGGCCGTCCAGGCGCTGGCCCTCCCGGACGGCAGGGCGCTGGCCTTCAAGATCGACGACGGCGCGACGCGCGCCCTGGGGCCCGTGCTGGCCCGCTCGCTCGAACTGCTGGGTGTCGACGCCCCGGTGGTGTCCCGTATCGGGAGCGCGCCGCTGCTGGGCGGTGCCGCGCGGGTCGGCGAGATCAGGGCGGCGTTCTGACCGGTGGCCGCGCGGCGCCGTAAAAGCGCGCGACATCCCGAGGGCCGGGTGCCTAGCGTGGGCGGTATGAGCTTTGATCATCGCACCGTCTCCGCCGCCGAGTTCCCCGACTGGATGCGCGCCGTCGGAGCCGGATTCCTCCGGTCGTCGGCGGGACCGGTCCCGGAGGAGGAGATCGCGGTGCGTCTGGCCCATGCCGATCTCGACCGCGTGCAGGGCGTGTTCGACGCCGGTCGCTGTGTGGCCACCTTCCGGTCCTTCGCCCAGGAGCTGACCGTCGTCGGCGGGGCGACCGTGCGGGCGGACGCGATCACGGCCGTGACGGTGACCCCCACGCACCGGCGGCGCGGACTGCTCAGCCGGATGATGGCGAAGGACCTGGCGGCGGCGAAGGACCGCGGTGACGTGGTCGCGTCGCTGATCGCCGCCGAGTACCCGATCTACGGGCGGTACGGATTCGGTCCGGCCGCCTGGACCACCGAGTGGGAGATCGACGTCCCCCGGGCGGGCCTGGACCCGCGCGGCAGGGTCCCCTCCGAGGTGGACGGCGGCCGGCTCGAGCTGGTGGACGGCGCGGACGTGCGCAAGCTGGGCCCCGCACTGCACGCCCGTCTCGCCGCACGACAGCACGGCGTGGTCTCCCGCGACGAGCGTTGGTGGCAGCGGAACACCGGTGTGGACGTCCCTGCGGCCGAGTCGTGGACGGAGCCGTTTTACGCGGTGTACCGGTCGGCGGACGGGGAGACGGACGGCCTGATCACCTATCGCGCCGACGACAACTGGGGCGACCGGAAGCAGCCGCTCAACAAGGCGACGGTGAGCGGCATGATCGCGGCGACCCCGGCCGCGGAGCGCGCCCTGTGGCACTTCGTCTGCTCCATCGACTGGATCACCACGGTCCGAACGGGCTACCGCGCCCCCGACGACGTGCTGCCGCTCCTCCTGCCGGACCCGCGCGCCGCCCGTGTGGTGACGCAGGCGGACTGGCTGTGGCTGCGGCTGCTGGACGTCCCCCGGGCCCTGGAGGCACGGACGTACGCGACCGAGGCGGCCCTGGTCCTGGACGTCAGGGACGCGGCGGGCCTGGCCGGCGGCCGCTGGCTGCTGGAGGTCTCGCCGTCCGGCGCCTCGTGCGCCCCGACGACCCGCGACGCGGACCTCACGCTGGACGTGGCGGAGCTGGGCACGCTGTATCTCGGCGACGAGTCGCCGCTGCGGCTGGCCGCGCTGGGCCGGCTGGACGAGCACAGGCCGGGGGCTGCCGCGACGGCGGAGGCGGTGTTCAGGACGCCCCTGCGGCCGTGGTGCCCGGACGTGTTCTGAGGCCCTGGACCCGAACCGCGGCGCACGGACCCTCGGCGGCGGCTCAGAGGCGCGGGCACGATCCCCGGCTGTGGCTCAGAGGCGCGGGAACCTGAACGCGCCCGCGCCACCGCCCATCTGCAGCCACAGATGGCCGGGCTGCTCGACCAGGCGCAGGGCGACGGCCGCGCAGCCGGGGCAGCGTCCGGTCAGGCCGGGTTCAGGACCGTAGACGTGCAACTGCGCGAGGGAGCCGGTCAGCCCGCAGTCGGGGCAGCGCCGCCAGGCCGTGGTCGGGTCGACGGCAAAGATCTGCGACAGCGGGCCTGCCAGGGCGTTGCCGTCTCGGTGCGAGCTGAACGGGGTGTCCGGCACGGGTGCCTCCTTGGCGGTCGGGTCGGTCAGCCGAAGCGTTCTGTGCGGATGCGCCCGGGCGGGTGGCCCGCGTCGGTCAGCAGTCCGGCGGCGTGTTCCACGAAGCCGGTCGGCCCGCACACGAAGCACTCGGGCGTGTTGTCGGCTCCGGTGGGCAGCGCCAGGTCGGAGGCGGTGACCCGGCCCGGGGGACGGGACGAACCGGGCGGGGCCTGCCGGGTGTGGACGAGGTGCACGGTCGTGCCGAGACCGGTGCCGGTGAGTTCCTCGCGGTACCAGATCTGGCCGGGGTCGCGAACCGAGTAGACCAGGTGCATGGGTGCCGTCGAGTGGTTCCGGTGGGCCCGGATCATCGCCATCAGCGGCACTATGCCGCAGCCGCCGGCGACCAGGAGCACCGCGCCGTCCGTGTCCGGCCGCCACACGAACCAGCCCCCCAGGGGCCCTCTGACCTCCACCTCGGCGTTCAGGGGGAGGTCGTCGGCGAGGTACGGGGAGACCTCGCCGCCCGGTACGGACTGCACGCCGAGCTCGATCCGGGAGCCCTCGGCCGGGGCGGCCAGGGAGTAGCTGCGTACGGCGTGGTAGCCGTCGTCCGCGGTGAGGCGCACATCCACGTGCTGGCCGGCCAGGTGCCCGGGCCAGCGGGGTACGTCGAGGTACAGGGTGCGGCCGGTCGCGGACTGGTCCTCGCGGCCCACGAGCCGGGCGGGCGTCCACGTGCTCATGGTCAGTCGCTCCAGGTGCGCTGCTCGCGCCAGGGGTCGCCGTACTCGTGGTAGCCCACCGACTCCCAGAATCCCGGTTCGTTCCCGGGTGTCAGGGTGAGGCCCTTCACCCACTTGGCGGACTTCCAGAAGTACAGGTGCGGCACCAGCAGCCGGACGGGACCGCCGTGTTCGGGCGACAGGTCGTAGCCGTCGAAGGTGTGGACGAGCCAGGCCTTGCCGTCCTGGAGGTCCTCCAGCGGCAGGTTGGTGGTGTAGCCGCCTTCGCTCCGGACGAGGGCGAAGTCCGCGGTCGTCTCGACGTCCGCGAGCAACGTGTCCATGGATACCCCGCGCCAGGAGGTGTCGAACTTCGACCACCGCGTGACGCAGTGGATGTCGACCGTGAACTCCTCCTGGGGCAGGTCCTTCATCTGTTCCCAGTCCCAGATGTGCTTCCGTCCGGTCTCCGTGGTGACGGTGAACTCCCACGTGTCCGTGGGCACGTGCGGAGTGGGACCGGCCGAGAGGACGGGGAACGACTCGGTCGGATACTGACCGGGGGGCAGCCTGCCCTCGAACCGGTGCGTGCGGCCCTGGAAGCCCGGGGAGAAGTTGCCCACGATCTGTCCCTCTCATGTCGACGCCGTGTCGGAGCGGGATCGTCCGACAGACCGCGGGCCGCTTCCCGCGGTGTCACTTCTTGAGGAAGTCCAGGAGATCCTTGTTGAACTTCTCCTTGTCGCCCGGGACGAGCGCGATGCCGTGCGAGCCGCCCTCGTACACCTTGAGGGTCGCGTTCGGGATGATCTTCGCGGACTTGCGGCCGGTGGCGTCGATCGGCACCACCTGGTCGTCGTCGCCGTGCACGACGAGCGTGGGGATGTCGAACTTCTTCAGGTCCTCGTGGAAGTCCGTCGACGCGAAGGCGTCCACGCAATCCACGCCGCCCTCGATGGTCTGGGCCATGGCCATGTACCAGAAGGCGTCCTTGTTGCCCTGGGTGACCTTGTTGCCGTCCCGGTTGGCGCTGAAGAATCCGACGGCGGTGTCCTTCCAGAACTGCGAGCGCTCGGTCAGGATGCCCTTCTTGATGTCGTCGAAGACCGACTGGGGCACGCCTTCCGGGTTGTCCGGGCCCTGGAGCATCAGCGGCGGGACGGCCGAGAGCAGGACGGCGGACTTGATGCGGTCGGTGCCGTGCCGGCCGATGTAGCGGGCCAGCTCGCCGCCGCCCATCGAGTGGGCGACCAGCGTCACGTCGCGCAGGTCGAGCTGCGTGATCAGGTCGTTCAGGTCGTCCGCGAAGGTGTCGAAGTCGTAGCCGTCGTACACCGGCGTGGAGCGGCCGTGGCCCCGGCGGTCATGGGCGATGCCCCGGTATCCGGCGTCCGCGACCGCCTTCAGCTGGTCCTGCCAGGCGTCGCCGTTCAGCGGCCAGCCGTGGATGAAGACGACGGGGCGGCCGTTCCCCCAGTCCTTGTAGAAGATGTCGACACCGTCACGCGTCGTACAGACCGGCATGGCATACCTCCTTGTTCGGGATGATTTTGTGCCACTCGTCCCATCTTCCACGCCGTGCCACGGCCCGCACCTCGGCGGAAAACAGCCTGATGGGGGCTACGGCGCGGCGCCCACCGGGGCCGCTCCCGCCCTGGCCGTCGCGGAACCGGTGCGGCAGACGCGGTCCGGGCGGCTCCGCCCGGCGCCGGCGCGGGCGCGCGTCCTGCCGCCCGGCACCGTTTCGCCGGCCTGGACCGCCGGCGAAACGATGTCAGTCGGTCGGCGTGAAGAGCAGGGCCAGGATGAGGGCACCGGCACAGGCACAGTTGGAGTTGCCCATCTTCAGGCCGAGGCCCAGCAGGGCGACGCCGAGGCTGCCCATGACGCCGTACTTCCACTGAATGATCTGCTCGAGGCCCAGGGTGATCAGAGGCATGGCGGTCACTCCTTCCCAGATGGAGGGATCGGCGCGGTGCGCCGCTGGGTGAGGGGAGACCGGTGGAGTGTGCGCGACGCTGCGCAGAGACCGGACAACAAATGCCCTTACAAGTCCCCCGTTTGACTTGTCGTACTTATGCCCTCGGGTAACTACCTCGCAAACTTGTCTGGTTGTTTGGTAGTTGTAGGTTCGGTGAAGAGCATCAGCGTGTCATCTCACCTTGTTCGCCGCGTAGTTGTATGGTTGCAGCGTGACAAGTCATGGTTCTGCCCCGCGTGATGCCACGTTCCAGTACCGATGGGTCGCCGACGAGCTGCGCAAGGAGATCAACAGCGAGGCCCGGCGCCCCGGCGAACGCCTCCCGACGCAGGAGGAGCTCGCCGCGCGCTTCAACGTCTCGCGGGCGACGGTGAACCAGGCGCTGTCCCTCCTGCGCAAGGAGGAGCTGATCGTCACCCGGCAGGGCAGCGGGTCCTTCGTGGCGTCCGAGACGGGGGACTCCCCTCGTGTTCCGGCGCCCACCGCGCGCCCCGAGGGCGATGTGTGGGCCGTGGTCTCCGAGCGCGTGCCGCCCGTGCTTCTGCGGCCGTATCTGGTCGAGGCCTTCGAGGCCAACGTGGTCAGGCTCGACGTCTTCTCGATGACGACGGAGTCGCTCGCCGCGAGGGTCGTCGACCAGAAGGACCGTATCGTCGCCAAGGAGATCAGCCCGCCCCGGAGCATCACCGCGCGGCTGCTGCTCCCCAACACCGAGTCGACGGCGCTGGCGATCCCCCGGCAGGTGTCGGGCGAGGACGACCCCCGGGTGCGGGCGCGGCTCGGCGGAATCCTGCACAGCCATGTGACCATGCTGCGGAACGCCCTGTACGAACTCCGCCGGCTCAAGATCGTGGAGGAGGTCGACGTGCAGGTCCGGCTGGTCCCCTTCGCGCCCCAGATGAAGCTGTACATCCTGAACAACCGGGTGGTGCTCCAGGGCTTCTACATCCCGGAGGAGGGCACCGCGACCCTGCCGGACGGGGAGGACGTCGCGACCTACGACGCCTACGGCACCGGGGCCACCCTGTACCCCTTCCGGGCCTCGGCCGACTCGACCCCCGAGCAGGCGGGAGTGGTCCGGGCGGCGCGGCAGTTCTTCGACGCCACCTGGGACAACCTCGCGACGAAGGCGACGTTCTGACCGTGCCCCGCACGACCATCCCTGTGACGCCCCTCCCGAAGGAACCGCTGACGTGAGTGTCCGGCGCGATGCCGCCCCCTCCGCTGCCCGGATGTCCGGCCCGTCCTCGGTCCTCGCGGCCGCGGAATGCGTCCTCCTCGACTTCGACGGTCCGCTGTGCCGGCTCTTCGCCGGCCGCCCGGCCGAGGGAGTGGCGGCGCGGCTGGCCCGCGAACTGCGCGATTTCGGCTGCGACCCCGGGGTGGCCGCCGACGGGACCGACGACCCCCTGGCCCTGCTCCAGGCGGTCGCCAAGCATTACGGGGACGGCCCGGTGACGGTCCACGCCGAGCGCTGCCTCACCGCCGAGGAGGTCGAGGCGGCGGCCAGTGCGACCCCGACGGAGCACGCGCTCGACCTGATCGGTGCGCTCCACGCCGGTGGCTGGCGGCAGGCGGTCACGACCAACAACTCCCCGGCCGCCGTCGTCCGGTTCCTCGGCCGTCACGAGCCCTCCCCACTGGCACACGAGCACATCCACGGGCGTACGTCCGATCCCGCGCTGCTCAAGCCGGACCCCCACTGCCTGGTCCGCGCCCTGGAGTCGACCGGTTCGGCCGCGGCGGCGGCCGTGATGATCGGGGATTCGCCTGCGGACTGCCTGGCCGCGAAGGCGGTCGGTGTACCGTTCATTGGCTATGCGGTGACCGAGGACAAGCGCCGCGCCCTGGTGGACGTGGGGGCAGGCTGGACGGTGCCTTCGCTGCGGGGTCTTGTGGAAACGGCACGGCAGCGCGTGCAGTTGAGGGAGCCGGGAGCGGGAACGCTGCCGGTCGGTGCCCGAAGGTAGCGGCAGGGTCTGCCCGGGGGTCACCGGCCGGTGACCGCGCACGGCCTTTCACGGTCGAGGGAGCAGGCGGTGACAGTCGACACCACGACGGACGTGCGCGAGTATCTGGGCGTCCGTCCCGGCCAGTCGTACGGCGGGACATTGATCGAGGGTCCGTTCAGAGGCCACTACCGCGAGACATACGTCTTCCCGCTGCCGGGCAGATCCCTGCGCTGCAAGGTGCACGAACCGCGCTCCGAGCTCTTCCGGTTCGACCGCAGGTGCTTCCTCTCCGAGGACCGGCTGCTGCTGGACCTGAGCGGCCGGGTCAGCCGGATCCCCGAGATCGTCGTGCTCGACGAGCACGTCCTGCTCCAGGGGTTCATCGAGGGGCGGACGCTCGGCCGCGGCCCGGCCGGAGCGCTCTCCGCGCACCATGCCGGGCAGCTGGGTCAGCTCTTCGCGGAGCTGGTGGCCCTCGACGCCGGTTCGGTCGGCGGGCAGCGCGTCTGCGCACGCGCGGACCATCCCGCCGACGGGGACACGGGGGCGTTCCTGGACGGCCTGGCCACCTTCACACGGGACCAGGTCCACCGGCGCCACGTCGACCGGTTCGGCTCGCTGTTCCATGAACTCGGCGTGCCGGAAGGGGCCCTGGACGGCATCAGGCGCAGGGCGCGGCTGCTCACGGACCGTCCGTTCACGCTGATCCACGGGGACCTGCACCGGCTGAACCTCATCGTGGACGCGGCGGGCGACCTCTGGACCATCGACTGGGAGCTGTCCATGGTCGGAGACCCGCTGTACGACCTCGCCACGCATCTGCACCTGATGCGGTACTCCCCCCAGGAGGCCGGGCGGATCGCCGGGCTCTGGGCAGGCGCGGTGGGGGCCGTGCGGCCCGAGTGCGCGAAGGGGTGGCGCGAGGATCTGGCGACTCTGCTGGCGTACAAGCGCGTCCAGTCCGTCTACACCGATGTGATCCGTGGCGCCATCGCGCTGGAGCAGCCGGGAGCCGGGTCCGCCCCGGCCCGGCTCCCGGTGACCGCGCACCGCGTCCGCGAGGTGCTGTCGAGGGCCCGGGTGCCGCTCGGTCTCGATCCGGTGCCCTCGCTCCGCGGGGTGATGGCCGCCTATGCCCGTTGGCTCCACGGGCAGTCCGCGGGTGTCACCGCGTCCGCATCCTGAACAGCGCGCCCGACAGGACCACCGCCACCAGCAGGGTTCCGGCCGCCCAGGACAGCGCGATCCAGGGGGCGTTGCCCACCGGCTGGTCCAGCAGGAGGCCGCGCAGGGACTCGATGGCGGGGGTGACCGGCTGGTGGTCGGCGAAGCCGTGGAGCCAGCCGGGCATGCTGTCGACCGGGACGAACGCGCTGCTCGGGTAGGGCAGGAACGACATGAAGAAGGTGAATCCTCCGGCCGCCTCCGGGGTGCGGGCGAGCAGGCCGATGGCGGCCGAGAGCCAGGACAGGGCCACGATGTACGCGAGCAGCACGGCGCCCACGGCGAGCCAGCCGGCCGGGGTGGCGGCGGGCCGGAAGCCGATGAGCAGGGCGACGGCGAAGACCAGCGTGGTGGAGACGAGATTGCGCACGGTGCTGGCCACGACATGGCCTGCCAGCACCGGCGTTCCGCCGATGTCCAGGGAGCGGAAGCGGTCGATGATGCCGCCCTTCATATCCTCGCTCACCGCGACCGCGGTGGTGGCCGAGCCGAAGCCGGCGCAGAGCAGCAGGACGCCCGGGACGACGTACATGACGTACGAGTCGTGGGCGGCGCCCGTGTCGATCGCGCCGCCGAAGAAGTAGACGAAGATCAGCATCAGCATGATCGGCAGCATCATCGAGGTGATGACGGCGTCGATGTTGCGGCGGCTGATGAGCAGGCCGCGTCCGGTGAGGACGGTGGCGCGGGTGAGTGCTCCGGGTGCGTCAGACATGGGCCGGCGCCTCCGTCCCGGTGGTGAGGGCGAGGAACACGTCGTCGAGGGTCGCGCCGTGCAGGGAGAAGCGCGAGACGTCGGTGCGGTGCGGGTCGATCTCGTCGAGCAGGGCCCGCACCTGGGCGGCGCTGCCGTCGGTGGGGATGCCGAGCGTGAGCGTCTCGGGGGAGTGGTGGACGGCGCGGCCGGCGAGCCGCATATAGGCCTCGCGGCCGGTGAGCACGAGGTCCAGACGGTGCCCCGCGACGCGTGACTTCAGGGCGTCCGGGGTGCCCTCGGCGACGATCCGGCCCCCGTCCAGGACGGCGATGCGGTCGGCGAGCTGATCGGCCTCCTCCAGGTACTGGGTGGTGAGCAGCACGGCGGCGCCACGGCCCGCGAGGTCGCGGACCACCTGCCAGAGCTCGCGGCGGCTGCGCGGGTCGAGCCCGGTGGTGGGCTCGTCGAGGAAGAAGACGCCGGGCTCGGGCGATCCGACCAGCCCGGCCGCGAGGTCCAGGCGCCGCCGCATGCCCCCGGAGTACGTACGGGCCTGACGGCGTGCCGCGTCGGTGAGGTCGAAGCGTACGAGGAGTTCCTCGGCCCGCTGCCTGGCCCGCGTGCGGCTCAGGCCGGTCAGCCGGGCCATCATCCGCAGGTTCTCCTCCCCGGTCAGCGTCTCGTCGACGGCGGCGAACTGCCCGGTCAGGCTGATCGCACGGCGGACCCGGCGCCGGTCGGCGACGACGTCGTGCCCGGCGACGCGCGCCGTGCCGGAGTCGGGAGGGGTGAGCGTGGCGAGGATGCGCACGGTCGTGGTCTTGCCGGCTCCGTTGGGGCCGAGCAGCGCGTGGATGCCGGCGCGTGCGACCTGAAGCCCGACACCGTCCAGGACACGGACCCGGGCGCCCGGTTTCCCGTAGGACTTGGTCAGGGCGTGGGCCTCGATCATGACGTCGGCGTTCATGGTGATCCCCCTTTGCGTATGGCGTACGCGTTACTGCGTAAGCATTACGCATAACTAGGATGGTGGCAAGCCACTACAGGGGAAGGCGGCTTCGGGTGACGGAGAACGACGACGTGGCGGGCGGTACGGGCCTGCCGGCGAGCATCGAGGCCGCGTGGGGGCTGCGGGAGCGTCCGGTGAAGGGTCCGAAGCCCGGGCTGTCGCTGGACCGCATCGTCGCCGCGGCCGTGGCGGTCGCCGCGTCGGAGGGGATCTCGGCCGTCTCGATGGGGCGGGTCGCCAAGGAGCTCGGCGCCTCCACGATGTCGCTGTACCGCTACGTCTCCGCCAAGGAGGAGCTGTACGTCCTCATGCAGGAGGCGGTGATGGGCGAGCCCTCGCCCCTGCCCGCGCTGGAGGAGGGCGCGGGCTGGCGGGAGGGGCTGAGCCAGTGGGCGTGGGCCCAGCGCCGGATGTTCCACCGCAATCTGTGGTCCCTGCGCATCCCGATCGCGGGCCCCCCGGCCAGCCCCCATTCGGTCGCCTGGTGGGAGCAGGGCCTCCAGGCGCTGGAGGACAGCGGGCTGAGCGAGGGTGACAAGATCTCCGTCATCCTGCTGGTCTCCGGCTTCGTGCGGAACGAGGCGCTGCTGATGAGCGACATCGCCGCCGCCGTCGAGGCGAAGGGCGTACCGGCCCAGGAGGTGATGGCGCAGTGGGAGCGGACCGTGAAGCGGCTGGTCGACCCCGTACGCCACCCCGCGCTGTCGAGGCTGCTGGCCACCGACATCATGAGCCAGCCCGACGACGCCGACTACGAGTTCGTCTTCGGGCTGGACCGGGTGCTCGACGGGGTCGAGGCCCTCATCAGGAAGGGCGCGCCGTCATGAGCACCCCGAAGCCGGGCCTGCGTGAACGCAAGAAGCAGTTGACCTACGAGGCGGTGTCCGAGATCGCGATCGCGATGTTCCTCGAACGCGGCTTCGACAAGGTCTCGGTGGCCGAGGTGGCCGCCGCCGCCGACATCTCGAAGCCGACGCTGTTCCGGTACTTCCCGGCCAAGGAGGACCTGGTCCTGCACCGGTTCGCCGACCACGAGGACGAGTCGGCCCGCGTCGTCGCCGGGCGTGCCGAGGGCACCACGCCGCTGGACGCGTTGCGCGGGCACTTCCTGGACGGCCTGGACCGCCGGGACCCGGTGACCGGGCTCTGCGACGTGCCGCAGGTGCTGGCCTACCTCCGCATGCTGTACGGGACTCCGTCGCTCGTCGCCCGCATGTTCGCCTACCAGCGGCGCTCCGAAGCGGCGCTCGCCCGCGCGCTGGACCCCGCCGGTCCGCTCCCGGCGCGTCTCGCGGCGGGTCAGATCGTCGTCGTACTGCGGATTCTCGCGGAGGAGAACTGGCGGCGGATCGACGAGGGGGAGAGCGCGGACGAGGTCCACGGCGACGCGGTGGCGGCGGCCGGGCTGGCCTTCGGGCAGCTGGAGCGGGGGCTGTTCGCCGAGGGCCCCGGCCTGGCTGAGCGGGGGTGGAGCCCGGCCGGCCCCGGCGGTGCGCGGGGCTGAGGGCTGTCCTCAGAGCTCGGCCGGCTCCGTGCGGCGGGCGGGACGCAGGACCAGGAACGCCACGGCGAAGGCGGTGACGAGCAGGCCGGTGCCGATGGTGAAGGCGAGCTGGTAGCCGCCGGTCAGGGCCTCGGCCCGGCTGTGGCCCTCGCCGAGCAGCCGGTCGGTGCGGGCCGCCGCCAGGGTGGTGAGGACCGCGACGCCGATGGCCATGCCGATCTGCTGGGTGGTGTTGAAGAGCCCGGACGCGAGTCCGGCGTCGTCCTTGCCCGCGCCGGACATGCCAAGCGAGGTCAGCGCGGGGAGCGCGAGCCCGAATCCGGCCGCGAGGAGCATCACGGGGAGCACGTCGGTGGCGTATCGGGCGTCCACGGGGATGCGGGTGAGGAAGCCGAGGGCGCCGATCAGCAGGGCGATCCCGGACAGCAGGACGGTGCGCTCGCCGAAGCGGGTGTTCAGCCGGGCCGAGACGCCCAGGGAGACGCTGCCGATGACGACGGCCGCGGGGAGCAGGGCGAGGCCGGTCGCGGACGCGCCGTATCCGAGGACGTTCTGAAGGTGCAGCGCGACGATGATCTGGAACGAGAACAGGGCGGCGACCATGAGGGCCTGGACCAGATTGGCCCCGGCGACGCTCCTGGAGCGCAGGACGCGCAGGGGCATCAGGGGGGTCCGGGCGGTGGCCTGGCGGACGACGAAGCCGGCGAGGAGCACGAGGGAGACGGCCCCGAGGCCGAGCGTGTGCGTGGAGACCCAGCCGTGCTCCTCGACCTTGACCACGGTGTAGATCCCCAGCATCAGCCCCGCCGTGACGAGCGCGGCCCCGATGACGTCGGCCCCGGCGGCGAGCCCGATGCCCCGGTCGGCGGGCAGGACCCGGCGGGCGACCAGGAGGGCCACCACGCCGATCGGCAGATTGATGAAGAAGATCCAGTGCCAGCTGAGCGCGTCCGTCAGGAGCCCGCCCAGCACCTGGCCGATGGACGCGCCCGCCGCCCCGGTGAAGGCGAACACGCCGATGGCCCTGGCCCGTTCGCGGGGCTCGCTGAACAGGGTGATCAGGATGCCCAGGCCGACGGCGGATGCCATCGCGCTGCCGACGCCCTGGAGGAAGCGGGCGCCGATGAGTATCGCGGGGGTCGTCGCCGCGCCCGCCAGCAGGGAGGCGACCGTGAACACGGCGGTCCCGGCGAGGAACATCCGGGTGCGGCCGAGCAGATCACCCAGCCGGCCGGCGAGCAGGAGCAGGCTGCCGAAGGCGATCAGATAGGCGTTGACCACCCAGCTGAGCCCGGCGGAGGTGAACCCGAGGTCGCGCTGGATGGTGGGCATCGCCACGGTCACGATGGAGCCGTCGAGCGTGAGCGTCAGCATGCCGGCGGCGATCACCCCGAGGGCGAGAGCGCGGGTGCGGGCGTTCGGTTCGGTGGCGCCGGTCTGCTCGGACGTGCCTGAGGCATTGCGCGGTGCGTCAACGGACATCGGTCTTCTCCTGTCGAATGGCTCAACAGGAGCGACCGTAGCAGATGGTTTTGTTGCAGACTATATTTTACGAACCTTCCGCGGCCGGTTGTCCCGGCCGCCCGGGGCTACCTCTGGCCCTGCCGTGCCCGCCGTACCGGACGCGGGTTCTCGACGGGCGTGGCCAGATGGTCCGTGGCCAGCAGGCCGAGGGCGCGCAGCAGGACCTCGCGGTCGGCGTCGGGCAGTGAGCCCAGGGCGTCCTGGTGCACCTGGTCGACGATCTTCTGGCTCCGCGCGGCGATCACGGCCCCCTCCTCGGTGACGGCGATGATCCGCGCCCGCCGGTCGCGGGTGGAGGGCCTCCGCTCGGCGAGCCCCGCCTCCTCCAGAGCGTCCACGGTCACCACCATCGTGGTCTTGTCCATGTCGCCGATCTCCGCGAGCTGGATCTGTGTCCGCTCCTCCTCCAGGGCGTGGACCAGGACGCAGTGCATGCGCGCGGTCAGCCCGATCTCGGCGAGCGCCGCCGCTATCCGGGTCCGCAGGACATGGCTGGTGTGGTCGAGGAGGAAGGACAGGTCGGGCGCGGTGCGTGCGGGGGTCAGGGCGGTCATGCCCGCCAGCGTAGCAATTCGTACCGTGGCGGATCGTCCCGAAGGGGACGTTATCGGGAGGGCTGCCACTGGACCAGGACCCGGGCGAACGGCTCGCCCGAGGACTCCGCGTATGCCATCCGCTCCTTCACCTCGCGCAGCGTGCGCGGGCGGTAACCCGGGCCACCGCAGCAGCTCTTGTGGAAGCGGACGCCCGCGTTCAGCAGCACCGAGAGGGTGCGCCACGCCGCGGTGTCCCGCCGCCGGGGAGCCGCGAAGGCGGACCCGACATGGATCAGCGCCCCGGCGCACCGGGGGCAGACGCGGTCCGGCCGCTCCCTGTCGTACGGCTGCTTGTACGAGGCCCGGCAGGGCAGACAGACGAACGAGGTCTTGGCGTGGGGCATGCGGTCAGGGTAGAGCGCGGCGGGTCGGCTGTTCGACCGGTTTTACGGGGCCTGCGGCCGGGTCCTGCGGCCGGTCCTGCCCGGGCCCGGGCACCGCTCGGCCGGTCCTGTCCGGGTCCCGGTCCTGCTCGGCCGGTCCTGCCCGGGCCTGTCCGGGTCCCGGCCATGCTCGGCCGTCAGCCCGTTCTGTCCCGGCGCCGCCCGCCCGGCTTCAGCCCCCGGCCCGGCGCCCGCGCCACAGACGTCCGGCGCGGCGGCGCAGTCCCGGCCGGCGGCGCCGAGGGCCCTCCTGCGGTGACGGCCCGGCGGCGCGGCCGGACTCCCACGGGCGGTCGGGCGAGAGCAGGGGCGCCTTGCGGTCGGCCTGCGCCCGGATCTCGTGGTGGGCGTCGTGCGCGGTGACCCTGAAGGCCTCGTCGTAGGAGGCCAGCGCCGCGGTGATGGCCGCGCCCGCCGCGCCACGCCGCCGGACGCGGGACGCCAGCCATCCGAAGAAGGCCATGACGGCGCCGAGCGCGCAGACGGTCACCAGCAGGGGCAGGAGGTCACTCATGGACCCGACACGCCCCGGGGCCCGCGGCGCCCTCGTGAAGGGGCGGCGCTTCCCCGCCGATCCGCTTCTCGAACCAGAGGTGGGCGTACGGCTCGTCGTTGAAGGCGGGCACCTCCTGGAAGCCCGCGGAGTGGTACAGCCGGATCGCCGCGTCGAGCGCCCTGTTGGTGTCCAGGCGCAGCACGTCCTGCCCGAGCGCGGCGGCCCGCGCCTCCAGTTCGTGCAGGAAGCGGCGGGCGAGGCCGAGGTTCCTGGCGTGTGGGGCGACCCACATGCGCTTGACCTCGGCCGGAGCGCCCGCCGGCAGCTTCAGCCCGGCGCAGCCGACCGGCTCTCCGCTCAGCCTGGCCACCAGGAACACACCGCGCGGGGGCCGGAGTTCACCCGCGTCGGGCAGCAGGCTGCGGGCGGGGTCGAAGCCCGTGTCGAAGCGCTCCTGGAGTTCGGCGAAGAAGGAGTGCAGGCAGTGCCGGGCGTCGGGATGATCCGGGTCGACGGCGTCCAGCGTGACGCCCGCCCGTTCGGCGGCGACGCCGTGGAACTGCCGCGCCGTGCGGATGTCGTCCATGGCCATGCCCCGACCATAGTCGGCCGACGCCCGGTGTCACCTGCCCCCGTCGGCCTCGCGGGCCGCCTGCTCCACCCTGTTCCGGTGCCTCTCCCAGGACGCGGCGTCGCCCGGCGGGATGCTGTCGTTGTTCTTGCTCATCCCCACGGCGCCGTCGATGAGCTCCCGGAGGATGTCGGCGTGCCCGGTGTGCCGGTGCGTGTCGGCGATCACGCGTACGACGGCGTGGTGCAGCGTCACCTGGTCCCGATGGCTCGGCCACCACGGCACCCTGCCGACCGTGTCCAGCGCCAGCGCGCCGATCGTCGCGTCGGAGTGCGCCCAGGCCCGGTGGTAGAGCCCCACGATCTGCTCCCGCGACTCGTCGGCGGTGGCCCACATGTCCGCGTTGTCCTCGGCCCCCTCCTCGACCCAGGGCAGGTGCTCACCGGACGGCCGCCCGAAGGTGTCGCCGAGGTACCCCAGCTCCACACTGGCCACGTGCTTCACCAGGCCGAGGAGGTTGGTCCCGGTCGGAGTCAGGGGGCGTCGGCTGTCGTACTCCGAGAGCCCTTCGAGCTTCCACAGCAGGGCGTCGCGGGCGGACTGGAGATAGAAGAGGAGGTCAACTTTGGCGTCCGGTGAGGTCATGCGGCAAGTCTGCCGATGGACCGGCGCCTGTCCACCGGCTTTCCTCACGCCGGACTCAGCCCTTCGGCTTTTCCGTACGCCGGACTCAGCCCTTGACGGCATCCGCGATCCGCCGGGCGGCCTGTGCGGGCGTGAGGCGGGTGGTGTCGACGACCTCGGCCTCGGCGTGCAGCCAGGTGCGGGCCGCCTCGGCGTACGGTTCGAGATGGTCGAGGCGGAAGGCCGAGGGGCCGAGCTCGGTGTCGCCCTCGATGCGCCCGCGAAGGGTGTCCTGGTCGGCGTGGAGGACGAAGTGCCGTACGGGGATACCGTGTTCGGCGAGGCCGGTGCTGATCTCGCGCCAGTACCGCTCGACCAGGACGGTCATCGGCATCACCAGGGTGCCGCCGGTGTAGTCGAGCACATGGCGGGCCGTCTCGACCACGAGCGGCCTCCAGGGCGGCCAGTGCTGGAAGTTGCCGGTCCAGGGCAGCCCCGGCGTGATGTCCATGAGCGTCTCACCGACCTTCTCGGCGTCGAACACCCGTGAATCCGGGATCAGTTCCCGCACGAGCGCACCGGTCGTCGTCTTGCCCGCCCCGTGAGTGCCGTTGAGCCATACGATCATGGGCCCGACGATAGCGGTGCGCGGGTCCGCGGGTCCGGCCGCGGCGGAGACGGGGGCACTGTCGTCGGCCCGAGGTGGTGGGGCTGATTCCTTGACCCCGAGCGAGGTTGAGGTTCTAGCGTGCGGTGGACGTGATGACCGGCTGACGACAGGAAGAGATGACGATGATCCTCGTGACCGGCGCGACCGGGAACATCGGAAGTGCTCTGCTGAGGGACTTGCAGGCGGCCGGGGCCGCCCCTGTTCGAGGTCTGACGCGTGATGCGGGACGGGCTTCGTTCGGCGCCGGGATCGAAGCCGTCGAGGGCGATCTCAAGCAGGCGGACTCTCTGAAGGCCGCGTTGGAGGGAGTGCGCTCCCTGTTCCTGTTGTCGGGCATGGGCGCGGAGGCGGAGATCCTCGCGGCTGCGCGGCAGGCAGGCGTGGAGCATGTGGTGCTCGTGTCGTCGATCACGGTGCAGAGCCATCCGCACCTGCGCGCGGCCGGCGAGAAGCTAGCCCTTGAGCGGTTGCTCAAGGACAGCGGCATGGCCTGGACCGTACTGCGGCCGACGCAGTTCGCCTCGAACACCCTGTGGTGGACGCAGTCGATTCGCGACCAGGGGGTGGTCAGAGCACCGTATGCGGACATCGGTCTCCCGGCCGTCCACCCTGCGGACATCGCGGCGGTGGCCTGTGCGGCGCTGACCGAACCGGGCCACCAGGGGCGGACGTACGCACTGACCGGGCCGGAGTGCGTCACGGTCCGACGGCAGGTCGCGGCCATCGCCGCGGCGCTGGGGCGGGAGGTGGCCCTCATCGAGATCAGCCGGGAGGAAGCCCACCGGCAGATGGCTTCCTTCATGGGGGTCGAGGACGCGGATGCCGTCCTCGACCTGATGGGCGGGGACGTCAACGACGAATTGCTGAAGGTGCGCGACACCGTCTCCCGGGTCACCGGGTCGGCGGCCAGATCGTTCCAGCAGTGGGCGTCGGAGAACGGTGCCGCCTTCCGTTGAGACCGCGTCCTCACCGCCGCCGTACAGGCCGGACGAGACGGGGACGTGTTTGGCTGCCGCCTCTCGTCCGGGCCCGGCGGCTGGTCCGGCATCGAGGGGCCGCGCGGCCCGTCACCCGTGCTCCATGGCGTGGAACACTTTTGCAAGCAGGCGCTTGCAAAAGTTAGCAAGGGTGGGGCAGTATCGAGTCATGGCATCACTCAACGTCGGCAATCTCGGCGAGTACCTGCGTGAGCAGCGGCGTACCGCGCAGCTCTCCCTGCGGCAGCTCGCCGACGCCGCCGGAGTGTCCAATCCGTATCTCAGCCAGATCGAGCGCGGTCTGCGCAAGCCGAGTGCCGAGGTGCTCCAGCAGGTCGCGAAGGCCCTGCGGATCTCGGCCGAGACGCTCTATGTACGGGCCGGGATTCTCGATGAGCGGGAGCGGGACGAGCTGGAGACGCGGGCGGTCATATTGGCCGATCCGTCGATCAACGAGCGGCAGAAGAACGTTCTGCTGCAGATCTACGACTCCTTCCGCCGGGAGAACGGTTTCGATGTCGTGCCCGACACCGGCCCCGAGTCCCACGGTGCCGTGGACGCGGAGAGCAGAATCGATGCCGACGCGGAAAGCGGTGCCGGTGAAGCGAACGGTGCCGGTCCGGATGCCCGCGGCCCCCGTACGGCCGACGGCAGTGATGCAGACCCACCCCTGAACTGACTTCTGATGATCCGGGAGGACCACAGTCATGGCCATCACCGATGACCTGCGCAAGACCCTCACCGACCCGACCCCTCTCTACTTCGCCGCCGGCACGGCCGACCTCGCCGTGGAGCAGGCGCGCAAGGTCCCGGCTCTGATCGAGCAGCTGCGGGCCGAGGCGCCCGAGCGGATCGAGGCCGTGCGCAACACCGACCCCAAGGCGGTTCAGGAGCGCGTGGCCACGCAGGCCAAGGAGGCTCAGGCCACCGTGCAGGCGAAGGTCAGCGAGGTCTTCGGCGCGCTGGACACCGACCTGAAGAAGCTGGGCGAGAGCGCTCAGGACCTCGCGCTGCGGAGCGTCGGCGTCGCCGCCGAGTACGCGGTGCGCGCCCGGGAGACGTACGAGAAGGTCGCCGAGCGCGGCGAGCACACCGTGCGGACCTGGCGTGGCGAGACGGCCGACGAGATCGTGGAGATCGCCGCTGTCGTGGAGGCCGAGCCGAAGTCCGTGCCGAAGCAGAAGTCCGAGGCCGCCAAGCCCGCGACCGCCGTGAAGCCGGCGCCCGGCGCGAAGCCGGTGGCCCCCGCGGCCAAGAAGGCCGCGCCCAAGGCCGCCGAGTCCAAGGCCGCGCCCGCCACCCCGGCGAAGAAGACGGCGCCCGCGCGGAAGCCCGCGGCGAAGAAGACCACCCCGCCCTCCGCGAAGTAGGCGCGGGAGGCCCTACGCGGCTCCGGGATTGCCGGGACGGGGAGCCGGGCACCTTTCGGGGTGCCCGGGTCGTTGTCCCGGTACCTTGGCCGCGAGGCGCTCATCCACTGACTAGGCGGTGCTCACCGTGTTGCTCGAAGCTTTCGGCTCATTTCTCCAGCTGCTGTACCTCGCCATGCTCGTGCTGGCCGTGGTCGCGCTGGTCTTCGCCGTGACAGCGCGCGAGGACGCCTACCGGGCCGCTGACAAGCAGAAGAAGTCCTTCTGGCTGATCATCCTCGGGATCACCGTCTTCGTGAACCTCGTCATCCCGATCCTGTTCCTGCAGATCGCGGGCGTGATCGCGTCCATCGTCTTCATGGTGGACGTGAAGCCGGCGCTCAAGGCCGTGTCGGGCGGGGGCGGCGGCCGGCGCGGAGGCTCCAGCAGCGACGGACCGTACGGCCCCTACAACGGCGGGCTCTGAGCGCCCACGGCCGAGGCGGCACCGGGGCGGGAGCGCGAGGCGTTCCCGCCCCTTCGGCGTATTTGGGCCTCGTCGCGTTCCAGCAGGAGGACCGCCACGTCGTCGGTCAGCTCGCCGCCGTTCAGCTCCTGCACCTGGGTGACCGCGGCCTCCAGCAGCGCCTCGCCGCCGAGTCCCTGGTCCAGCCGGCCGTTGACCATGGCGACCATGCCGTCCTGGCCGAGCCGCTGGGTGCCCTCCTGCCCGACGCGGCCTTCGATCAGCCCGTCGGTGTACATCATCAGGCTCCAGGAGCCGCCGAGGTCGACCTGCCGGCGGGGCCACCGGGCGTGCGGCAGCAGACCGAGGGCCGGGCCGCCGTCCTCGTACGGGAGCAGATGCGCCGCCCGGCCCTGGCGGGCGATCAGCGGTGAGGGGTGGCCCGCGATGCACAGTCCGGCGCGGCGGCCGTCGGGGGCGATGTCGACGGTGCAGAGGGTCGCGAAGATCTCCTCGCTCTGCCGCTCGTGCTCCAGGACCTGCTGGAGCGTGGAGAGCAGGTCGTCGCCGCAGAGCCCGGCCAGGGTCAGCGCCCGCCACGCGATACGCAGCTCGACGCCGAGTGCCGCCTCGTCCGGGCCGTGCCCGCAGACGTCGCCGATCATCGCGTGGACCGTGCCGTCGGGCGTGCGGACCGTGTCGTAGAAGTCCCCGCCGAGCAGCGCGCGGCTGCGGCCGGGCCGGTAGTGCGCCGCGAAGGCGAGGTCGGAGCCGTCCAGCAACGGGGTGGGCAGCAGCCCGCGCTCCAGCCGGGCGTTCTCCTCGGCGCGCAGCCGGGACTCGGTCAGCTGGTGCTGGGCGATGTCCGCGCGTTTTCGCTCCACGGCGTACCGGATGGCGCGGCTGAGGAGGCGCCCGTCGAGCTCGTCCCGGAAGAGGTAGTCCTGCGCTCCGACCCGTACGGCCTCGGCGGCCCGCTCGGCGTCGTCCTCGGCGGTGAGCGCGAGGACGGCGTGCTGCGGCGCGATGCGCAGGACGTGCTTCAGCGTGGCCAGTTCGTCCGGCCGCGCGGTCCCCTCCTCGCGGCCCTCGGTCCGCCCGCCGTGGGACGGGGCGGTCAGTTCGAGGTCGAGGTCGAGCAGGATGCAGTCGACGTCGTCGGTGAGCAGCCGGCCGGCCTCGGTGAGGTTGCGGGCGGTGCGGACGCGGATACGCGCTCCGGTCGTGGACGACAGCTCGGGAACGGTGAAAGTGCCCGCAGGGTCGTCCTCGATCACCAGGAGTGTGAGGCCGGCGCCATGAGTGGTCTCCGCAGCGGGAACGGCACGTTGCTGCGGTACGGGTACGGGCATCGGTTCGGGTTTCCTTCCCTCCCCCCGAGGGCGCGGCGGGACGACGATCGACGACCCGCCGTCCGGGACGATAGCGGTCAACGGCGGGGGAACGGAATGGCGCCCGGCGATCATCCTGTGTCATATGCGCGGCCATAAGCCGCGTCCCACCACGGATCCGGCCTGATGCGTCCGCACGAAACGGACAAGGGGTCATGACAAACATCACGCGCCGGACACGGCCCGCACACATCTGCCGAGCCGGCTCCCGCGGCGGGGTGCGGCCCGCGTCACGGAGCCCGGCGCAGGCGCCCGGACGCCTACTTGTCCGGCCGGACCACACCGAGGATCTGCATCGAACCCGCACCCGCCAGCGTGACATGGCGTCCCGGCCGGGGGGCGTGGACGATCTGGCCGTCGCCGACGTACATCCCGACGTGGCTGGCGTCGCTGTGGTAGATGATCAGGTCGCCGGGGCGCATGTCCTGGATCGGGATGCGCGGCAGCTGCCGCCACTGCTCCTGCGACGTCCGGGGGATCGGCCGCTTCGCGGCGGCCCAGGCCTGTGACGTCAGCCCCGAGCAGTCGTACGAACCGGGGCCCTCGGCTCCCCAGACGTACGGCTTGCCTATCTGGGCCGTCGCGAAGGCCAGCGCCTGCTTGCCGCTCGCGCTCGCGTCGCGGTTGATGTCCTTGAGCGCGCCCGAGGAGAGCCAGGCGGCCTGTGCCGTGGACGCCGCGTCCTTCTCCAGCTGGAGGAGCCTGGCCCGCTCCTCCTCGGCCAGCTCCGATTCGAGCTTCTTCGCCGCCGCTATCTGCGCGTTGATGCTCTTCTTCGCCTTGGCCTGCTTGACGCGGTTGGCCTCCAGCTTCTCCCAGTTGAGGCTGGCGTCCTGGGTGTACGTCTCCAAGTCGCTCTGCGCCTGGGTGAGCTCGGTCAGCATCCCCTTGGTGGCCTGCTGGCTCTGCCTGGCCTGGCCGATGCCGTCCAGGAAGAGGTCCGGATTGCCGCTCAGCATCAGCTGGGCGCCCGGGGGCAGTCCGCCGTTGCGGTACTGCTCGCGGGCCTGCGCGCCCGCCCTGTCCTTCAACTCGGCGATCTTCGCCTGGCCGTCGGCGATGGCCTTGGTCAGCCGGACGATCTCGCCGGACTGCTTGTCGGCCTGCTCCTGGGCGAGGTTGTACGCGTCGGTGGCGGCACCGGCCTTGCGGTAGAGGGTGTCGATCTCCTCGCGGACCTCTTCGAGGCTCTTCTTCCCGGTGGCGGGCGCGGCGGGGGAGGTGGCCGACGGGGTGGGCTCGGGGACGGGGGCGGCCATGGCCTGGACCGGCGCGGTGAGTACGGCCAGTGCGCAGACCAGGGTGATCGCGGCAGCGGCACAGTGGCGTCGGTTCACAAGCTCCCCCTCGGGCGAAAGGCCATGAAAGCCAGATCGCGGACATGTGACTTACCGTCAGTAACGTTTGACCGACGACGCGATCGTGCCATGTTGCCCCGTAAAGCAACAGTGGTCCGCGTCACCCGTCTCGTCACACAGGGGGACGAACGGTGATCCGCAGGTGTTCCCGGGCCGGGCATCCGATTCGGGGCGGGCGGCCGACGCCGGTGTGCGCCGGGCGGGTGGCGCGGGCGTGCGCCGGGCGGGCGGCCCCAGGTGCGCCAGATGGGCGTGAGGCGCGCCCCGGCGCAGGCCCGTCCGTCTCGGCGCGCCCCCGTCCGCCTCAGGCGCGCCCCCGTCCGTCTCAGTGCGCCCCCGGGCGCAGCGCGGACCACCGCACCGTGAGCTCTCCCTGCCGCCATCGCCGTACGTCGTCCGTCAGCGGCCAGTCGGCGGAGACCGCCCGCACCGCCGCGATCCAGCGCTGCCGTGCGCCGAGCGAGGCGTACGGGGACGCCGTGGCCCAGGCCCGGTCGAGGTCCCTCAGGAAGGCGTGCACCGGTTCGCCCGGCACGTTGCGGTGGATCAGTGCCTTGGGGAGGCGCTCGGCGAGGTCCGAGGGGCGTTCCAGGGAGCCGAGCCGGGTCGCGAACGTGACCGTGCGCGGGCCCTCGGGGCCGAGCGCGACCCATACGTGCCGGCGGCCGATCTCGTCGCAGGTGCCCTCGACCAGGAGCCCGTCGGGCGCCAGCCGCGCGCACAGCCGCTGCCAGACCGCGGCGACCTCGACCTCGTCGTACTGGCGCAGCACATTCGCGGCCCGGATCAGCGCCGGCCGGCCGGCCAGGGGGATCTCGAAGCCGCCATGCGTGAAGGTGAGCCCCTCGCGCTCGTACGGCCGCGCCGCCGCGACCCGCTCGGGGTCGATCTCGATGCCCACCACCGCCGTGCGCGGCTCGACCGTGCGGAGCCGCTCCAGCAGTTCCACGGCGGTCCAGGGCGCGGCGCCGTAGCCGAGGTCGACCGCGACGGGGGAGTCGCTGCGGCGCAGGGCGGGCCCGTGGGTGGCGGCGATCCAGCGGTCCATGCGGCGCAGCCGGTTGGGGTTGGTGGTCCCGCGGGTCGCGGTGCCGATGGGGCGCTGGTGCATGCACAGGAGCGTATGCGAAGCCCAGGAGGGTACTCGCGAGGAGCGCGGAAGCGGATCAGCCGGGCGGGCGGGAGGGCCGCAGGCACGCCCGGGAGGAACGTAATGATTTGGCAAAGCGGAAATGAAAGGCAGCGTTCCGCTGTTCTGGCCCTTCGAAGGGCGCGTGTGCCCTGTACGTGTCATGCCCTGAGCGAGGAGGAGCGGACCCGTGAGCCAGTACGTCTCCCGGCTCGGCAGCAGCCGTGCGGCACCCCGTCTCCGCTTCCCCGGCGGTTTCTCCGGACACCGCAAGCCGCGCCGGGTCGCCATGCTCTCCGTGCACACCTCGCCCCTGCACCAGCCGGGCACCGGTGACGCGGGTGGCATGAACGTCTACATCGTGGAGCTGGCCAAGCGCCTCGCCGCGATCGGCATCGAGGTCGAGATCTTCACCCGGGCCACCACCGGCGGTCTGCGCCCGACGGTGGAGCTGGCGCCCGGCGTCCTGGTCCGCCACATCGACGCGGGACCGTACGAGGGCCTCGCCAAGGAGGAGCTGCCCGCGCAGCTCTGCGCCTTCACGCACGGCGTGATGCAGGCCTGGGCCGGGCAGCGCCCCGGCTACTACGACCTGGTCCACTCCCACTACTGGCTCTCCGGCCAGGTCGGCTGGCTCGCCGCCCAGCGGTGGGGCGTTCCCCTCGTCCATGCCATGCACACCATGGCGAAGGTCAAGAACGCGGCGCTCGCCGAAGGCGACACCCCCGAGCCCGCCGCCCGTGTCATCGGTGAGACGCAGATCGTCCACGCCGCCGACCGGCTCATCGCGAACACCGCGGGCGAGGCCGACGAGCTCATCCGCTTCTACGACGCCGACCCGGCGTCGGTCGCCGTCGTGCACCCCGGGGTCAACCTGGACCGCTTCCGCCCCGCCGACGGCCGCGCCGCGGCCCGTGCCCGTCTGGGGCTGCCGCAGGACGCCCTGATCCCGCTCTTCGCCGGCCGCATCCAGCCGCTGAAGGCCCCGGACGTGCTCCTGCGGGCCGTCGGCGTCCTCCTGGACCGTGACCCCTCGCTGCGCTCGCGCATCGTCGTGCCGGTGGTCGGCGGCCCGAGCGGCAGCGGGCTCGCCAAGCCGGAGGGGCTGCAGAAGCTGGCGGCACGGCTGGGCATCGCCGACGTCGTACGGTTCCATCCGCCGGTCGGGCAGGACCAGCTGGCCGACTGGTTCCGCGCGGCGTCCGTGCTGGTCATGCCCTCGTACAGCGAGTCCTTCGGGCTCGTCGCCATAGAGGCCCAGGCGGCGGGTACGCCCGTGGTCGCGGCTGCGGTGGGCGGTCTGCCGGTCGCGGTGCGGGACGGGGTCAGCGGTTTCCTGATCCCGGGCCATGACCCCGAGGCGTACGCACAGGCGCTCGGCCGGTTCGCGGACAGCGCGGAGCTGGCGGGCCGGATGGGGGAGGCCGCGGCCGCACACGCGCAGTCGTTCGGCTGGGACACGGCGGCGTCGGCCACCGCCGATGTGTACACGGCGGCGATGGTGGACCACCGGCGCCGCGCCCGCTCGCACCACGGCTGAGACGCAGGGCGCGCCCGCTCGCACCATGGCCGGGGCGAAGGGACGCGTCCGTTTCCGCCACGGCCGGGCGGAGGGCACGTTGTCGTACGCTCGCACCATGGCTGACGTATCCGAGGAAGCAGCAGCGGCGCAGGTCATCGAGGCGACGCTCGACGACGCGGAACTCGAATGGGAGAGCCCCGAGCCCGGCAACTACGTAGTGAAGCTGCCCGGCACCCGGAAGCTGTCCACGACGTGTTCCCTGCTCGTCGGACAGCACTCCCTCTCCCTCAACGCGTTCGTCATCCGCCACCCCGACGAGAACGACGCGGCCGTGCACCGCTGGCTTCTGGAACACAACCTCCGCCTTTTCGGGGTGAGTTACGCGATCGACCAGCTCGGCGACATCTACCTCGTCGGCAGACTCCCCCTGTCCGTCGTCACGCCCGACGAACTCGACCGGCTGCTGGGCGTGGTCCTGGAGGCGGCGGACGGCGCGTTCAACCCGCTGCTGGAACTGGGCTTCGCGACCGCGATCCGCAAGGAGTACGCCTGGCGCGTGGAGCGCGGCGAGTCCACCCGTAACCTGGACGCCTTCGCGCATCTGACCCAGCGCCCGTCCTGACCGCCTCTCTTGACCCGGCGCCCGTCCTCACCACCGCCGGACGTGCCGCGCTCAGACCCCGCCCGAGGCCACCTCGTCGAGCGCCGCGACGAGACGCGGTGCCACCTCCCGCCATGTCCAGGCCAGGCCCTCCGCGTCGGTGCCCCGGGGCACCGTCTCAGTCAGCATGATCAGGTAGAGGTAGCTGCGGTAGAGGTTGAGCCGCCTTCGTACGGACGGGGTGAACGCCAGGGGTTCGGGCGCCGTGGACGCGTAACCGGCGAGGAAGTCCGTGTCCGCCTCCGGGTCGCCGAGCAGGGTGGTGGAGACGAGGTCGGCGACGGGATCGCCCCAGAACATCCGCTCGCCGTCGATGATCCCGCCGAAGCGCCGGGCACCCGGCTCGCCGGTCAGCAGCAGGTTTCCCTGCCAGAGGTCGAAGTGCACGAGCGCGGGCCGGACCACCTCGTCCAGCACGTCCGCCGCCCCCGCGAGCACCTCGCGCACCCGGGCCACGGGCAGCGGCAGCCTCGCGCCGTACCTCTCCGCGTCGGCCAGTACGGCATCCGTCATCGCGGTGAACGCCTCGCGCCAGGTCGCTGCGAGCGGCCCGAAGGGCTCGGCGGGATACCCGAAGCCGGCGGTACCCGTCACGCCGTGCAGCCGCCCGACGATCCGCCCGAACCCGTTGCGCAGGACACGTGTCTCACTGTCCGTCAGTGAACCGGCGATGTCGGACCAGGGGCGCCCGGGGAGCGCGGTCATGACGACGTACGCGCCGGCAGGGGCCGAGGGGTCGAGCTCGCTGTGAACGACCACCGGGAGCGCGCCCCCGGCCAGGCCCGCGGCGGCCTCGTAGCACGTCACCTCGTTGGTCAGCAGCCGCTGTTCGTAACCCATCCCGGTGCCGTGTCCGGGGGGGATCTTCACCACCCAGTCCCTGCCGTCCTGCAAGGTCACCCGGGTCACGGTGTTGTACGTGCCTCCGCTGAGCACTTCGCGGGAGGCGATCTCGCCGGGCTCGACCCCGACGGCACTGAGGACGGCTGCTGTCGAGTCGATGGACACGGCGTCAGCTCCTCTCCGGCTCGTCACCCGGCGGGCGGCCCGGTCCCACAGCCGCTTCACAAGGTGATCACAGTAAAGTCACGTTCACATTCCGTGACCGTTCAGGCCGATCATCGGACTGGTGTCCGATCGTAGAGTGTGTCGCACTGTGACGCTCCTTCCGCGACCGGCCTGAATCGCCCACCGGGGGAGGGCTGTTGCTCCTTCGGACCGAGAGATGAACGAACCATGCGCGCCACCGCCGTACGCCGTACCGCCCTCGCCGCCGCCGTGGCGTCCCTGACCCTTCTCGCCACCGCGTGCAGCGGCTCGGAGTCCGACGCCCAGGGCGACGGCGACGCCTCGGGAGCCAAGGATTCCTCCTCCGCCAAGCCCGCGGCGGTCAAGGCCCTGACGACGGCCGAGCTGGAGAAGGCCTCGCTGGAGCAGGGCGACGTCGCGGGCCACAAGATCACGAAGACCGGCCCGGAGGACATCGGCAAGGCCGAGGACGTCACGGTGGACAAGAAGGAGTGCGAGCCCATCGGTCACGCCTTCTACGGCGTGAAGCGCGGCGAGCCGGTCGGCAACGCCGGGCGCAAGGTTGTCGAGGAGCCCAAGAAGGACGAGGCCGCCGACCCCGAGGACGCGCTCGCCGGGATGCTCGACATCACCTCGTCGCTGGTCACCCTCGCCTCGTACGACGGTGGGGGCGCGGCCGAGAGCCTCGCCGAGCTCCGCGAGTCCGCCGCGGCGTGCGCCGAGGGCGGCTTCACCCTGACGATGAAGGGTTCGAAGCAGAAGGTCACCAAGCTGACCGAGGAGAAGGTGACCGGCGGCGAGGAGGCCCTCGCGTGGCGGGTGCAGATGGGTGAGGGTGACGCCGTGGCTCCCTTCAAGCTCGTGAGCCTGCGCCAGGGCGGAACGGTCGCCACGTTCTTCTCCTTCAACCTCGGCAAGACGGGCGCGGACGCGGACTTCGACGTGCCCACCGCGGTCATCGACGCGCAGGTCGGGAAGCTCGGCTGACCCGGACGCGGTGAGGGGGCGGGGGCCGGAGGGACGGCTCCCGCACCTTCGTCGTCCGGGGGCGGGCGAGGAACACGGCGACGACGACGATCAGCGCGCCGCCGAGCTGCACCGGGGACAGGGTCTCGTCCAGGACGAGATAGCCGAGCGCCATCGCGGTGAGCGGTGACGCGAAGCCGAGCACGGACACGGTCAGCGCCGGCAGCCGCTCCACGCCCCGGAACCACACCGCGTAGGCGAGCAGGGCGCCGATCAGCCCGAGATAGGCGAAGCCGGCGACGTTACGGCCGTCGACCGAGCCGGGCAGCCCTTCACCGATCAGGGTGACGGGCAACAGGAGGATCCCGCCGAAGCTCAACTGCCAGCCCGTGAACGTCAGTAGCCCCACGCCGGGCGGGCGCCCCCAGCGCTTCGTGAGTACGACGCCGGCCGCCATGCTCACCGCGCCCAGGAGCCCGGCGCCCACGCCCACCGCGTCCAGACCCGCGCGGGGCGTCAGGGCCAGCAGGCCGACCCCCACGATGCCCAGCGCGCAGGCGGCCGCGTGCGTCAGCGTGATCCGCTCCTTCAGCAGCAGCGCCGACAGGGCGAGGACGACCGTCGGCTGTACGGCCATCACCAGGGCGGCCACTCCGCCGGGCAGGTGATAGGCGGCGACGAAGAGCAGATAGAGGAAGGCGCCGATGTTCAGGGTGCCGAGGACGGCGGCACGCCACCACCAGCTTCCGCGTGGCAGCGTCCGGCCGATGGCGAGCAGGATCAGGCCTGCCGGCAGGGCCCGGACCGTGGCGGCCAGTAACGGTCGGTCGGGCGGCAGGAATTCGGTGGTGACGAGATAGGTGGAGCCCCAGACGAGCGGGGCCAGGGCGGTGAGCGCGGAGTCGGCCGCGGTCCGGTCGGCCGGGGAGCCTGAGTCCTGGGTCATGGCTGGACCGTAGCGTTTTTGCTTAGCGCTAAGCAAGTAGATAGCTCAACGCTAAGCTAAAGATATGCTGGGCCCATGAGTGACCATGTGGACCGCGTGCTGGCGCAGTGGGCGGAGCAGTGCCCTGAGCTGGACTCCTCGTCGATGGGCGTGTTCGGGCGCATCAAGCGGCTGGCCCGGATCGTCGAGGCGGAACAGCGCGCGGTGTTCGGCGCGCACGATCTGGACCCCGCGGCGTTCGACGTCCTGGCCACGCTGCGGCGCAGCCCGGCGCCCCACCGGCTGACCCCGGTGGAGCTGATGCGGTCCGCCATGGTCACGTCGGGCGCGATCACTCAGAGGCTGGACCGGCTGGAGGAGCGTGAACTCGTCGTACGCACCCGTCGCCAGGAGGACGGCCGCAGCGTGCACGTCTCGCTCACGGCGGCGGGCAGGGAGCTGATCGACCGCGCGCTGGTGGACCATGTCGAGAACCAGAACCGCCTGCTGTCCGGCCTCACCGAGGAGCAGCGCGACCAGGTCGCGGGCGATCTGCGCGGCCTGCTGGAATCCCTGGGCGACACGGACCGCCAGGTCAGGCTGGGATGAGGCCCCGCCTCACGGCAGCGGTACGAGCCTCCGTCAGGCCCCGGCTCACGGCAGCGGTACGAGCCTCACGACGGTGACCGTCAGCACGGTCCCGGAGACGTAGTAGAGGACGATGGCCCCGGCCACGGTCGCCTCGCGCCGGTCGCGTTCGAGCTTGACGGCGGTCGAGGCGTGTCCGTAGGGGTCCAGACCCAGGGTGCGCGCCATCTCGTCCCGGAACGAGTCGCCGTCGCGCATCTTGGCCAGGGTGTCGTCGGCGGGCGGTGCGTAGGAGATGCGGAAACTCAAGCGACGTTCCGCCTCTCGGCCTCGTCCTGCGCCAGCCGGTCCAGGATCTGCTCGGCCTCGGGGTCGGGTACGGACTCGAGCATCCAGTGGCGCATCACGGCCTGGATCTCGTGCACCCCGGCCTCGTTGATCGCCTGGTCGAACTCCTCGCGTCTCTCCTCGGGGAGCGCGGCGCGGATCGCCGGAATGCTGTTGGGCACCTCGACCTCGGTGCCGCCGACGAAGGTCCTCAGAGACTCGCCCATGATCGTTCTCCCCGATCTCCTTGCTCTCCACGCCCTGCCGGCCCCGTACCGTCGGGGGTGTGTACCTGGGTAACGGGCGGGTGTGGAGGTCACGTTAGTGGGTGCCGCCGAGGGAGGGGACCACGCCCTGCCGGGCGGGATGAGCGGCACTGCGGCCCCGCTCCCCGAACCCGCTTGCGTGGAGGGCCACATGACCGCGCGCTGGTGCGATGAGCCTCCACGATGGGGGGCTTCTGACCAAGCTCCTATCAGGTCATGTTCCGCCCGGCCGGAGCCATGAGAACAGATCCCGGCGGTCGGACAGAACAACTTGAAGACAGCCCAGCAGGACGTCAGTCAGTGCCCGAGCCACGACCACCGGAAACTGAGTATCAGCATCAATGTCAGTGCCATCCCCTAGGGTCGCAACCGCGCGGTCGGCTCCGGGGGCTCCAGCCCTGAAAAGAATGGTTGCATCCCCGGCCTGTACGGGGGCGGTCCGGAGATTTTGTCCGGGACCTAACCGACGACCGGGCTTTGTCGATGGCCAGCAACAGGCCCCGCCAGAGCCGACCGCGCACCGTGCCTCCCCGCTGCTTCTCTCCGGGGCGGGCACGCCGGGCTGGTTGAATCGCAGGCGTGACGAACTCCGCAGTTGAGCGCTACGAGATGTCCGCCGTGCACCTGGCGGTGGAGTCGGACGACCTCGCGGAGCTGACGCGTCTTCTGGACGCGGGTGCCGACCCGAACGAGCTCGACGATTACAGCGGCTGGACCCCTTTGCTCCGGGCCATCGACAGCGAAGCAGACGGCGCAGTCCAGACCGGAGCGCCGCTGCATGCTGCCGCGACTGCGGTCCTTCTCGCCTATGGGGCTGACCCTGAACGCGCCTCGCGCGAAGGGCTTACCCCGAGACACCTTGCCTTCCAGTCACGACACGAGATGGCCGTGCGGCTCATTGAGGCCCACACCGGCCGGCGACGCGGGTGAGTGCCGCGCTTCGCTGGTTGCCCGCGTCCTCGGCACCCGCATCCGCCGCTGGATCTCGCACGTCTGAGGGCCTGTTGGGCAATTTGCGGGCCTACAGACGTTCCAGCGCACCACATAGCCCCCCGCCCCGCGGAAAACCGCAGGGTGGGGGCTATTTCAGCTATGCTTACTTCTGAGCTTGTTCCGCTTTGACGGACACCTTTGGTGTGGTGGTCAGGCTGCGAGTGCGGTCTCGTACTCGGCGGGGCTGAGGTAGCCGAGGCTGCT
>NZ_JBSFDD010000031.1:0-110095 GCF_053593715.1 Streptomyces sp. NPDC002125 | reverse complement strand
TTCGTCGAGGTCAGTGCGCATCCGGTGCTGGTGATGAGTGTGCAGGAGCAGGCGGACGCTGCGGTCGTGGTGGGGACGTTGCGTCGTGATGACGGGGGCCTGGACCGGTTCTTCACGTCGTTGGCCGAGGCGTGGGTGCAGGGTGTGGAGGTGGACTGGTCTCAGGCGTTCGTGGGGACGGGTGCGTCATGGGTGGATCTGCCGACGTATGCCTTCCAACGCCGCCGCTACTGGCTGGAGAGCGGCGCCGCCGTCACTGGTGACATGGCCTCGGTGGGTCTGCTGTCCGCAGACCACCCCTTCCTCGGGGCCGCGATCGAGCTGCCCGGCTCCGACGGCATCGTGCTCACCGGGCGGCTGTCGGCGCAGGCGCACAGGTGGCTGCCCCGGCAGGACGGGGACGGGGGGGCCGTGCTGCCGGTGACGGCGTTCGTGGAAATGGCCCTGCGGGCGGGCGACGACGTCGGCTGCAATGTCGTGGACGAGCTGACGGTCCGTGCACCGCTCATGCTGTCCGCGCAGGGCGGTGTCCAGCTCCGGGTGAGGGCGGCGGAGCCGGATCGGACGGGGCGCCGCAAGTTCAGCGTCCACTCACGGACGGAAGCAGGCCCTTCCGATGCCCCGTGGGTGTGCCATGCCACAGGGGTGCTGGCCAGTGGTGACGAGGCTGTGCCGGCCTGGGACCTGGTGTCCTGGCCGCCGGCGGGAGCCACCGCGGTGGAGGCCGAGGACCTCGACGGCCTTTGGCAGGGGGCCGACGGCGACATGTTCGCCGAGGTGAGCCTGCCCGAAGCCGGCGACCAGCAAGGGGAAGCGGCACGCTACGGCCTGCATCCGGCGCTGCTCGACGCTGCCTTGGACGCCGCTCGGGTCCTTGCCAACGCAGGGGAGGACACAGACCGGTCGTGGCTTCCCTCGTCCTGGCAGGGCGTCTCACTGCATGCCGTCGGTGCCGCGACGCTACGTGTCCGGATCAGCGCCACCGGACGGCCAGGTGTGTACTCGGCCGCCCTCGCTGACATGACCGGTGTCCCTGTGGCATCGGTCGATGCGCTCGCGCTGACCCCGGCGGACGCCGTCGAACCCAGGGGTGACGTCCTGGGCTCCGAGGAGAGGTCCGGACGGCCGGCCGCGCGCCGGGGCGCGACCCGGCGTACCGCAGTATCGGCCGGTGCGACCGGTGAACCGGACCTCCGGCGGCGGCTGGCCGGGCTCGAGGAGGCGGAACAGATCCGTGTTCTGTCCGACCTGATGCGTGCCGAGACAGCCGTGGTCCTGGGGCACACCGCGCCCGAGACCGTTGAGCTCCACCGTGGATTCTTCGAGCAGGGCTTCAACTCGCTCATGTCGGTGGACCTGCGCAACAGGCTCGGTGCGCGGACCGGGCTCCGCCTGCCGACGGGGTTTCTCTTCGAGTACACGAATCCGACGTCCGCCGTCGCCTACCTGCGGAAGCAACTGACCGGCGCCGGTGCCTCCGACACCTCCGACGGCCCGCGAACCGCCGGCACAACGGGCACGAGCGAGGACGGAGCCGGAGCCATCGAGGCGATGTTCCGGCAGGCGCACGCCGCCGGGCAGCACTCAGCGGGTAACGAGCTGATCATGGCCGCGTCGGGCCTTCGGCACGCTTTCGACAGCGCGACGGCCGCCGAGCACCTTCCGGAGCCGGTGCGGCTGGCCGTGGGGGAGGCGCGTCCCAGGCTTTTCTGCCTCCCGGCCGTTGTGGCGACGGCCGGCCCTCAGCAGTACGCCCGTCTCGCCGAACACTTCCGCGACCGGCGTGACGTGACGGTGGTGCCGCAGCCCGGGTATGTGGACGGCGAGAGCATTCCCGCCGACATGGAGGCGCTCGTCGCGCTCCACGCCCAAGTGCTGCTGCGGTCCTCCGGCGACGATCCGTTCGTCTTGGTGGGCCACTCAGCCGGCGGCCAGATCGCCCACGCCGTCACGGCACATCTGGAGAGCCTCGGAACCCCGCCCAGGGGCCTGGTGCTGCTCGACGTGCCCTGGCCGGATGACGACGAGGCCAACAACGAGGTCGGGGTGGCGATGCTGGGTGTGGTCTTCGACCGCGAGGCGAAACTGGGCGGCGGAATCATGAACGACACCCGGCTCAGCGCCATGGGCGGATATCACCGGATTCTCGGTGCCTGGCGGCCTGAACCCATCAAGACGCCCACTCTGCTGGTTCGTGCCACCGAGGCGATGCCGTCCTCGTCGGGAGCCCCGGAAGACGCACACGTGCTGCACATCGACTGGAAGCTGGACCACACTGCCAGGGAAGTGGCGAGTGACCACTTCGGCATCGTGGAAGAGCACGCCGAAATCACGGCAGGCATTGTCGAGAAATGGATCGATGAAATAGCCTGAGGCTTCCGACAGGCATCGACAGGTAGTTCAGAAATACTCTCCTTTTTCGTTCGTGCATGGTGAACTGGAGTTCTTCCATTGAAGAAGCACATAGCTGTTTTCGGTGCCCCGTACCAGGGGCATGTGAATCCCACACTCGCGGTGGTCGCCGACTTGTTGGGCCGAGGACACCGGATCACTTACGTCACGACGGACCAGTTCGCGGGAGCGGTTTCGGCAGCGGGAGCCAAGGCCGTCCCGTACGAGTCGGTCTGGCCCGCCAATCGCAGTGTGGCGGCGGAGATATCGGCCGAGGAGATGGTGGAGGGACCGCTCCAGCTTCTTCGGGAGAACATCGCGGTCGCGACCGCAGCCGAGCGTGAGCTCGCCGCTGATCTGCCCGATCTCGTGCTGTACGACACGCTCATGAACTTCGGGGCCCGGGCTCTCTCCGAAAAATGGGGGAAGCCGGCCGCGCAGATCATTCCCCTGCTCGCGTCGAACGAGCACTTCTCCGTACTGCAGGCACTTTCGGAGGAATTCCCCGCCATCGACCCGCAGCATCCTGCGCTGGTCGAGTTCGGTATGAAACTCGTCGAGTTCAGGGCCGGTCACGGTCTGCCCGCACCGGGCCCCGGTGACTTCCTCGCGGCGTCGGAGGACCTCAACCTGGTCTGTGTCGCCGCGGACTTCCAGCCCGCCGTCGAGACCTTCGACGACCGGTACGTGTTCGTCGGTCCGAGCCTCCCGGACTCCGCGGCCCGGCCGGCGTGGACCCCGCCGCAGGACGGCTCGCCCGTGCTGCTGATCGCACTCGGGACCCTGTTCAACGAGCGACCGGACTTCTACCGGGCATGCGCCGAGGCGTTCGCGGACCTGCCCTGGCACGTGGTCATGGCGACCGGCGACCACGTCGACCCGGCGGACCTCGGTGACCTGCCCCGCAACTTCGAGGTACACCGGCAGGTGCCGCAGCTCGCCGTGCTGGAGCACGCCCAGGTCTTCGTGACGCACGCGGGCATCCGCAGCACGATGGAGTCGCTCGCCGCCGGAACGCCCCTGGTGGCCGTCCCGCAGTCGGTGGAGCTGGACTTCACCGCGCGCCGGATCGCGGACCTGGGCCTCGGTGTCCGGATCGCCCGGCAGGAGGCCACCCCCGAGGCCCTTCGCGAGGCCGTGCTCAAGGCAGCCGAGGACCCGGAGATCCGGCAGCGGGTGGCCGCCACGGCGGAGCGGGTCCGTGCGGCAGGCGGTGCGAGCCGGGGTGCCGACGAGATCGAGGCGTACCTGGGGCGACGCTGACATGGCACCGGACTACTGGGCCGACCGGACGGTCCTGGTCACCGGCGGGCTCGGCTTCATAGGCTCGCACGTCGTCGAGGCGCTGCTCGGCCGGGGCGCAAGAGTCCTGTGCGTGTACCGCCGCGACAAGCCGGAGGTGCGGGCCGAGTTCCCCGTCTCGGAGGCGCTGTCGACCATGTGTGCCGACATCCTCGACTACGACGCGTTGCTGGTCGCCGCCGAGACGGTGCCCCGTATCGACGCCGTCATCAACTGCGCCACTCTCGACGGAAACATGCAATTCCTACTGGAGCAATCGGGCCGGATGTTCGACGAAAACATCCGCATGGTCTCCAATGTGCTGAAGCTGGCCCGATACTGCGAAATGCGGGACGTGGTGCTCATCAGCTCGGCCGAGATCTACTCGTACGAGAGCGAGAAGCCCATGCGGGAGGAGGACGACCATCGTCGCCATATGGAGTTCTCTCCGAATGGCTACCGAATGTCCAAGATGTTCACAGAGGTGGCGGCGGCTCTCTACCGCGAACAGTTCGGCATGAGGATCTACACGCCTCGCCCCACCAATGTGTACGGCCCGCGGGATGATTTCGGCACAGCCACCAATCACGTCATACCGAACATGCTGATGAAGCTGGCGTCCGGGGAGGACGTCGAGATCTGGGGCGACGGCAGCCAAACCCGAACGTTCATACACGTGAGCGATCTCGTGCGCGCGATTTTGTGTATGGTGCAGTCGGGGGTGTACGAGACTCTCAACATCGGTACGCAGGAGTCCGTTTCCATCCGCGATCTGGCCTATCTCCTGGCTGAGGCCACCGGGCGGACGAATGGGGTCCGTTTCGACCCGGACAAGCCCGTGGGAGCTGCCCGCAGGGCTCTCGACCTCGAAAGATTCCACAGCGTGGTCGATTTCACCCCGAGATCGCTGAAGAGCGGCATAGCCGACACAGTCCAGTGGTACCAGAAGAACTTGCAGAGGGTCCGATGAAGGTTTCATTGCAGACGTTCGGGACGCGAGGCGACGTCCATCCTTTCGTGGCGCTGGGGATCGGGCTGCGCGACCGCGGGCACGAGGTGTCCGTGGCCACGTCGGTGGACTTCAAGTCGATGGTGGAACAGGCGGGCCTGGACTTCCGGGAGATACCCGGCAACAGCGCCGACTATTTCGCGGCGCCCGCCGTCATCAAGGCGATCCGTAAGAGCTCGTCGTCGATACGTACGGCGATGGCGATGGAACGGCCCACCACGGACGAGGTCGCGAACTCCCTGGAGAAGATGCAGGAGGCCGCGGAGGGCGCCGACTTCCTCCTTACTTCCCTGATCGCGCGCGGCTGCGGCTACGCCGGCCCCGGCCTCCCCTGGGGCACCGTCTCCTGGTGGCCGATCACGGAGACGAGTGAGTTCCGCGCGTACAAGACCCCGGATCTGCCGCTGGGGCGGGCGTACACCAAGCTCACCCACACCCTGTCCGCGCAGATGGAGTGGGCCTGGCAGCGTCCGGCGGTGAACGTGGTCCGCGCCCGCCGCGGTCTGCCGCCCGTGAAGAAGTCGCCCGTCGGCCGGCTCGGCGTCGAGCAGCCCATCCTCTATCCCTACAGCCCGGCCTTCATGCCCCCGCCGGCCGACTGGCCCGCACATGCGCACGTCACCGGGTACTGGGTCCGGGAGCGCCCGGACGAGGAACCTCCCGCCGGTCTGGCGGACTTCGTCGACAGCGGCTCGAAGCCGCTGGTACTGGCGCTCGGCAGTGCCTGGCCGGTGTACGGCGAGGAGACCTTCGCTCTCGTACGCGACGCGGTGCGTGGTGCCGGTCGACGGCTCATCGTGGTCGGTGGTCCGGAAGGTACGGCATCCGACGACGTGTTCCGGGTCCAGGAGGTCGACTACGGCTGGCTCTTCCCGAAGGTGGCCGCCGTCATCCACGGGGCCTCGTTCGGTACGACGGCCGACGTGCTGCGCGCCGGAGTGCCGCATCTGACTCTGCCGTGCTGGGCGGACGGCCCGTACTGGGCGGACCGGCTCGCCGAACTCGGCCTGTCCGTCCCGCCGGTGCCGTTCCAGAAGATGACGCCCGAGAGGCTGCGGGAGGCCGTAGCCGCCGTCGTCGGCGACCCCGGACTGGCCGGGAGAGCCGCTGCGACCGGTGAGCGCGTGCGCGCCGACCGGGGCGTCGAGACGGCCTGCGACCTCATCGAGGACTGGGGCAACGCGGCGGCCTGAGAGCACCGTTCACGAAAGTCAACCTTTCACCACGGCTTGGAGGCTGAACCACCCATGACCACGTATGTCTGGGACTATCTGCCGGAGTACGACCAGGAACGCAAGGACATCCTCGACGCGGTCGAGACAGTCTTCAGCTCGGGCCAGCTGGTGCTGGGCGCGAGTGTCCGCGGCTTCGAGGAGGAGTTCGCCGCGTATCACGGCGTACGCCACTGCGTCGGCGTGGACAACGGCACCAATGCGGTCAAGCTGGCCCTCCAGGCGGTCGGTGTGGGCCCCGGAGACGAGGTGATCACCGTGTCCAACACGGCGGCCCCCACCGTCCTCGCCATCGACGGAGTCGGCGCCACCCCCGTCTTCGTCGATGTCAGGGCCGACGACTTCCTGATGGACACGGACCAGGTCGCCGCAGCCGTCACCCCCCGCACCAAAGCCCTGCTGCCGGTGCACCTGTACGGCCAGTGCGTGGACATGGCCCCCCTGGAGGCCCTCGCCGCCGAGCACGGCCTCGCCCTCGTCGAGGACTGCGCGCAGGCACACGGCGCCCACCACCACGGCAGGGCCGCCGGATCGATGGGGGACGCGGCCGCCTTCTCCTTCTACCCGACCAAGGTCCTGGGCGCTTACGGGGACGGCGGCGCGGTCCTCACCGACGACGGAGAGGTGGACGCGGCTCTGCGGAGGCTCCGCTACTACGGGATGGACAAGGTCTACTACGTCGTCCAGACCCCCGGCCACAACAGCCGTCTGGACGAGGTGCAGGCGGAGATCCTGCGGCGGAAGCTCACCCGCCTGGACACCTACGTCGAGGGGCGCCGTGCCGTCGCCCATCGCTACGAGGAGGAGCTGGCCGACCTCTCAGGCCCCGGCGGCCTGCTCCTGCCCCAGGTCAGCCCCGGGAACGACCACGTCTACTACGTGTACGTGGTCCGGCACCCCCAGCGTGACCAGATCATCGAGCGGCTCAAGAACGAGCACGACATCTCGCTCAACATCAGCTACCCCTGGCCTGTGCACACCATGACCGGCTTCGCACACCTCGGATACGGCAAGGGGTCCCTCCCGGTCACCGAGCAGCTGGCCCAGGAGATCTTCTCGCTGCCCATGTACCCGTCGCTGCCCGCGGACCTCCAGAGCACCGTGATCGGTGCCCTGCGCGACGTCCTCACGACCCTCTGAGAAGGAGTCACCGGTGAAAGCGCTGGTGTTGTCCGGAGGTATGGGGCTGCGGCTGAGGCCGTTCAGCCACTCCACGCCCAAGCAACTGATCCCGCTCGCCAACAAGCCAGTCCTGGTTCATGTCGTCGAGGCGCTCAAGTCCCTCGACGTGACCGAGATCGGCATCGTGGTCGGAGACCGCCCCGAGAAGATCGCCGAAGCCCTCGGGGACGGCTCCGAGCTGGGCGTACGACTCACCTACATCCAGCAGGACGCTCCGCGCGGCCTCGCGCACTGCGTCGCCATCTCCCGCGACTTCCTTGGCGACGACGACTTCGTCATGTACCTGGGCGACAACCTCCTCACCGAGGGCGTCGTCGAGATGGCCCGTGAGTTCCGCGCCCACCGCCCGGCCGCCCAACTGGTGGTCCACCAGGTCGCCGACCCGCGTGAGTTCGGCGTCGCCGAGGTGGACCGGACCGGACGTGTGCTCCGCCTCGTGGAGAAGCCGGAGAACCCGGTCAGCGATCTGGCGCTCGTCGGTGTCTACTTCTTCACACCGGTCATCCACCAGGCCGTGGCCGCGGTCGAGGCAAGTACCCGCGGTGAGCTGGAGATCACCGACGCGATCCAGTGGCTGGTGGCGAGCGGGGCAGATGTACAGGCCCGCACCTACACCGGCTACTGGAAGGACGCCGGCCGCATCGAGGACGTCCTGGCCTGCAACCGCGAACTCCTCGACCGGCTCAAGCCTGCCGTGGACGGCGAGGTCGACGCGGAGAGCGAACTGATCGGGACGGTGGTGGTGGAGGCGGGCGCCCGCATCGTCCGCTCCCGGATCACCGGCCCTGCGGTCGTCGGCGCCGGTGCGCTGATTGAAGGCAGCTCCATCGGCCCGCACACCTCCATCGGCGAGGACTGCCTGCTGCGCGAGGCCCAGCTCAGCGACACGATCGTGCTGGACCGCGCGACCGTGCAGGGCGTCAGATCCATCCGCGGCTCGGTCATCGGCCGGGAGGCCAGCATCACGTCGGCGGACGCCGACGCCTCCCACCGCCTGATCGTCGGGGACCACGCCCGGGTGGAGGTGGCGGCGTGAAGCTCCTGGTGACCGGCGGCGCCGGCTTCATCGGCTCCTGCTACGTCCGCGCCCTGCTCGATGGCCGCTACCCGGGGTACGAGGACGCCTCCGTCACCGTCCTGGACAAGCTGACCTACGCCGGCGAGCGGACCAATCTGCCCGACCGCCACGAGCGGCTGACGTTCGTCGAGGGCGACATCTGCGACCAGCACCTGTTACACGAGCTGCTGCCCGGACACGACGCCGTGCTGCACTTCGCGGCCGAGTCGCATGTGGACCGCTCCATCGCGGACCCGTCCGTCTTCGTCCGTACGAACGTCGTCGGCACGCAGAACCTGCTGGAGGCGTGCCTGCGCACGGGAGTCGAGCGGGTGGTGCACATCTCCACCGACGAGGTGTACGGCTCGATCTCCTCCGGCTCCTGGACCGAGGACTGGCCCCTGGCCCCCAACTCGCCCTACGCCGCGTCCAAGGCCGGAAGCGACCTGATGGCCCGCTCCTACGCGCGCACCCACGGCCTCGACGTGTCGATCACCCGCTGCTCCAACAACTACGGCCCCTACCAGCACGTCGAGAAGCTCATCCCGCTCTTCACCACCAGGCTGCTCAACGGCGAGACCGTGCCGCTGTACGGGGACGGCTCCCACGTCCGCGAATGGCTGCACGTCACCGACCACTGCGAGGCCGTCCACCTCGTCCTCAGCAAGGGGCGCGGCGGCGAGATCTACAACATAGGTGGCGGCGGCGAGCGGACCAACCGTCAGATAACCGAACTGCTGCTCGAACTGACGGGCGCCACGGCGGAGATGGTGCGCCACGTGACCGACCGCAAAGGTCACGACCTGCGCTACTCGCTGGACGACAGCAAGATCCGCGACGAACTCGGCTACGCCCCGGCCGTGGACTTCGAGCAAGGCCTCGGCGAGACAGTGGCGTGGTACCGCGCGCACCCCGACCGGTGGGATCAGGCCACCGCGGACCGGGGAGCGGCGGCGTGACGGCGGTTCTGGCGCACCCGGACGGGCTGCTGCACAACTGCGAGGACGCCGCACTGCCGGGCCGGCTGGCGGCCTCGGAGCGTGAACGGCGGGGAGTCCTGCTGCCTCTGGACGCGTTCGACGCGTGGTTCGACGAGCGCCGGGAGGCGCACCCCTTCCGGGTTGAGCAGGTCCCCTTCGCAGCGGCGGAGGGCTGGAGCTTCGACGACGCCACGGGCAACCTGGTGCACCGCAGCGGGCGATTCTTCAGCGTCGAGGGGCTGGCGGTACGGTCCGCCGACGGCCCGGTGCGCCAGTGGCGGCAGCCCATCATCCGGCAGCCCGAGATCGGCATCCTCGGCATCCTGATGAAGGATTTCGACGGGGTGCCGCACTTCCTGATGCAGGCGAAGATGGAGCCCGGCAATCCGAACCTGCTCCAGCTGTCGCCCACCGTGCAGGCCACGCGCAGCAACTTCACGGGAGTGCACCGAGGAGCGCGGGTCCGGTACTTGGAGTACTTCGCGGGGCCGGGCCGGGGCCGGGTGGTCACCGACGTCCTGCAGTCCGAGCACGGCACCTGGTTCTACCGCAAGTGCAACCGCAACATGATCGTGGAGGTCGACGCGCAGACCGAGGTCCCGCCGGCCGACGACTTCTGCTGGCTCACCCTGGGGCAGATCAACGACCTGCTCAAGCGGGACAATCTGGTCAACATGGATGCGCGTTCGGCGCTGTCCTGTCTCGCCCCCCTGCTGCCTCGTGCGGGGCAGGAGGCCGGCGCCCTGATGCCGACCGCTGAGCTGATGGGCTGGCTCACCGGGCAGCGCAGTGAACGTGAGATCGACGTCACCAGGATTCCGCTGCGCGACACCGAGTCGGAGGGCTGGCACCGCGGCCCGACGGAGATCGCCCGGGAGGACGGCCGCTACTTCGGGGTGGTGGCCGTCTCCGTCCGGGCCGGCAACCGGGAGGTGTCCGGCTGGCACCAGCCGCTGTTCGCGCCGCGTGGGCCGGGCGTGGTCGCGTCGGTCGTGCGGCGGGCGGGCGGAGTGCCGCACGTGCTGATGCGGGCACGCGCGGAGCCCGGCTTCCGGAGCGCGGTTGAACTCGGCCCCACCGTGCAGTGCGTGCCGGAGAACTACGACCCCGCCGACCGGCCGCCGCTGCTCGACTACGTTCTGAACGCCGATCCGGCCAGAGTCCTGTACGACACCGTCCTGTCGGAGGAAGGCGGACGGTTCCTGAACGCGGTCTCCCGTCACCTGATCGTCGAGGCGGACGACGGCCTGCCCGAGCGCCCGCCACCGGATTTCGCGTGGTTCAGCGTGCCGCAGCTGAACGCGCTGCTGCGGCACGACCAATACGTCAGCGTGCAGGGCCGCACCCTCCTGGCCTGCCTGAACTCGCTGTCCTGACAGTGCCCACGCACGCCCCCGTCACGAGAGGTCATCGTCCCTGTGCAGCACAACCGCCCCCACCGGGGCCGTCGCGTCCGTGGTGGTCTCGGTGTACCCCTCGCCCGTGACCGGGCAGCGGAAGCGGCCGTCCCCCTTGCCCTCCAGAGGTACGCCGGCGCGCCCCACCCACTTGACCCGGCGGGCCGGCGAGCCCGCCACCAGGGCGTAGTCCGGCACGTCACGGGTCACCACGGAGCCAGCGGCGACCAGGGCCCAGCGTCCGACGGTCACGGGAGCCACGCACACCGCCCGGGCGCCGATCGAGGCGCCGTGCCGGACGGTCACCCCGACCGGCGTCCAGTCCTGCGGTCCCTTCGCGACGCCGTCAGGGGTGAGGGCGCGCGGATGCGGGTCGTTGGTGAGCACTGCGGCGGGGCCGATGAACACCCCGTCCTCCACCTGGGCGGGCTCGTAGACCAAGGCGTGGTTCTGGACCTTGCAGTGGTCCCCGATCGTCGCCCCGGGACCGATGTAGACACCGCGGCCGATGGTGCAGCCACGGCCCACCACCGCGTCCTCCCGTATGTGGGCCAGGCCCCAGACGGTCGTCCCGTCACCCACCGTCGCGTTCTCGTCGACCTCGGCGCCGGCATCAATACGAGGTGTCACCGTTCCTCCTTCATCGGAAATGCGCATGGGTATATGGATAGCGGAAAAACCGTCCTGATTTCGCCGTGATGTACGTCACTCCGGCGGGGTGTGGGGTCGATGTCGAATCGACTTGACAAGGTGATCCTCATTGCATTTAGGTGGGCGTTGTAAATGCGGAAGCAGGGGAGGTTTTCGTCATGAAAATAAATGGTGTCTATATAGATTCGCTCGGGGTGCACCTCCCTGAATGGGTGGCCTCCGCCGAGGCGGAAGGCGCAAGCGATTACGCGCGCGGCGAGTTCGCCGCGGCGGGCCTGAAGGGCACGCACGTGGCCGGTGACGTGCCGGCCGCCGACATGGCCGTCCTCGCGGCTCGCAGCGCCGTCGCGCGCTCGTCGGCGCACCTGGACGCGATCGACTACCACGTCCACGGCAGCGTCTATTACCAGGTTCCGGAGGGGGCGTACGCGCCTGCCTACGTACTGCGTGAGCTCGGCGCCCGGGAAATCCCGTCGCTCGACGTGCAGCAGGGATGCAACAGCATGCTCGGCGGCCTGGAGGCCGCGATCGGCCAGATCACCGGCGTGGCGCGGCGGAACAACGTATTGATCACCACCGCGACGAATTTCAGCACCCCGCTCATCAACCGGTGGGGCGATTTCGGCACCTCTTCCATTTTCTCGGACGGTGCCGTGGCGGCCGTGGTGAACGGTCGTGGCGGATTTGCTGAGGTGCGGTCCCTGAATTCCGGAACGCTGCACAGTCTGGAGCAGTGGCACCGTGGTGAGGAATCACTTCTGCCGCCCGATGGCGGGGACCGGAAGTATTTCAACATGGGGGAGCGGTCGCAGTATTTCGTCGATAACGTCATGGAATTCTCCGAGCTCTTCGAGACCTTCGGAAAATTCGATCTCGGCATCATCAACGAGGCCGTTGTCGACGCGGGGCTGACCACCGACGAGATTTCCAAGGTCATCTCCATCAACGTGGACAAGAGGATGACCGAGCACGCGCTCATGCGCCCCCTCGGCATTCCCATGGACCGGCTGGTCTGGGAGTACGGCAGTTCGGTCGGCCACGCCGGCGGAGCCGATATCTTCATCACGCTGGAGCACGCCGTACGCACCGGTGAGCTGGTGCCCGGCGACCACGTCCTGATGACCTCCCAGGGCCCGGGCTGGGTCTGCTCCGCCTGTGTGCTCACGATCGGGGAGCGGCCCGCGTGGGAGGCGTAGACACCGGAGCGTGGATCCACCGGTACGCGCCGGCGCCGGACGCGCCGACGCGGCTCGTGTGCCTTCCGCACGCCGGAGGCTCCGCATCGTTCTTCCTGCCCGTGGCCAGGGCGATGTCACCGGAGACCGACGTCCTGTCCGTCCAGTACCCGGGGCGCCAGGACCGGCGTCTCGAACCGTGCGCCGCCTCGGTCGACGAGCTCGCCCGCGGAGTGGTCGAAGCCCTGGCCCCCTGGCTGGACCGGCCGGTCACCCTCTTCGGGCACAGCATGGGCGCCATGGTGGCGTTCGAAGCCGCCCGGCTGCTGGAGAACGCGGGCACGGTGCCGCTCGGAGTCATCGCCTCGGGCCGCCGCGCGCCCTCCCGCACCCGGCCGCAGCACGCTCCGGTGCACCTGCGCGACGATCAGGGCCTGATGGACGAGATCCGGCAGCTGAGTGGCACCGACGACCGGCTGCTGGCCGACGAGGAACTGCTCAAGATGATCCTGCCCGCCATCCGTGGCGACTACCGGGTGGTGGAGAGCTACGCGTACCGGCCGGGGCCGCCACTGACCTGTCCGGTGCTCTCCCTCATCGGTGACACCGACCCGCAGGTGACGGACGAGGAAGCGAGCTCCTGGTCCGAGCACACCACCGGACCGTTCACGAAGACCGTGTTCCCCGGCGGGCACTTCTACCTCAACTCGCAGGCTGCGGAAGTGATCCGGGTCATCTCCGAACACATCCGCACCACGCGGGCCGGGGTGGCCCGCTGACCGGCACCATGCCGCCCCTCGCACTGCCTCACGATCGGGGCCGAGTACATACGAAGGAAGGTCGACCGAGAAGTGAAGCCCGACCGGGACAGCATCGCCGGCGAAGTCAAGCGTGTGGTAATCGCCGAACGCGGGCTCGCCCTCCAGCCGTCCGAACTGGCCGACGGCGAACCACTGGACGGCGAACTGCTGAAGATTTCGTCCATGGCGCTGCTCGGCATCCTCACGCGCCTGGAGGACGAGCTCAGCACCGGCCTCCCGGACGACCTCTTCGCCGGCCGCTCGTACAAGACCGTCCACGACCTCATCGTCCTGGCGTGCGACGGGGCCGAGGAGGCCGGGTCCCGGTGAACGACTTCCCCGCGCACGCGCACCGGCTGGACTGCCTGCAGGCCAATCTCGCGCTGCTCGCCGACCGGCACCACGGTGCGGCCACCCACCTGCGGCTCGGCGCCCCGCTCCGCTTCGCGCCGCGACCCGCGCCGGAGAGCCCGCCCACCGGTCTGCTCACCGTGGAGCCCACGCTGGACCAGCACCTGGAAGACGCCGCGGAACTGCTGGGCCTCGCCGTGGCGCAACGCCGTCGGCACGCTCCCGGGTCGAGGGTGGACGTCGACGCCCCGGTCTACCTGATCGCCGACGCTTACCACCTGCCCTGGGTGCCGTACCACGGAACCAAGCACGTGGAACACAGCTTCCTGGCCGAGCCGGACGGCGACGGCCTCGTCATCAGCGACGCCTATCACAACGACACCCGGTGGGGCCCCGCCCGCCCGTTGCGACGGACGTACTCCAGGCCCGAATTCGTCGCGCTGATCGAGGCGCTGCCCGAAGGAGCCGAGAGCGTAAGGCTCGCCCCCAGCCCGCTCGGCCCCCCGCCCGAACCCTCCTGCCCTCCCGGCTCCGTCAGCGCCGCGGACTACCTGCGCGGCTATGCCGAACACCCCGACCGACGGGCGGCGCTCGAAGCGTTCACCCTGGAGACCTGGCTGCTCGCACGATCGAGGTGGCTGCATGCCCTGTACGTCGCGGAACTCGGAGGGGTGGAGCTCAGCGAGACGGTACGGCTGCACCTCGGAAGCTGGGACAGCCTCGTCGAGCATGCCTACCTGGCGTTCCGCCGCGTCGACCGCGGCCGGGCCGAGCCCGGCGGCCTCATGGAGCGGGCGGCAGTGACTCTGCGCGGGGACACCGAGGTCCTCGGAGTGCGCGGCACGGTCCGTCAGACCGTTTCCTCGGTACTGGGAATCACCCAGGAAGCTCTGGCGGCAGGAGAGCTGACGGTGCATCGGGAATTCAATTCCCTTCGCATGGTCGAGATCGTGGAGGCCCTCGAGGACCGGTTCGCCGTCGAGTTCGAGCCGGCCGATCTGGTGCCGGAGAACCTCCAGCACATTGACAGCCTGTCCGCGCTGGTGCGGCGCGCACTCGGCGATGTGAAGAACGACGTTACAACGAGAGGGAATTGATCGTCATGGACGCGCGCTTTGTCGAGATGCTCAAGCCGTTCCTGCCATTTCTCGGAGACCGGGAGATCACTCCCGAGACGGAGCTTCGGCAGCTGGGGCTCGATTCCATGCAGGCCATCGAGCTGATGTTCGCGCTGGAGGACACCTTCGGGGTGCAGCTGCCGGACGAGGCCCTCACGGAGGAGACGTTCACCACCGCGGGCAGTCTGTGGAACGCGGCCGCCAGCGCGATGCCCGCCGGCGCGGCGGACTCGGTGTGAGCGGCTTCAGCGGTACGGCGCTGACCGAGGCCCTCGGCCGGGTCCGCGAGGTGGCGGAGAAGGAGGCCGGCCGCTGCGACGAGGCCGCCGAGTTCCCGGTCGCCGTCCTCGACGCGCTGCGCGACACCGGGCTGCTCGGCCTCACCGTGCCCGCCGCCCACGGCGGCATGGGCGGCGGTGTGGACGAGATCCTGGACGCCGGCATCGCGCTCGGCAGGGTCGACATGTCGGTGGCCATGATCTTCACCATGCACTGCCAGCAGGTCGTCGGCATAGTCCGCCACGCGAGCCCCCGGCTCGCCGGTGAACTGCTTCCCCGGATCGCCGCGGGACAGCTCTACCTGGCTTCCGTTACCACCGAGGCCGGCAAGGGAGGCCACCTGCTGACGGCGGCCTCGGAGCTCACCGCCGAGCCGGGACAGCTGGTCATCGACCGCTTCGCACCCATCGTCACCGGTGGCGCCCACGCGGACGGCTTCCTGATCACCATGCTCAGCCCCACCGCCCGCTCACCGCACGAGGTCTCCCTCGTCTACGCGCACCGCGACCAGCTCGACATCGAGATCTCCGGCGACTGGGACCCACTCGGCATGCGGGCCAGCCACAGCGTGGCCATGCGGCTGACCGGCCGGCTGCCGGAACACCAGGTCGTCGGCGAGCACGGCCAGTTCCGCAAGATCGTGCTGGACACCTTCGGTCCGCTGGCCCACCTCGGTTGGGCCGCGAGCTGGCTGGGCACGGCCGCGGGCGCCCTGTCGCGAGTGCTGCGCATGCTGCGCAGCCCCGCCGGCCGCAAGAGCACCGACCTCGACTCCGAGCTGCTCCTGACCAGGCTCTCCCGCGCCAGGCAGCGTCTGGACACCGTGCACGCTCTGCTCCGCCACACCGCGGCCACGCTGTCCCGCACCGCCGACGAGGGCGACGACCTGTCCCGGCCCAAGTACCAGATGCTGGTCAACGCCCTCAAAATCACCGCCTCCGAGGAATGCCACCGGACCATCGAGGACCTCGTCGACGCGGTCGGCCTGCGCCACGGTTACCTCAAGGGTTCGCCCACCGGCCTCGAACGGGCCCTGCGGGACCTGCGGTCGGCGGCGCTCAACTACAACAACGACCGGCTGCACCTCGCCGACGGCAAGCTCGCCCTGCTCGACCCGGAGGTGAACCTTGCCTGAACTGCCCGCCCCGCCACGGGACGGCGTACGGGAGGTCCTGTCGGCTCTCGCCGTCTCCGGCACCCTCACCGAGCTGTACGGGAAGGAGCCCACCGGCCGCCTCGATCCGCTCCTGCTGCGGCGGGTACTCGCCGAAGCCGACGCGCGCGGCCCGCAGGGCACCGTCCTCGCCCTCCTGGTCCAACTGGCCACGGCGCTGCCACTCCTCGCCGACGCCGCAGCCACCCCGGTCACCCGGCGCGTCCTGCGCGCCTCCCTCGAAGGTGAGGCGCTGCTCGCGCTCGCCGCCACCGACGCGGCGGCAGCCGGCTCCGACCTCGCCGCGCTGGGCACCACCGTGGACCTCGGCGACCAGGACGGCGACCTGCTCCTCGACGGTGTGAAACGCTGGGTCACCTCCGCCCTGACCGCCGACCACGCCCTCGTGCTCGCCCGGCACCGCCCCGGCCGCCACTTCACCAGCTTCACCTGGGTGCTGGTCCCTCTCGACGCCTCTGGCGTCACCGTGAGCCCGGCGGACACCGACCTCTTCCAGGGCTCCGGCGTCGGTGACATCCAGCTCTCCTCGGTCACCCTGCCACGTGCATACCTCCTGGGCCGTCCGGGCCGAGGGCTCGCCCTGTTCGCCCGTCACCTGGCCGTCGAGCGCCTCGCCTCGGCCGCGTGGGCCGTCGAGCTGTGCCGCCGGGTCGTCAGCGACACGGCACACCGTCTCGACGACCGGCTGCTCGACGGTGTCCCGCTGCGGCAGTCACCCTCCGTGCGGCAGCGCCTCGCGGCGTGCGCCGTGCAGGTCAGCGCTCTGCACGCGCTCTGGATGCAGTCCCGCGAACGCATAGCCACCGACCGGGACGGCACCGCCGCGGCGGTACTCAAGGCGCTCTCCGGCACCACCGTGGAACGCGTGCTGAGCGAATGCGGTCAGTTGCAGGGAGCGGACGGCTTCGGCCGAGGCGGCATCCAGCAACTGCGCTCCGAGGCAGCGGTGTTCGGCATCGGCGGCGGCACCACCGAGGTCGTACTCGACACCACCGCCGAGCGCCTCGACCACGTACTGGCCGGGCTGACGCCATGAACGCCCCGGACAGGAGCCAGGAGAAGACCCGACTGGAAGCCGAGGCCGCCCCCGGCATCTGGGTCACCCTGGACGTCGGCGGGACCCCCGACGCGGGACCCCGGGGCCTCACCCGGCAGGACCTGGAACCGGCCCGGTCCATGCCCGACTGGCGGGCCACTGAGTACCTCGCCGGCCGGCGGGCGCTGCGCCGGCTTCTGGCGGCCCACTTCCCCGAAGCCCGCCACGCCCCCGTCGCATACACGCCGCAGGGCCGGCCACTACTTCCCGACTGGCCCCGCATCGGCATCAGCATCAGCCACGACGCGGACGCCGTCGCCGCCTGCGCCGGGCTCGACCACGCCGTCGGCGTGGACGTCCAGCACCCACCCGCCGACGTGAGCCCCTCCCTGATGCGCCGCTGCGCGAAGGACCACGCCGGGGAACTGGCGCAACTGCCCCTGGAGTCCCGGGCCACGGAGCTGGCCTGGATGTGGACCGTGCGGGAAGCCTGCGTCAAGGCAGCGGGCACCGGGCTCGCGGGCGGCGTCTGGTCCGCCGACGTCATCCCGTACACCCGGCACGGCGCCTGGGGCCCCTACCGGTGGGTCACCATGCGCGATCGGTCCCCGATCCCGCTGAGCTGCGCCTTCATGGCGCCTTCCGGAACAGACCTACGAACGACAGCACCAGGAGACCAGAGTGAGTGAGCCTCCCGCATCGACCCCAGGCCGGACGGAGCTGAGCTGCTACACCGCGAGCCTGGTGGCCTACCTCGAACCCCGCACGCCCGGCATCAGGGGCAGGCTCGCGCGGTCCGTCCGGCTGTCGCTGCGCACCGACTCCCCGGACGGCGTTCTGGCGTTCTCGCACCACGCCCGCGTGGACATCGACGAACAGGGACGCGGACTTGCCTACCGGGGCGCGGACGACTGGGACACCACGCACACCGCCTTCGACACGGAACTGGCGCGCCACGGCCGCCTCCTCGCCGTCGCCAACACCCGCCACCTGCCCTGGTCGCCGATGTACGAGGCGGTCGAGACCCCGCACTGGGTGGTGGTGAGCCGCCACACCGAGGGCAAGTGGTCCGTCACCGACGCCTTCGACGCCCTCACCCCCCATGGCAGCCAGACGCCGTACGCCGGAATCCTGGACGACCGGGAACTGCGGAGCGTCCTGACCCCACTCGGCGGGCTGACGCCCCAGGCCGTCAGCCGCGACCGCCACGCCCTCGGCGACGCCGTCGCCCTGCCCCCGTACAGCGGATACCGCTGGCTCGAATTCGCCGAAGCCGCACCGCAGGCCGCCCCCGAGGGGACCTGGGTGCACGGCCTGCTGCCCGCGCTGCGCAGCGTCGCCGACCGGGTGTGCGCCGACCCCGGCGAACTGGCGCGGTACGCCGACGACATCTGGACCGCTGCCCGGCACCAGCGCTTCCGGCTGGCAGCCGTGTCCGGTGCGGCCGACGCGTCCGCCGCCTGGGGCGCACTGCCGCAGGCCGTGCGCTTCGGCATCGCCTCGGCGGAGCGCGGCCGGTTCCGTGCTGGTGCCGTCCAGAAGGCGTTCGCCCAGGTGCTCACCAGGGTGGAACAGTTGGAGGCGGCAGCCGCACAGGATCCGGAACCCGCACGCACGCGAGAGAGGGGAGCGGGCCGTGACGCCTGACGAGGGACTGTACGGTCGGTTCGCCGCGTCGGTCCGGCAGCACCCCGACGCCGTGGCACTCGAACTCGACGGTGCCCGCCTCACGTACACCGAACTGGACGCGCTTGCCGCGCGCCTGGCCACCGCACTCGTCACCGCCGCGGACGGTCGGACACCTCGCCGGGTGGGCCTGCTCGCCCTGCGCACCCTGACCGCGTACGCCGGATACCTCGCCGTCCAGCGGCTCGGCGCCACCGTGGTGCCGCTCCACCCGGACTTCCCCTTGTCCCGCACTGCCGCGGTGGCATCCGCTGCCGCGCTGGACTGCGTACTGACGGAACCGCGGTACGCCGACGCCGACCTGCCCGTCCCGGTGCTGGCACCTGACCTCACCGCCCCGCCTGCCGGGCCCCCCGCCGCCGATGCACCGGTCGCGGCAACCGGCCCCGAGGACATCTGCTACATCCTGTTCACCTCAGGGTCGACCGGCACCCCGAAGGGCGTGCCGATCCAGCAGCGCAGTATCGCGGCCTACCTGGACCACGTGATCAGCCGCTACGGCGTCGGCGTCGGCGACCGGCTCTCCCAGACCTTCGACCTCACCTTCGACCTCTCGGTCTTCGACCTGTTCGCTGCCTGGGGAGCGGGGGCGACCCTCGTCGTGCCCGGCGGGGGCGACCTTTCGGCCCCCACCCGCTTCGTCTCCCGAGAACGCATCACCCACTGGTTCTCCGTCCCCTCCGTGATCTCGCTCGCCCAGCGGCTGCGCGGACTGGGGCCCGGCAGCATGCCCACCCTGCGCTGGAGCCTTTTCTGCGGCGAGCCGCTGACCACGGCCCAGGCCACGGCCTGGCGCGCCGCCGCGCCAGGCAGCGTGGTGGAGAACCTGTACGGGCCGACCGAACTGACCCTGAGCTGCACCCAGTACCGTCTGCCGGACGACCCGGACCGGCAGCCGCCGGCCGGGGGGACCGTACCGATCGGGGAACTCTGTCCCGGCCTGGAGCAGCTCGTCGTCGACGACGAGGGCCGTCCCGCGGACGAGGGCGAGCTGTGCGTGCGGGGCGTCCAGCGCTTTCCCGGCTACCTCGACCCCGCAGACAACAGAGCACGCTTCCTCCGGTACGCGACCGGGGACGCGAGGGCTGTCCCCGTCGACGCTCCGGGACAGCCGGACGCCGCGCTCTGGTACCGCACAGGGGACCGGGTCCGCCACAGCGAGGACGGCCTGGTCCACCTGGGACGTCTCGACCACCAGGTCAAGGTGCGCGGCTACCGCCTCGAACTCGGAGAGGTGGAGAGCGAGCTGCGCGCCCACCCGCTGGTCGGCGACGCCATCGCGCTGACCCTCTCCGGCCCCCGCGGCGACACACGGCTGGCGGCCGCCTGCACCGGGGAAGGCGTCGACCCGGCGGACGTGCTCGCCGTACTGCGCGCCCGCCTGCCCGAGTACATGGTCCCCAGCACGCTGACCGTGCTGACGGACCTGCCACTGAACACCAACGGGAAGGTCGACCGCCGCGCCTTGCGGGACCTGCTCGTCATGACCACCACCCACGCAAGGTGAACGGGGAACAGAGCTTGAACAGCCAGACCACGAGCAGCACCATCCACTCCCTGCTGGACGCCGCCGTCGCCGAGGTGCCCGAGGGTGCGGCGATCCGGGACGCCACCGGCAGCTGGACCTACCGCGAACTCGACGCGGCGAGCAGGGGGTTCGCGGCCTGGCTGCGCGGCCAGGGTATCCGCCGCGGGGACCGGGTCCTGGTCCAGCTGCACAGCAGCCGTGAACTGGCCGCCATGTTCTACGGCACCTCACGGACCGGCGCCGTCTTCATCCCGCTGAACCCCGCCATGAAGGAGTTCCACCTCACGTCGGTCCTCGGCGACGCGGAACCCGCACTCGTCATCACCGACGCCGAACAGGCCCCGGTGCTGCGGCGGATCAGCTCCGCGCCCGTTCACGACCTGGCCGACGTGTGGCCGAAGGCCACTGAGGGCGGCGCGCATTCCGGACAGCAGCCGGCCGAGCCGGAGCAGCCGGACCACGTGCGCGCCGAAGACCTGGCCGTACTGATCTACACCTCCGGAAGCACCGCGGCCCCGAAGGCGGTGATGTGTCCCCAGGCGCAGGTGGCCTTCGCCTCCCGCGCACTGACCGAGGGGCTCGGCTACCGGCCCGACGACGTCGTCTTCTGCCGCTTCCCCATGTCCTGGGACTACGGCCTCTTCAAGGTACTGATGACCTGCATCGCGCGCTGCGAGATCGTCCTGGCCGACGGAGAGTCCGACTGGGTCCTCCTCAAGCGCATGCGTGAGACCGGAGTGACCGTCGTCCCGATCGTCCCCTCGCTTGCCGCCATGATCACCCGGCTGGCCGGCCGGGACACCGCGCCCGTTCCCACGGTGAGGATGTTCACCAACACCGGCGCCGCCCTGCCCCAGGCCACCATCGACGCCCTGCGCGAGTACTTCCCGGGCTGCCGAGTGGTCCGGCAGTACGGCCAGACCGAGGCCAAGCGCATCACGATCATGCCCCCCGCCGAGGACGGGGAACGCCCTGAATCCGTCGGCCTGCCGCTGCCGGGCACCCGGCTGCTCATCCTGGACCCCGACGGCAACCCGGTGCCCACCGGGGAAACCGGCGAGATCGTCGCCTCGGGCCCGCACGTGATGGCCGGCTACTGGCGCAACCCCGAGGACACCGCAAGATCCTTCCGCCGAGACCCGCACAGCGGTGAGCCGCTGCTGCACACAGGCGACTACGGACATCTCGACGCCGACGGGTACCTGTACTTCGCGGGCCGCCGCGACGACATGTTCAAGCACAAGGGCTTCCGCATGAGCACCGTCGAGATCGAGAGCGCGGCCATGGACATACCCGGTGTCCGTGCCGCGGCCGTACTGCCGCCCGGCGACGGCCACGGACTCGCGCTGTTCGTCGAGAGCGACCTCAGCCCCCACGAGGTCACCGCCGAACTCACCGTGCGCCTCGAACTCCCGAAGGTCCCCACGATCTGCCGCGTCCTCAGCGAATTCCCCCTCACCCTGCACGGCAAGAACTCACGCCGCGCCCTGACGGCGCTGCTCCAGGGAGGGGCCGAGTGAGCCCGTACACCTCGCTCGACGAACTGGCACGAATCCACGGCACTCCGCTGTACGTCTACGACCTCGACCGGCTCGACGCCGCTCGGCGCGACCTCTTCGGCTGGCTGCCCGACGCCTGCGACGTCTTCTACGCCCTCAAGGCCAATCCGCATCCGGAGCTCGTACGCGCGCTGCGCCCCGGCGACGGGCGCGGCTGCCGGGCCGAGATCAGTTCGACCGGGGAGCTGGCCGCCGCCCTGGAAGCCGGGCACGCCCCCGAGGACATGCTCTACACCGGCCCCGGCAAGACGGCGGACGAACTGACCGAGGCGATCGGCCACGGCGTACGGCTCTTCTCCGCCGAATCACTCACCGACCTGGAGCACATAGGCACGGCCGCACTGGCCCGGGGGGCCGTCGCCGACTGTCTGCTACGGATCAACAGCGTCACGGCCAGCGCCGCCAGCGGCGTCAGGATGACGGGCAAGCCCACCCAGTTCGGCATCGACAGCGAGACGATCGCGGACCTGGCCCCCCGGCTGCTCTCGGTGCCGGGCACGTCCGTCGCCGGCCTCCATCTGTTCTCCCAGAGCAACGCGGCCGATGAGGCGGCGCTGATCGGCGAGTTCCGGCACACAGTCGAAGTTGCCTCGCGGATCGAACGGGAGCTGGGCATCCCCCTGCGGCTCCTCGACATCGGAGGCGGCTTCGCGGCCCCGTACGGACAGCACGGCGAGCGGGCCGCGTATCCGAAGCTGCGCGCGGAACTGGAATCCGCCCTTGACGTCCACTTCCCGCGCTGGCGGCAGGGCGCCCCACGGCTGGCTGTCGAGTCCGGCCGCTATCTGGTGGGCGACTGCGGCACCCTGCTGGCCTCGGTCAGCAACATCAAGGTGAGCCGTGGACGGACCTTCGTCGTCCTCGACGCCGGAATCAACACCTTCGGAGGGATGTCGGGCCTCGGGCGTATCCTGCCGGTGTCGGTGCGGGTCGAATCCCGGGGCGAGGAGACACAGCGCGCGTCACTGGCCGGCCCGCTGTGCACCCCGGGCGACATCCTCGGGCGAGAGATCGAGGTCCCGGCCGGCCTGCGCCCAGGCGACCTGGTCGCCATCCCCAACACCGGTGCCTACGGCCCCACCGCCAGCCTGGTGATGTTCCTGGGCAGGCCTGCCCCTGGCGAGGCGGTCGTACAGGGCGGAGAGGTTCTCTCCGTCTCGCGCATCGAGCACGTACGAACCTACCGGGAGGTGGCGCAGTCCCATGGCTGACGAACGGACACGCGCGCGGCAGACGGTCCTTGTGACGACGACGGCCTCGGACTCCCACACCTGGAACCTGGTCTTCCTCCAGTTGCTGCTGGAGGAGATGGGTTACCACGTGGTGAATCTCGGCCCCTGTGCACCCGACGACGTGGTGGCGGAGCGCTGCATGGCCATCCGGCCCACGTTTGTCGTGGTGAGCAGTGTCAACGGGCACGGGTCCCAGGACGGGTTGCGGGTCATCAGGAAACTGCGGGCCGACCGCGCGCTGGCCGGCATGCCGGTGGTGATCGGTGGAAAGCTCGGCGTGAAGGGAGCGGACGGCGCCCGCGCGCAGGAGCTCCGCGCTGCGGGCTTCGACGAGGTCTTCGAGGACGATACCGACCCGGCCACCGCCCTGCGGCGCTTCGCCGCCTCGCTGACGGTGCCGGATCCGGACCTGGACGTGGACCCGCGCCTGGAACTGGGCCTGGACCTGGACCTGGTACAGGGCGTCCGGTGAGCGATCGGCCGGCATCGAGCTTCGGGGCGTTCGTCCAGGCGGGCGCGGCGCGTGACCGGCTCGTCGTGCAACCCCGGATGGGCTTCAGCGACCCGGCGACGATGCGCGCAGGGCTGGCCGCGACGCGCGGGGCCCTCGGACGCAGCGTCGGCACCATCACGGTCGACTCCCACACCCGGGTGGGTCATCTGGCCGCCGCCGAGAGTGCGCTGCGCAAGGGGATCGACCTCAACGGCTACCCCCTGGTGAGCCACTCCGCCGAGACCACCACCCAGGTGCTCTCGGGCATCCGGAACGAGGACTTCCCGGTGCAGGTCCGGCACGGCTCGGCGAACCCGGTCGACATCTTCCGCGCCCTGCTCGCCGTACGCCTGGAAGCCTCGGAGGGCGGCCCCGTCTCGTACTGCCTGCCCTACGGTCGCACGCCGTTGTCCGAGTCCGTCCGCAACTGGGGGGTGAGCTGCGAACTCCTGGCAGAGCTCCGCGACACCGGACTGGAACCACACCTCGAGACGTTCGGCGGCTGCATGCTCGGTCAGCTGTGCCCCCCGAGCCAGCTCGTGGCCATCAGTGTGCTGGAGGCTCTGTTCTTCGTCCAGCACGGAATCCGCAGCGTCTCCGTCAGCTACGCCCAGCAGACGAACCAGGAGCAGGACCGCGAGGCCATCGCCGCCCTGCGCAGACTGTGCGGAGAACTGCTGCCCGCCATCGATTGGCATGTCGTGGTGTATGCCTACATGGGCGTCTACCCCGAGACGCGGGACGGTGCGTACCGCATCCTCGGCGAGGCCGCGGAACTGGCCATCACCGCAGGCGCCCAGCGTCTGATAGTCAAGACGGCCGCCGAATCCCAGCGCATCCCCACGATCGATGAGAACGTGCGCGCTCTGGAACACGCCTCGCGGACGGCAGCCCGTGTCGCCCCGCCCGACAGGGACGAACCCGCCGACTCCCCGACGTACGAAGAGGCGGCGACGCTGGTCGACGCGGTCCTGAACCTCTCCCCTGACCTGGGACGGGCCTTGCTGCTGGCCTTCCGGAAGGGATACCTGGACATCCCGTACTGCCTGCACCCGGACAACGGAGGCCGGACCAGGAGCTACATAGCCCCCGACGGCCGCCTCCACTGGGCCGAGACCGGGTCCCTCCCTCTCCCCAAGCTTTCCCGACTACGCAGGGAACGCCGCTTCACCTCGGCCGACCTCCTCGATGACCTCACCTACATCCGACGCAAGTTCGACGGGCACTGAGCCGGTGCCCGCCAGGGGGGTCGAAAGGTGTCCTGACCAAGGTGCGTCTCCGCCTCGGCGACGGCTCGGTTGACGCCGGGGCACACGGACATCCACAGGCAGCTGAGAGCGTCGAGGCGCCAGTACCTCCCAGCCACATGCCTACCGTCAGGTCGGTCAGATAGTGCTCCAGGCTCACGACGGCATGACGTACATCGCTGTGGCCGCCGGTGAACAGCCCGGAACGCTTGACCTGGAGTGCACTTCAAAATGCAGACTCCCCTTCGAGCCCGGACGGCCGGGCTCGAAGGGGAGGACAACCATGAAATTCCGCACCATAGGCACCGACCCGGCCCACCGGCGTGAGGTGAGCGTGCTCGCGCTCGGCGCGATGCTGTTCGGTTCGCTCACCGACGAGAAGACCTCGTTCGCCCTTCTCGACCGCTACGTCGAAGCGGGCGGGAACTTCATCGACACGTCCGACAACTACGCCTTCTGGACCGACGGGGGACAGGGTGGTCACAGCGAGAACGTCCTGGGCCGGTGGCGGCGCAGCCGGGGCGTCGGTGACGAGATCGTCATCGCCACCAAGCTCGGCGCCCGCCCCCTGGCTCCCGGTACCGGCTTCATCGACAACCCCGAGGGGCTGTCGGCCAAGGTGATCCGCGAAGCGGCCGAGGCCAGCCGGGAACGGCTGGGTGTCGACAAGCTGGACCTGTTGTACGCGCACATCGACGACCACTCCGTTCCGCAGCAGGAGACCGTCGAGGGATTCGGCGCCCTGGTCGCGGAGGGCACGGTCGGACTCCTCGGTGCCAGCAACCAGGCGATGTGGCGGGTCGAACGGGCCCGGGCGCTGGCCGCCGCGGCCGGACTGCCCGGATACGAGGTGCTCCAGTACCAGCACAGCCACCTGCGCCCCCGGTTCGACGTGCCGAGCGACCTCTTCCCGGACGGCAGCCTCGGCCACGCCGGCCCCGAACTGTTCGGCTACCTGCGGGCTGAGCCGGCCCTGACCCTCGTCGCCTACTCCCCGCTGCTCGCCGGTGCGTACGTACGCGAGGACAAGCCGCTGTCCCCGGACTACGACCACCCGGGCACCCCGGCCCGGCTCGCCGAGCTGCGTTCCGTCGCCCGGGAGACCGGCGCCACCGTCAACCAGGTCGTCCTCTCCTGGCAGATCGGCGGCGAGCTGCCGGTCATCCCGCTGGCCGGGGCGTCGTCCCTGGCGCAGCTGGAGGAGAACCTGGGCGCGGTGGACCTGGAACTGACGGTTGATCAGCGAGCCCGGCTCGACGCCGTGCACTGACGGTCCGCGCGGAAGATCGGGGGGTTTCGGCGCCGGAGCCAGGCCAGGTGACCGTTCCGTTGCTGAAGAGGTCTACAGGAAGCAGCTCCGTCCTGTGATTCAAGGGGGGCGTGGTCATGCACGCCTCTTCGAGGGCGATCGCGAGCGGTTGTCACGCGGCAACGCCAGAGGGCCCGGTGCAGCTTGCACACTGGGCCCTCTGACCGTATTGCAGCTCTCGGAACGGCGGGATTCGAACCCGCGACCTCTTCGTCCCGAACGAAGACCGGGTCAACCTGCGCATCCGCCCCGCAGACCGCGCGCCGCGGCAGGCAGGTCGCTTGTCGACGCCCCGCTCCGGAGAATCGATGCAGCGCGTCAGAATTTGCCCGTGCTCACCCAGTGACATCCGGGGCGGCCGGAGATTATGGTGCGAACGAACAGAGTGACAACGTTGTCAGTTGAGCAGGACTCGAAGGGAAATACCCCATGCGGTTTGCTTTCAGACCGTCCCGTCCCCGTGCTTCCGGTATGACAGCCGGTCTGATGGCCGCCGTACTCGTGAGTGGTGGAGTGGTCGGCATCGCCGCGCCCGCCGCCGCCGCGGGCGCGGAACCGATCGATCTGGTCAATCCGTTCGTCGGAACCCAGAACTTCGGCAACACCTTCCCCGGAGCGAGCGCGCCGTTCGGCATGGTCCAGGTCAGTCCGGACACCGGCGGCCAGGGCGGCTACGACTACAAGCAGGACTCGATCTACGGATTCAGCCAGACGCACCTGTCCGGCGTCGGCTGCGGCGTCATGGGCGAGCTGCCCATCATGCCGACCACGGGCGCGGTCGACTCCGTGGACCCGAACGCCTACCGCTCCCCGTACAGCCACGACGACGAGCAGGCCAGTCCCGGCTACTACCGGGTGGGGCTGAAGAAGTACGACGTCGACGCGGAACTCACCGCCACCGAGCGCACCGGGTGGCAGCGCTACACCTTCCCCTCCACCGGTTCGGCCAACGTCCTCTTCAACACGGGCAAGGCCAACCAGTCCGTGCTGGACTCCGAGGTGCACGTCGTCGGTGACCGCACCATCGAGGGCCGGGTGCACGCCGGGGGCTTCTGTGCCGGACACGACGAGCACACGGTGTACTTCAGCGCCACCTTCGACCGGCCCTTCAAGGCCCACGGGACGTGGGACGGCGAGGCCCCCAGGCCCGATACCCGCGACGCGGAGGGAAGCGGCGCCAACGGAGCCTGGGTGACCTTCGACGCGACCACCGACCGGGACGCCGTCCTGAAGGTGGGGCTGTCCTACACCGGTGTGGAGGGCGCCCGTAAGAACCTGGCCGCGGAGACCAAGGAGTCCTTCGACTTCGACGCCACGCGCAAGGCGTTGCAGGACACCTGGAAGAAGCAACTGGATTCCATCCGGGTCGGCGGAGGCACGGCGGACCGGCAGAAGGCCTTCTACACCGCGCTCTACCACAGCCAGTTGCACCCGAACCTCGCCGGTGACGTCGACGGCAGGTACCAGGGGTTCGACAACAAGACCCACACGGCAAAGGACTACACGCCGTATCAGAACTTCTCGCTCTGGGACACCTACCGGCCGCAGAACCAGCTTCTGCAGATGCTGGAGCCGAAGGTCGCCCGGGACGTCGCGCTGTCGGTCGTCGCGGCCGGCCGGGACGGCGGCTGGCTGCCCCGCTGGGCGCTCGCCAACAGCGAGACCAACATCATGACCGGTGACCCGGTCACGCCCTTCCTCGTGGAGGCCTGGTCAAAGGGTCTGCTCGCCGGACACGAGGCGGAGACCTACGCGTTGCTGAAGAAGAACGCGACCAGCACCCCGCCCGCCGACTCGCCGTACAACGGACGCTCGGGATCGGACCACTACACCGAGCGCGGCTACATCCCGTCAGGTCTCGAGCTCGGCAAGGACTGCGCGGACAAGGGCGGCGACAACGACTGCAAGCACCCGGCGTCGGCCACGATGGAGTACTCCGCCGCCGATGCGGCGCTCGCGCTGATGGCCGACCGGCTCGGACACAAGTCGGACGCCAAGATGTTCGCCGCGCGCGGCCAGTGGTACCGGAACCTGTGGGACTCCTCGATCCAGCAGTTCCGGCCCCGGACGGCCGACGGCACCTGGCTCACGCCCTACGACCCGGTCGAGGCGGCCCACCAGTTCCATGAGGGCGGCGCGTACCAGTACCAGTGGCTCGTACCGCAGGACCCGGCCGGCCTCGTCAGCCTGATGGGCGGCCGGACCGCCACCGAGAAGCGGCTCGACTCCTTCTTCGTCCACGACAAGCTGCTCACCGACCCGGCGGGCACCGCCCGGAACGACTGGATCTCGCAGCCGTACGACTACTACGGCAAGCCGACGTACAACCCGAACAACGAGCCGGACCTGCACGCCCCGTACATGTACAACTGGGTCGGCGCCCCGGCGAAGACCGCGACCGTGGTGCGTGCCGCGATGACGCTGTTCACCAACGGGCCGGACGGGATGACGGGCAACGACGACCTGGGCACCATGTCGGCCTGGTACGTCTTCTCCTCCCTCGGCCTCTACCCGACGATGAGCGGCGGCGACTTCCTGGCCGTGTCCAGCCCGCAGTTCGAATCGGCGACCGTCCGGATCGGCAGCTATCCCAAGGCGTCCGGCACCAAGGGCCAGGGCGGCACACTGAGGATCGAAGCACCCGGAGCGAGCGACACGAAGCGGTACGTGCAGAGCGTGGCCCTGAACGGCCGGGGCGTACCCCAGACCTGGCTGAGCTGGAACAAGCTCGCGCACGGCGGAACCCTTGCCCACCGGCTCGGGACCTCTCCCTCCTCCTGGGGCACGGGCAAGGACGCTCAGCCGCCCTCCGTCAACCAGGCGGCCCTCGACAGCCGCAAGCACGTCGACGCGTCACTGCGTCCCGCCTCGGCGGTCGTCCCCACGGGTGACGCAGCGCAGACCGCGAAGTTCACGCTGGACGTCCTCGGGCAGGCTCCCGGCAAGCTGAACGTGTCGGTCACGGCGAAGGTGCCCAGCGGCTGGAAGGCCACGACGGCACAGCGTTCACCACTGGTGATCGATTCCGGTCACCTCCCGGTCCAGAAGAAGGTGTCGCTCGACATCACCGTGCCCCAGGGCGTCGCGGCCGGGTCCTACCCGGTGGAGGTGAAGGTCACGGGCCGAGGGACGAACTCGGTCACCCGCAAGGCCACCGTCACGGTGGGAGCCGCCACGACCTGCGCGAGTGAGGCGAACGGGCAGTGCGCAGTGGACCTGCGCGCAGACCTCGGCCACGACGGCACGGCCACGGTGGCGAACTCCGACGAGGGCGACTTCGACGGGCATGGCTGGAGCTATGACGGCGACCTGCTGCCCAAGGCGGGGCCGGTCACCTGGGACGGGGTGACGTACGACGCGCCGGACCCCACCGGCACGGCGAACAACTTCCTCGAAGCAAGCGGGCAGGCCCTCCTGCTGCCCGCCGGACAGCACAGTGCGCTGCGGCTGGTCGGCTCGGCCCACAACGGTCCTGTGACCACCACCCTGACCGTGCACTACACGGACGGCAGCAGCACGGAGGCACCGGTGACGTTCGGCGACTGGGCGGGCTCCGCGCCGAACGGCAGCACGGTCCTCCTCGACATGCCGCACCGCATCAAGCGGGGCAGCGGTGTCGACGGGCCGTCCATTCGGCTCTTCGGTACGGCCGCCGAGCTCGATGGGGGCAAGACGGTCCGTTCGGTCTCGCTGCCGGACGACTCCCGCGTCGAGATCTACGCCATGACGCTCGTCTAGAGAGGGGCGGCAAACCGCCGAAACCCATCCGGCGGTGCGCCGTTCCGGATCGGCGCACCCCTCTCATCAGGGCCCCGACGCGAAAGCGCCGGGGCCCTTCGCGTACTCGCCCACCCCGGCATCCGGCCCACCGTCCAACGGGTATCTGGTCACTCCTACGACGCGACCGGCTCCCGAACGTCGACTGTCGTCTCGCCGGCGACGAGCAGGCGGCGGCAGCATGCCGGACAAGCGGGCGCCGTCCGGAAAACCGTTCGCGGGCCCAGGGGCTTCGAACAAGACTGATGGGTCGATCACATGGGACAAGAGGAGTGGCCAGCCCTGACGTACAACCGTGACACCCTGCCCCTGCCCGACAACCGTGTGCCTCGCATCACCTACGAGGACCTTCACAACTGGGACGAATTCGACCCGGTCCGTCACCCGTTCGCCTGGGACGAGGCCGAGGAAGCACCGCTGCGCTCGCTGGTCCGGGAGTGGGTGCCACCCGTGCTCTCCGGCAGGGCCGGCAGCTGGCAGGGTGAACACTGGTGTGAGAGTCAGGTGAACGCGGTTCTTCGGGAGCGGTACGGGACCTGGGCCTGGGGATGGAACTGGTGCTGCCACCACGGCGGGCCGATCGGTAGCTGGGTCAGCGGGCCGAGCTCGGTGACGACCCCCGACGAGACCGCAGCACGAGCCGTGGCCGCGCTGCTGGAGTGGCGGGAGTGGCTGGAGCGGACGGCCCAGCTCTTCGCCGAGCTGGCGCCGCCGCCGGACGCCTCACCCGAGGATCGCAGCTGGCACCTGGAGCGGGCTTGCGTACGGCTTGTGACCTACACGCTGGACTCGTGCGCGGACAATGCCTGGCGTGGCCAGACCTCGATGGTCCTGGGCTGGTTCCTCACCAGTACCGGCATGGACCGGGCCGAAGCCGCGCAAGCAGTGGAGAACGCGATCGGTGGCCGGTTCGAGAGCTGGGTCTGCCCGGAGCGGGCGCTGATCGAATCCGTCGGCGAGGACCTCGCCGTCGGCCTCACCGGCCACGCCCCGTACCAGGACCACCGTGAGAGGGCGGCGCTCGAGGAGCTCCATGACCGCTACTGACAGCCTGTCGGTCTGGCTGCGTGTGCGCCGCGAGGCCGACTGGCAACACGCACCGGCCCTGCAGCGGGTCCCGGCCGACCGCGATGGGTTCCGGTGCTGGTGCGAGGGACCAGTGCGCCGGCGCGACCCGTTTCGCGCCGAACGCCTGCTCTCCGCACACGCGCTGGCCCTGGAAGACGCCGCACGCCGGACCCCGCTGGACTTCGCCCTGCTGGCCCGCTGGCAGCGCGAAGTCCTCGCTGTGACAGAGGCACCGTTCCGCGTGAGCGACGCCTATGCGAAGGCCGGCCGCGAGCGCTACGGTCTGACCTCCCGCACACGGGCCGATTTCGACTCCTGTCTGCGCGAGGCGACCGAGCCGGACCTCCCGCCGGCGGCACGCGCGGCACGCGCGTACCTCGATGTGGCGTTCTTCCACCCCTTCACCGATGGCAATGCCCGATCCGCGATGTTGACCCTGGTCCATGTCCTGGCGCGGGAGGACATCGTCCTTCCTGAGGTCGGCCCCCTTCAGACGACCCGCTACGCGGATGACCCGGCCGGTGCCGCCGACCTCGCCGATCTCATCGGGGTGCTGAACCGCCGCCGAAACCGAAGCAAGACCACAACAGCGTCGAGCGAGCGGCAAGGCAGCGCCCGCACCGCCTGTGACCTGCGGTCCGGCATTCTCTAGACTTCGGGTGACCGTGCTCCGGGGTGCCGAGGGGCACGGGGAACGAGGAGTACGAGTGACCGACGACCATGGAGGGTTCGGGGCCGCGCTGCGCGAGCTGAGGATCGCCGCTTCCCTGACCCTGGAAGGGCTGGCCGAGGCGTCCGGGGTCAGCGTGCGGGGGATAGGGGACCTGGAGCGTGGACGGCGTGCCGCGCCGCAGCGACGGACGGTGGCGGCGCTCGCGGACGGCCTGGGGCTGGGCGAGACGGACCGCGAACGGCTGCTGGCGACCGCCCGCGCGGGACGCAGCACCGGCTACAGCCCGGCCGGGGTGCAGGCCTTCCCGCGTGGGATCGACGACTTCGTGGGCCGGGCACAGGAGCTGGACGCGCTCCGCGCGCTGGCGGACTCGGCCACCGCCCGGAGCAGCGGCCGGGCCGGGGACGGCGCGCAGCGGCCGGCCGCGCCGCCGATGACCGTGGCGGTCTCCGGGCCGCCCGGCACCGGCAAGACCACACTGGCCTTGCACGCGGCCCGGGAACTGGCCGGCCGGTTCCCCGACGGGCAGCTCGTGGTGGACCTCCGGGGCATGGACGACGAGCCGCCGCGGCCTGCCGAGCTGATGCTCACCGTGCTCAAGGCGCTCCAGGTGTCCGACCGCGAACTGGCCAAGGCCGGTCCGCAGAACCAACCCGGCCTGTACCGGCGGCTGCTGGCCGAGCGGCGCTGCCTGCTGGTGCTGGACAACGCGCGCGACGAGAGTCAGGTCCGCCCGCTGCTGCCGGGCAGCGGCGCGGGGATGGTCGTGGTGACGAGCCGGCGCATGCTCACGGGTCTCGAGAGCGTGCACCGGCTGCCGCTGGGCGAACTGACCCCGGCGGAGGCCGCCGGTTTCCTCGCCGGGCTGGTGGGCCGGGACCGGGCGGCGGCCGACCCCGGGCCCCTCGCCGACGTCGCCCGGCTCTGCGGGCCTCTGCCCCTGGCGCTGCGGGTGGCGGGCAACTGGCTCGCCACCCGTACGGGCTGGTCGGTGGGCCGGCTCGCCGACCGCCTCGCGTTGGAGGACCGGCGGCTGGACGCCTTGACGGCCGGGGACCTGCGCGTGTCCGCCGCCTTCTACCTCTCCTACCGCCAACTGACGCCGACGGCGGCCGGGATGTTCCGGCGGCTCGCCCTGGTGCCGGGCCCGGACACCGGAGCCGCGGCCGCCGCGCAGCTCACCGGACAGGAACTCTTCGACGCGGAGGACACGTTGGAGGAGCTCGTCGAGGCCGGGCTGCTGGGCGCCGACGGCGACCGGTACCGGCTGCACGACCTGCTGCGCCTGTACGCCCGTACCCGGCTGTCGGCGGAGGAGAGCGCCGAGGACTCGGCCCGGGCGGCAGCCGCGCTGGACGACTGGCTGCTGCGGACGGCGGTCGTGGCGGGCCGCTGGTTCGAGCCCGACCACGGGGCTCCTCCGGCCGGCTGGCAGAGCGAGGTCGACCTGTCGTCGGCGGACCGGGCACGCGGATGGCTGAAGGCCGAGGGGGCCAACTGGCTGGCGGCGCTGCGCACGGCCGCGGCGCAGGGCCGGCACGCCACGGTGGTGGAGGTGGCGGAGGCGCTGCACTGGTTCTCCGACCAGTGGATCTCCTGGGGGCACTGGACGGAGGTCTTCGCCACCGCCGCCGCCGGCGCCGGGGCGATGAAGGATCCGCGGCTGGAAGCCACGCAGATCAACTACCACGCCTGGGCGTTGATCGTCTGCGAGGGCCGTTTCCACGACGCGGTCGCCCGCGCCGGCCAAGGACTGGCAGCAGCGCGACGCGCGGGTGATCCGTTGCAGGAGGCATGGGCACACCAGTACCGCGCCTGGGCCCACCGCAAGATCGGCGACCACGCGTCGTCCGGCGACGACATGGGCCGGGCCGCCCAACTCTTCGACGCCGCGGGAGACGTGCACGGCAGCCTCCAGTGCATGCACGGCCATGCCCTCAGCCTGATGGCACGGGGCCTGCCCGAGGAGGCACTGGCGGCCTACCGGCGCACGTACGCCTTCCTGGAGGAGGCGGGTGACCGTGTGGAACCGCACATCGCCGACATCACCCGGCTCGAACTGCACTCCAACATGGGAATGACGTATGCCCGGCTGCTGCGCTGGGAAGAGGCCGTGGACCAGTTGTGGACAGCACTGCGGGTCTGCCGCGAGACGGACAACACCTCGCTGGAGAGCCGCAGGATGATCGACCTGGGCGGGGTCCTGCTCGACGCCGGACGCCCGGAGGAGGCCCGCGAGGTTTACTCCCGCCTGCTCGCCCTCGGTCCGGACGCCGACCGGCGCACCATGGCCGAGGCCCGCGCTCGTCTGGAGGAGCTGGGCGCCGCCTGAGCCCTGCCCGGCGGCCGTCCGCGGCATGCGCACGGCCGCCGGACCTTTCCGCGCGCAGGGGCACCGTTCTCCCGGGGCCCCACAGGAGGGTGCGGCCGGGCACGTACTGCCGGGAACGAGTCCTCACGCGCCGAGCCGCTTCACCATCAGGGCCTGATGCGTACGCCCCAAGGGCCCCGACGCCCCCCGTCGCCCGGTCGGCCCGGTGCGTCCCGCGCCACCCCGTCCGCGCGTTTCTGCCTGTCTTCTGCCTGGAGCGGGGGATTCGCCCCTGATTGGCTGGACACGGCGGAGAACAGGGGCCGCGACGATGCCGCCCCTGGTACCGGCCGGGGCGGGTTCCCGGCGGGTCGTCCGCGCAGGAACGTGGCGTCCGGCCCTCGACAGGGGAGGTGGCCCGGTCCGCGTAAGCCGCGGGCCGGACGACGGGTCCCGGACGGGTTCTCCGCCTCCACAGTGCGACGGAGAGGGGAACCAGGTGAACCTGGTGACGGCGAGAGGTGCGGGGGCCGAGGGGGACGGCACGGCGAGCGGGAGCGGCGCCCTGGCCCGGGTACTGGGCCCGATGTCGGTCACCCCGCACGACGGGGAACCGTTCGGCATGCGGGTCACCAGTGGGTCGCTCGGGCATCTGCGGGTGACCACCGTCGAGGCCGGCGCGCTGCGGGCCTCCCGCACGGCGCGCCACATCGCGCTCCCGGCCGGTGAACGGCAACACAGTGGCGACTTCGTGGCATTGGGCGTCCAGACGTCGGGGTCGGTGACCCTGGTCCAGGACGGCCGGCGGTCCGTGGCGGGCGCGGGCGACCTCGTCGTGTACGACACCGCTCGGCCGTTCTCGCTGGACTATCCGGAGCCCTTCTCGACCCATGTCGTGCACGTGCCGCACCGCACCCTCCCGCTGCCGGACGGGGACGCGCGGCTGGTCACCGGCACGGTGACCGGGTTCGGCGCCGCGCTGACACCGTTCCTCACGGCGCCCGCCGGAGCCGGGCAGGCGGTCGCCGGCCGGCTGGGCGCGGGCGTCGTCGATCTTCTGGTGACCCTCGTGGCCGAGCGCACCCGGCTCGCGGAGTCCGACCGGGAGGGTGCGCCCGGCCCCCTGGTGACGCGGGTGCGCGACCACATCGACCGGCATCTCGCGGACCCGGGGCTCTCGCCGGAGGCGGTGGCCAGGGCCCATCACATCTCGGTGCGGTACCTGCACCGGCTCTTCGAGGACGAGGACATCACCGTGCGCAAGCTGATCCAGCGGCGCCGGCTGGAGGAGTGCGCGCGGGTGCTGGCGCGCGGCGGGAGACCGGCGCCCACCGTGGCCTCGGTCGCACAGCGCTGGGGGTTCGTCAATCCCGCCCACTTCAGCCGTGCTTTCCGCGACACCTTCGGGGTCTCCCCGCGTGAGTGGCGCAGTCTGCGGGGCGCGGGTCCCGGTGCGGGCGGTGGCGGCACGGAGGCCGCCGCGTCGGCGGGCCGCCCGTGCCCGGAACCGGCAGCCGTCGACGGGGCCCGCTGAGCGGTGCGGCTCACCTGGTGCACGGGGAGTGCAGAAGCGGTGCGTGACGGGACAAGTCGCCCCGGCCGGCCGCTCGTACGGTGGGGCCGGGACCGAGCGGGCCGACCAGATCGACCCCCGCAGTTCCGAAGGAACGATCACCCCCCGAGAACATTCAGGAGACGCACATGTCCGACGCCGTGCAACCCGTGGCGCCCGTACTGGAGCCGGCGGCGGCCGCCTTCGCCGAGGCCACCGCCAACCCCCCGTACCTCTTCGACCTGGCGCCCGCCGAGGGCCGCAAGGCCGTGGACGAGGTGCAGTCGGGCGACATCGAGAAGCCCGCCGTGGACGAGGAGTGGATCACCGTCTCCGGCGGGCCCACGGGCAGCGTCCGGGCGCGGATCGTGCGGCCGGCCGGAGCCGGGGGCCGGCTGCCGGTCATCTTCTACATCCACGGCGCCGGCTGGGTGTTCGGCAACGCCCACACCCACGACCGGCTGGTGCGCGAACTCGCCGTCGGAGCGAACGCAGCCGTGGTCTTCCCGGAGTACGCGCTCTCTCCCGAGGCCCGCTATCCGGTGGCCATCGAGCAGAACTACACGGTCGCCCGGTGGGTCGTCGAGCAGGGCGCGTCGAAGGATCTGGACGCCGGCCGGCTGGCCGTCGTGGGCGACTCGGTCGGCGGCAACATGGCCGCCGCGCTGACCCTGATGGCCAAGGAGCGGGGCGATCTCCCGCTGGTCCAGCAGGTGTTGTTCTACCCGGTCACCGACGCCTCCTTCGACACCGGTTCGTACCACCAGTTCGCCACCGGCTACTTCCTGCGCCGCGACGGCATGCAGTGGTTCTGGGACCAGTACACGACCGACGAGAGCGAGCGCGCGCAGATCACCGCGTCGCCGCTGCGGGCGACCACCGAGCAGCTCACCGGCCTGCCGCCGGCGCTGGTCATCACCGGCGAGGCGGACGTGCTGCGCGACGAGGGCGAGGCGTACGCGGCCAAGCTGCGCGCCGCGGGCGTCCCGGTCACCGCCGTGCGTGTCCAGGGCGTCATCCACGACTTCGTGATGCTCGACGCCCTGCGCGGGACCTATGGCGCCCAGGCTGCGATCGACCTGGCGGTCGGCACCCTGCGCACCGCCCTCGCCGGCCGCTGACGCGGCCGGACCCACCCGCTCTCACCGAGGAGAAGAACACACATGACCACTCAGCCGTCCCCGACGGTCGTCCTCGTCCACGGAGCCTTCGCCGACGCCGGCAGTTGGTCCGGGGTCGTCACGGAGCTGCAGAACCACGGGGTGCCCGTGGTCGCGCCGCCGAACCCGCTGCGCGGACTGGCGGCGGACTCCGCCTACATCGCCTCCGTGGTCTCCCGGATCGACGGCCCCGTCGTGCTGGTGGGCCACTCCTACGGTGGCGCGCTGATCACCGTGGCGGGCACCGCGGAGAACGTGGTCGGTCTCGTCTACGTGGCGGCGTACGTGCTCGAAGAGGGGGAGAGCCTGGGCGAACTGCAGGGCCGGTTCCCGCTCTCGCCGCTGGTGAGCAACCTGAGCGAGGGCGCCTATCCGGTACCGGGCTCGGAGCCGGGGGTAGAGGTCACCATCAACGCCGAGGCGTTCCCGGAGATCTTCGCCGCCGACGTCCCGGAAGCCGTCACCAAGGTCCTCGCCGTCTCCCAGCGCCCGCTCTCGGCGGGCGTCTTCACCGAGACGGCGCCGGCCGCCGCGTGGAGGACCAAGCCGTCCTGGGCCCTGGTGGCCGGCGCGGACAACGCCATCAACCCCGAGGTCGAGCGCTTCGGCGCCGAACGGGCCGGAGCGACCGTCGTCGAGCTGGAGGGCGCCTCGCACGCCGTCGCGGTGTCGCAGCCGAAGGCCGTCGCGCAGCTCGTCCTCGACGCGGTCCGCGCGACGGGCTGACCCTCCGGCCGTGTCCTGCCGGGCAGCCGCGATCCGGCCGCCCGCCACCCGACGCCGTGCGCACGCACCCCCACCGGGGTCCGTGCGCACGGCGTCGGCATGCCCAAAAACGGCGGCGCCGCGCTGTGCGCGGACGGTCATCGCGGCGTGCGCTGCCGGTCAACCAGGGGCGTCCGCGAGCACCTAGCGTCGACCGGGTACGTACGTCACCACGCCCCGCAGGAGGCACACCATGACCACCACCCCCCACTCCGCCGTCGGCGGCAGCCAGCCCCTGTTGCACCAGAAGGGGGAGGTGGTCCAGGAGTTCGGGACGGTCAAGCAGTTCCCGATCGGCCTGTCGTACGAGGCGCGCATTTACTCCTGCCAGCGCCTCAACCAGCTTCTGGCGGACACCCAGATCCTCTACGGCCTGTACAAGAAGCACCACTGGCTGATGCGCGGCGCGACCTTCTACCAGCTCCACCTGGTGCTGGACAAGCACGCGGGGGAGCAGCTGGACATCGTGGACGCCCTGGCGGAGCGCGTGCAGACGCTCGGCGGGGTGGCGGTGGGCGATCCGCGGCACGTCGCGGAGATCACCTCGGTCCCGCGGCCACCGGACGGTGTGGAGGAGGTTCCCGCGATGCTGTCGCGGCTGCTGGAGGCCCACGAGACGATTCTGGCGGCGGCGCACGACGCTGCCGCGCGGGCGGCCGGACTCGGCGACGACGGCACCAACGACCTGCTGGTCTCGCAGGTGATCAGGACCGGAGAGCTCCAGGCGTGGTTCCTCGCCGAGCACCTGGTCGACACCCCGCTGGTCCGCGCCTGACCCACGCGCCGGGGTCCTGTCCCGGAGGCTGAGCCCTTGCCGGTCCCGTCGCGCGAAAGCGTGTACGGGCCGGCGGGCGGCGGTGGTACCGGCAGCCCCCAGCGCGTCCGGCGGGCCCCCGCCCGGCCGCTGCCGCCTCGAACACCGCCGCGAACGCCCCCTCGCGGCTACTCGGCCTTCCTCCCTCCCGCAGCCGGCCTCTGCCGCTGCGGACGACTTGTCCGGCTCACGCCATGGGACACGGTCCGTGGGGCGGCCGACTCCTGTGGAGCCGGCCGGCCACCACGGCATCGATCGCAGGCCCGTACAGGATGTGCTCGACCACCGTTCATGCGCCGTTCCCGTCCTTCCCAAACCGCGCAGGCGACGACTGCACCATCCTGCGGGCGGCCCTGCAGCCTCGTGCCAGCCGGCGGCCTTCCCCCGGGCCGGTGGCCCCGCCATCGTTGACGGCACAGACGGAACGCCGCCCGGCCGGGCCCCTCGGGGTCCGGGGGGCCGCGCTGCCGTACGGACCTGTGGCGGGAGCCTCCGGGTGCCGTCCAGGCTGACAGAGGAGGGAACATGCAGCAGGCCAGAACACCGGGCTGGGCCGCCGTCGGTCCGCTCGACGAGAGAGCCGAGGGGCAGACCTTCGGCGGTGCCGCGCCGATCGCCGCAACCCAGGTGATCGTGACGGTCGCCGCCGCTGTGGTCGTCGCCTACGCGGCCGGAGCGATCATCGGCAGCACCACCGAACCCTCGCTGTGACCGGCGCCCGGTGGGCGACGGCCTCCGTCTGCCCCGCCACCGCGGTCACGATGCGTGCCCTGTCCGAGAGCGACGCCGGGTACACCGGTCCGGCCGCGAGCCCGATCGCCTCGGTGGTGGTCGTCGTGTCGGACTTCTCCTTTGTGGTGTTCGCCTCTGACGGCGGCACTCACGAGCCGCAGCTCTGAACAACCCCGCGACACCGCCCCACACACATTCACACCCTAGGAGGAAGTCCATGAACGCTGCCGTTTTCCAGGCCGTCCCGGCCGCAGCACGCCCCCTGACCGAGAAGGACCCCGGTTGCACCGCCACGGGCACGGCCCCCGTCGCGGCCACGCCCGTGCTCGCGGCGGCGGTGTTTGCCGCCGGCTTCGTGGCCGGTGTGGCGGTCTGCGACGCGATCGGCGACACGTCGCCCGTCGAGCAGTAATCGCGGCCCCCACCCCAACCGGAACACGGACAAGGAGAGCCAGATGAACGACGTTTCCTTCCTGACAAGACCCGGTGCCCTCACCGACATCAAGGTCGACGACCCGCAGGGCCGGGTCATCACCACCCAAACGCCTGTCATGGCCACGCCAGCCGTGGTGTCGGGCGTGATCATCGGCGTGGCCCTGGTGAACGCGTTCGTGGCCGGGCGGGACGGCGGGCCCCTCGAGCCCCCCATCGACGTCTCCGTCCCCTCCTGACACAGACGTTCGGTCCCGGCCGGAGCGGCACGCCGCTCCGGCCGGGACCGGACGGGGACGGCCGGACACCGGCCTCCCGCACCGGAGCGCATCCGTATCCGGGCAGGCGCACGCCGAACGCCCCTCCGCCCGCCCGGCGGAGGGGCCACCGGCCGGCCCTGCCCGACTTCCGCCCAGGAGTACCTTCCATGCTCGCTCGCTTCGCCAAGCTCAGAGCCTCCGGGCCCACCGCCCGGGCGGCGCTCTCGGCTCTCACCGGTCCCCTGCCCGTCTCCCGCAGCCAGGCCATCGGCGCCTCCGAACGGATCGCGGCGGTCACCTCCCTGCTGTCCAGCCTCGAGCACCTCACCACCCCGGACCAGAAACGGCCGGGCGGACTGAACGACTGGGCGCTCGCCCGGTACGGGGTCGCCCACTACGGCAGACCGCTGCGCAAGCTGCTCGACTTCGTCGCCGACGAGCGGACCAGCCGGTCCCTGCACGCCGCCCGGGTGGCCGCGAGCGCCGCTCTCCTGCTGCCGGGCGACAACCGGGCGCGCGGAGCGGCCAATCTCTTCCTCGGTCTCAGCGGTGCCCTGCTCTATCCCACCCACCGTTACGGCACGGACGGCTCCGACCAGGCGTCCAACCTGGTGCAGACCGCGACCGGCCTGGCCCGGCTCGCCCCCTCGCCCGCCGCCCAGGACGCCCTGGTGTGGTACGTGGCACTCCAGTCCAACCTGTCGTACGTCGTCTCCGGCTGGATCAAGCTCCTCGGGAAGGACTGGCGCAACGGCTCCGCCCTGAGCGGTGTCATGCGCACCAGGACCTACGGGCACGAGAAGGTGTGGCGGCTGACCCGGCGTCACCCCCGTTCCGCACGGGCCCTGGCCCACGGTGTGCTGGCCATGGAATGCCTGTTCCCGGTGCTGTACCTCAAGGGTGGTCTGCTGACACGCCCGGTGATCGCCGGCGTCGCCGCCTTCCACGTCGCCAACGGCTCCGTCATGGGACTGGGGAGGTTCATTCCGGCTTTCACCGCGATGCATCCGATGGTCGCGTACACCAGCACGCCCCGCAGCCACCCCGCCGCCGCCGGACGGGACGACCGTATGCCGGCGGCCGTGGCACTGCTCATGGCCGGCGCCGCGGCCACGGCGGCCGCGGTGGCTGCCCACCGCAGGCTGCGAGCCACCGATCACGTGTTCGGCGCCACGGTCACCACCCGCCACGGCAACGAGCTGGCCCACGACGGCACCGTCAGCCGGACGGGCGAGGGCCCGGTGGCCGTCCTCGTGCACGGACTCGGCGCCCTGCCCGCCCACTTCAGCTGGTACGCCAGGGCGCTCAACGCCGACGGACGCCAGTGGCTGGCCTACAGCCGGGCGGGCTACGGGGCGAGCAGACGGCACGCCCCGACGCCGTACCACCTGGGTGAATCGGTGGACGACCTGGTCGATCTGATCGAGGCAGCCGTCCCGGAGGGACGCCAGGTCTCGCTGGTCGGGCACTCCCTGGGCGGTGAGCTCGCCCGGCGGGCGGCCGTGCGGCTCGGCGAGCGGGTGCACTCCGTCGTCTACGTGGACAGCTCCCACCCCCAGCAGCTCGACCGGTCCAGCCAGCAGGGCGCGAACGCCCGGCACGTCGAGGAGATGATCCGTTCCACGTCCGTCAGCCTGCGGACGGGCCTCGGCGTGCTCATGCAGACCCCCGGCTGGATCCGGAACCTGCCCGCCCCGGTGCGGAGCAGGGCGATGGCCGAGTACACCGACCACCGCGTGTGGACCGCCGCGCTGCGTGAATGGCGGGCCGCAGAAAGGGACTTCCGGTCCTTCGAGGGCCCCCTGCCCCGGCTGGACGCCCACGCGCTGGTGCTGTCCGCCCAGCACACCGTCGACCGCGACCCCGACCACCTGCTCCTGCACAAGGACCTCGCCGACGCGCACCTCGCCGGCCGGACCGTCCGCAGCACCGTCATCGAGGCCGCCGACCACGACGGCATCCTGACCGACCCGCAGCTCGCCTGCGAGGCCGCCCGCCGTCTCGTGGCCTTCCTCGGCGACACCACGGCCGTGCCGCCTTCCGACACCGAAGTACGGCCCTCCGCCACGGCCGGTCAGGAGGGGGACCGATGAGCAGCACCGCTCCCGCCGCCCAGGCCCGCCGCCTGCTCGCCCGTCACTTCGGTGGCACGGACGGCAATGTACGGCTGCTCGCCGGCCTGCTGCTGGTGGGGACCCTCTGCACCCAGCACCCCCAGCCGACGTTCAGCAGGCTCGCCCGGCTCGACGTGTTCTCCACGCTCTTCCCGAACTGGCGCTTCTTCGCGCCGACTCCTGCCCAGCACGACCTGCAGTTCTACTGCCGCACCCTCGGCGAGGCCGGAGAGACCTCCGACTGGGCGCCGGTGGAGGTCATCGCGGGGCGCAGGGCCCACCAGATCGTCTGGTTCCCCGAGCGCCGGAGCGAGAAGGCCGTCTTCGACCTGGGCACCGAAGTGATGCGTCACCTCGACAAGGGGTTCACGACGGCCCGCGCCCTGCCCGGATACCGCATCCTGAGCGCCTATTTCCAGGCCGGCATCGAACGTTCGGGCGCCACCGGCATCAAGGGTTTCCAGTTCACGCTGGTCCGCAACGCCGGTTACGACGACTCCGAGGAGCCGGAGATCATCTTCGTCTCCCCCTACACCCCGATGCGCAACCCGTCCGCTCCGGCGGCAGAAAGCGAGCAGGCATGAGCACCGCGACCGCACCGTCGGACACCGCCGCCCCCGCGATCGCGGACATCGGCTACGGCAGGGTCTTCGCCGACTTCTACGACCGGCTCTTCCCCCAGGACGGCTCCGCCGACCGCACAGCCTCGACGCTGGCCGCCTGGCATCCCGGCGGCTCCGCCCTCGAACTCGGTGTGGGCACGGGCCGTATCGCCGTACCGCTCGCGCGTCTCACCGGCGAGGTCGTCGGAGTGGACTCGTCCCCGGAGATGCTCGAACAGCTGCGGATCGCCGTGGAGAAGTCCGGAGTGGCCGTGACCCCCGTGCACGGCGACATCCGCACCTACGACGACGGCGAACGCCACGGACTCGTCTACTGCGTCTGCGGCACGATGTCGCTGGTCCTCGACCCGTCGGGACAGCGCGACGCCGTCGCCGGGGCCGCGCGGCACCTCGCGCCGGGGGGAACCCTCGTGGTGGAGACCCACAACCCGGGCTTCGTCCACACTCTGCACGAGGGACTCAGCCGCACCTCGTTCTTCGCGCCCTACCCCGCGCCCGGGACCGGGCTCCAGACCTACTCCACGCTCCTCGCCGAACAGGGGCTCTGGCACACCTCGCACCTGCTGCACGAGCCGGGCGGCACCCGTATAGGCACCGAGATCACGCGGCTCACCACCCCGGAGGACATCGAGGCCTACGCGGCCGAGGCCGGACTCGAACGGGTCAGCCTGCACGGCGACTGGTCGGGCGGGCCGTTCATCGCCGCCCAGAGCCCCGTCCACATCAGCCGGTTCGTCCGCGCCGACCGTACGGAGCAGTCGTGACCGGCACCACGGCTGCGCCGCGCGGCCTTGTCGCGGAGCTCACCCGTGCCCAGACCCGACTCCTGACGGGCGGGGTGCTGCTCGGGATCCTCGGCGTGGCCTCCACCCTCGTGCAGCCGAAGCTCGTCGCGCATCTCATCGAGGCGGTCGGCCGGCACGAACCGGTCGCCTTCTTCATCACCCTGCTGGCCGTCCTGTTCGTGGCGGACGCCGCGCTCTCCGCGACCCAGGGATGCCTCATCGGCCGGGCCGGCGAGAACATCGTCCGCGACGCCCGGGTCCTGCTCTCGGGCAGGGTGCTGCGCGCCGACCTCTCGTACCTCAACACCCAGCGGCAGGGCGATGTGCACACCCGGCTGGTGGGCGACACCGCGCTGATGAAGATCGCGCTCACCCAGAGCCTCGCGCAGATCCTCCTCAACGGGCTGATCGTGCTCGGCGGCGTGGTGATGATGGCCCTGATCGACGTCTGGCTGCTGCTGGTGACCGTCGGCTGCCTCGGTGTCGCCAGCGTCGCCTCCATCGGGGTCGCCCGCGGGCTGCGCCGTGCGGCCCTGGTCAACCGCGCGGACACCGGCGAGTTCGGCGCGGACCTCCAGCGGGTGCTCGCCGCCCTGACCACCGTCAAGGCCGCCGGCGCCGAGGGCCGCGAGGAGGACCGGCTCGCGGCGCGCGCGGACAAGGTCCGCCGGTCCGGCAACCGGGTCACCGTGCTCAACGCCCTGTTCTCGCCGGTCCTGAACGTCGGCCTGCAGGCCTCGCTGGCCGCTGTGATGGGCGTAGGCATGGCCAGGGTGGCGACCGGCTCCCTGAGCGTCGCCGACTTCACGGCCTTCACGATGTACCTCTTCTACCTCGTCTCCCCGCTGGTCCTCGTGTTCCTCTCGCTCGGCACCTACCAGCAGGGGCGGGCCGCCGTGCAGCGCGTCGACGAACTGGCCGGCATCCCGCAGGAGGACGCCCCCGCTCCCACGGCGGACCCCGGACCCGAACCCGACGCCCCCGGCCGGGCGCGGGACTTGGCGCCGGCCGCTCCGGAGGGCGGACACCCGGCCGTCGAGTTCCGCGACGTCCGCTTCGGCTACGGTGACCGGCCCGTCCTGGACGCGGTCTCCTTCACCGTCCCCCGGCGCGGGCTCACCGCACTGGTCGGTGTCTCCGGGGCGGGCAAGACCACGGTCTTCCAGCTCATCGAGCGGTTCTACCGCCCCGGAAGGGGAGCAGTGCTCCTGGACGGCAGGGACATCGCGCACCTGTCACCCGCCGAGATCCGCAGCGGTGTCGGCTACGTTCAGCAGGACAGCGCCGCGATGCGCGGCACCCTGCGGGAGAACATCGTCTACGCCGCACCCGACGCCACCGAGGCCGACATCGAGGAGGCGGTCGAACTCGCCGGGCTCACCGACGTGGTCGCCGCCCTCCCCGAGGGCCTGGACACACCCCTCGGCGACCACGGCGTCGGCCTCTCAGGCGGCCAGCGGCAGCGGCTCTGCGTGGCCCGGGCGCTGCTGCAGAAGCCCGCCGTGATCCTCCTCGACGAGGCCACCGCCCACCTCGACTCGGAGGCGGAGGCGGCCCTGCGCGACAGCCTGAGGCGCATCGCCCGCCGCTGTGCGGTCGTCGCCATCGCGCACCGCATCTCCACCGTGGTCGAGGCCGACCGCATCGTGGTCCTCGACGACGGCCGGGTGCGCGCCGTCGGCACCCACCCGCAACTCATCCGGGACGACGCCCTCTACGGCCGGCTGGCCGCCGCGCAGTTCGCGGACGGCGCCCGTGCCGAGGCCGCGGCCGAGGCGGCCACCGGCGTACCGTCCGGGCAGCCCACCGCGGGGGTGGCCGGATGATCCCCGCACCCGACCGACCCGTGCCGCCGGGGGCCCGGCACCGCCCGCCCGGCCCCCGCGAGGGCCGGCCGTCCGCCGACGGCTCGGGCCGCCCCCGGTGAGCGGAGCTGACGCGGCCGTCGTCGGCAGCGGTCCGAACGGCCTCGCCGCCGCGGCCGTCCTGGCCCGGGCCGGGCTGCGTGTGGAGGTGTACGAGGCCGCCGGCACCCTGGGAGGCGGGCTCCGCGGAGCCGACCTGTTCGGCTCCGGCGTGGTCCACGACATCTGCTCGGCGGTGCATCCGATGGGCATGTCCTCCCCGTTCTTCAGGGAGTTCGGCCTCGCCGAGCGGGTGGACATGCTCCGCCCGGAGATCAGCTACGCCCACCCCCTCGACGACGGGCGGGCCGCCCTGGCCTGGCACGACCTCGACGCGACCTGCGCCGGGCTCGGGCCGGACGGACCGCGCTGGCGCCGGCTGATGGAACCCCTGCTGGCGCACGGGACGGACCTGGCCGGGCTGCTCCTGTCCGACCTGAGGCGACCTCCGGGGCTCCGGGCCGCCCCGGCCCTGCTGAGCCGGGTCCTGCTCCACGGGACCCGGCTCGGGCCGCTCGCCTTTCGCGGCGAGGAGGCCCGGGCGCTGCTGGCCGGTGCCGCCGCGCACCTGACCGGCCCGCTGCCGTCGCTGCCCGGCGCCGCCGTCGGGCTGCTGCTCGCACAACTCGCCCACGGACCGGGCTGGCCGGTACCGCGCGGCGGCAGCCGGAGCATCGCGGACGCCCTGGCCGCCGACATCCGGGCGCACGGCGGTGTCCTGCACACCGGCCGGGAGATCACCGACCTGAGGGAACTGGACAGTGTCCGGGCGGTCCTCCTGGACCTCTCTCCCACCGCGCTGGCATCCCTGGCCGGGGACCGGCTGCCCCCTCGCTACGCCCGGGCGCTGCGCCGCTACCGCTACGGTCCGGCGGCCGGCAAGGCCGACTTCCTCGTCTCGGAACCGATCCCCTGGTCCGCCCCCGGTGTCGGCCGGGCGGTGACCGTGCACCTCGGAGGGACGGCGCGGGAGGTCTTCCGGCAGGAGACGGCCAACGCCCGGGGCACGTCGGGCGAACGGCCCTTCGTGCTGGTGGTGGACCCGGCGGTCGCCGACCCGGGGCGCGCCCTCCCCGGGCGCCGTCCGGTGTGGGCGTACGCGCACCTCCCGCACGGCTCCACCCGCGACCCGCTCCCGCTGGTGCGGGCGGCGATCGAGCGGTACGCCCCCGGCTTCACCGACACCGTGGTTGCCGAACGCGGCGTTTCCGGGGCTGAGTTGGCCCGCTACAACCCCAACTACGTCGGCGGGGACATCGCGACGGGGGCCCTCGGCCTGCGGCAGTCCGTCCTCCGGCCCGTCGCCCGCTGGGACCCGTACCGCACCCCGTTGCCGGGGGTCTACCTCTGCTCCGCCGCGACCCCGCCCGGCCCCGGCGTGCACGGGATGTGCGGCCTGCTGGCCGCCCGGACCGCCCTGCGCCGGGAGTTCGGCCTGCGGGTGCCGTCGCTGGAGCGGACCGGGGCAGGGGCCGGCGACGCCGACCGGGACGGAGCGGCCGCCGGGTGAGGCCTCACGGAGGAGCCGCGGGCACGGGCCAGGTCGTACGGCCGTCGTCGGCGGTCACGCGCGACCGCGCCGGCGGGACGGGTCCTGCGGCAGGCGGTCCGGGCCGACCTGCGGACCGTCCGGCGGACGGGCTCCGCGAGAGCCGTCCCGGACGGTCGTCCGGCCCGGGGCGGCACGCTCACACCCAGCCGCGCTCACGCGCGAGCAGCGCGGCCTGGGCCCTGTTGACGGCGCCCAGCAGACTCAGCACGTCGGAGATGTGCCGCCGGTAGGTGCGGAGGGACATGCGGGCCTGACGGGCGCCCGTCTCGTCCTTGCTGACGGCGCACATGGCGGTGAGCACCCGGCGCTGGGTGTCGGTGAGCCGGGCGACCTGCCCCGTGTCCGCCGCCACCAGGTCGGCGAAGTCGGTCGCGGTGGCCCACAACCGCTCGAAAAGGCCGACCAGGCTGCTCACCAGCCCGCTCTCCTCGGTGTACAGGGCGCCGCGCCCGGTGTCGCGGGCGTCGATGGGCACCAGCGCCGCGTGCCGGTCGTAGACGAGGACCGTCTCGGACAGTTCGTCCGCGACCCTGATGGCCGCCCCGCCGGCGTGCAGGTGCCGCATCCGGTCGAGACTCCCGGCGTCCGCGAGCGCCGTCACCCGCACGAGGACGCGTACCCGCACCGTCCTGCTCAGCCGCCCCAGGTCGAGGTGCCGGGCATAGCCCGCGCTCTCCGGCGTCGACGCGTCGCAGGGGTCGGCCGTGAGCACCTCCGACCGTGCGCCGAAGGCCAGTTGGCCCACCCGGGTGCGTACCTCCCGCAGACCCTCCAGCCGTAACAGGGTGGCGGCGCCAGTTCCCGGAGCGGCGGTCCCGAGCACCGGTCTCTCGTGCCGCAGGGACCGCAGGATCGGCCGTATGTCGACGAGCTGACGCATCGTCCGGTGCGCCGTGTCCAGCTGCTCCCCGGCCAGCCGGGGCACGGCGACGACGGGGTCCACGGCCCAGGTGCTCGCGTCGTCCCCGTGCAGCAGGCGCAGTTCCCGGAGCCGCGCGACGGCCCGCACTCCGCTCGCCCGTTCGCCCGGTGAAGCCCCGGGGACCTCACCGTCCGGTGTCCCGGGGTTCCGCAGGAAGTGGCGGTAGACGTCCTCCTCGGTGCTGGTCAGACCGAGTACGTGCATGCTGTTGGTGCTCATATGGCCTCCCTGAGGGTCCGGTCCGGTCGCCGGTGCGATCACCGACCCACGCTAGCCAGCGCCCCGGGGCGGTGGAGTCCCACAGCGGTCTCACAGGAGTCTCAGAGGCCGATCCGGTGTGCGGTCTTCTCGCCGCGAAGCCCGGTCAATAGGGTGTCGCCGTGATCGACGACGGGCCCGCGGGAAGCGTGGTGGGAGACCTCATGACCGAGGCGGCGGCCGGTGCACCGGCTCTGGCGACATCCGATGTGCTGCGCGTGGCGATGGACCGCCACCGGCTGGTCAACCTGACGGGGCCGCTCGGGAGCGGCAAGTCCTGGCTGGTGTCCCGTCTTTCGCCGGCATCCGTGCTGGACCTGTCCCGCGGCGACGCCCCGGACGCCGTGCGGGCGGCGCTCGCCGAGTCCACCACCCGGCCGCTCGTGCTGGACGGCGCCGACGGCCCGGAGGCCCTCGCGGCGCTGGAGCACGCGCGGCTCCCGCGCGAAGCTCCCGCCGTGCCCCTGCTCGTGGTGAGCCGGCGTTCCTTACTGGCCCAGCCCGGCTGGACGCTCTCGGGAGCGGCCGTCATCGAGACCGCACCGTGGTCCGACGACCGTATCGCCCGGCTGGCGGCCGGCGCTCAACTGGCCGCCCCGGCGGCAAGAGACCTGGTCGTCCGCATGGCAGGCGGTAACCCGCTGATCGCCTGCGCGGCCTGCCGGGCCCTGCACGCGGGCGCCTCGCCGGAAGTCCCCGGGGCCGTGGCTGACCAGGTCGTGCAGGAGATCACCGAGCGGCTCTCGCGCGAGCGGCTCACCCCCGGGTGGCAGCGCGCCCTGGACAAGCTCGCCACCGTCTGGGGCGGGGACCGGGAACTCCTCGAAGAGAGCCGGGAGCTCTTCGAAACGCTGGGCGGGCTCAGCCTCGTGACCCGCACGGAACTCGGTCTGACCGTCCAGGAACCGTTCCGCGCCGTGTTCGAACAGGCCCACCGGTGGCGGCAGCCCGCCGCCCACCACGGTTTACGGTCCCGGGCGCACACCCATCGGAGGCGGCAGCTGGCCGCGGAGGCGAGCGTCGCCCGCAGGGGGCGGCTCGCCGAGGGAACCATGGCTCTCATCGACGACACCGTCGTACGCGAGACGCTGTTCCCGGCGAGCGCCGGCGACGGCGCGATCCAGACCGCGACCCCGGGCGACGCCGATGACATCGGCGGGCTGATGCACCAGTGGGCCCGCCAGGGAGGCATGGACACCCGGCGCACGGAACGCCTGGTGGAGCGGTGGCTGCACGACGATCCCGCCGGCTTCCGGATGGCCCGGGACCGCGACGGCCGGGCCGTGGGCGTCATGGGCCTGGTCAGCGTCGCCGACCGCACCGTCGGCAGCATGGAACCCCTGCTCCAGCAGCACACCGACCGGCTGATGGGCGGGCAGCGGACCCGGTCCCTGGTCCTGGGGGCCGCGTACTGCCCGGAGCGCGGACTGCACGCACGGTTGCTGCGGGACCTGCTGCACCACGTCATGGCCAACAGCCTGCTGCTGACGGTCTCCACGCCCAGCCCGCGCTACCAGCAGCTCCTGACGAACTTACGTTTCCACCAGCACGGCACCACCACCGACGACGTCTACCGGTGCGGCCGGAAACCCGAGATCTACAGCCAGGACTTCGGACAGGACGCGATCACCGAGTGGGTGGAACGGCTCGCCCTCGTGCCGGGGCCGGGCGGCCCCTCGGCCACCGGCCGCGATGTGGGACAGGCCCTCGCGCACCTCTCCGACCTCGCCTGGCTGGCACACAGCCCGCTGCTGCGCTCCCCGGGCACGCAGACGGCGGAGGACCTGCGGAAGGCACTGCGGGACGGGGTGGCCACCCTTGCGGACAGCGACGCACTCGAAGACGCCGAAGCCGGGCAGATCCTCCTGCACTACTACCTCGGGCGCCGGCAGACCCATCAACAGCTGGCACGGCGGCTCCACATGAGCCGGGCCACCTACTTCCGTCGGCTCCGGTACGGACTGGACCTTCTCGGGCAACGGCTGGCGGACTCGACCGCCTCGCGTGGGCCGACGGGGAAGTGAACCCGCACGGCCGGCCGACCGTGTCCTTCGACGGCGGACGTCCTCCCGCCACGCACCTGCGATCGGACGGCGGGGCGGTCCCGGAGACGTCCTGCGACGCCGGAGCCACGGATCACCGCTCGCCGGGGGCCAGGCCGAGTCGCACCGGCTCGTCACGGTCGCAGTGCAGCGTGCCGTCGACGACCCGCGCGGCGGCGACCTGGAGCGAGGAGCGGCGGGTGGCGTAGGTGTCGTCGTCCTCGGCGGTGCCGACGCGGCCCGGGTGGGTGAAGTAGAAGACGTAGGCCGTTTCGTCCTGGACGACCACGTCGGCGTGGAGTCCGACGGTCCCGTCGTCGGGCCGGCTGCCCGGCCTGTCCAGGATCATTCCCCGGTGTTCCCAGGTGGCCAGGTCATCCGAACGTAGCACGCCCTGGCCGCGCCACTCGTCGACCAGCATCCAGTAGGAGCCGCCGAGTTCGAAGACATTGGGGCCCTCGTGCGGCCGGTGCACGACCGCGGGGCCGATGGGCCGCCACCGGTACAGGTCGGGGCTGTCGGCGGCGTAGGTGAGTGAGCCCCGGGACTCGTCCTTGAACCACATGCGCCAGCCGCCGCCCGGCAGCGGGTACACACACGCGTCGATGACCCGGTCGGAGCCGAGGTCCAGGGCGCCGTGATGCCGCCACTCCAGCAGGTCGGGGCTGGTGTAGTGACGGATCCGGGCGGAGCCGGTCCAGGAGCCGGGCACGCCGGGGAGGTAGCTCACGTACAGGTGGTAGAGCCCGTCGTGCCAGATGAACTCCGGTGCCCAGAAGGTGTTCCTGCCCGGCTCGGTCTCCAGGCCGGTGAGGGTGCCCCGGTACGTCCAGGTGCGGCCGCCGTCCGCCGACGCGGCCACACCGAGATCGGTGCCGTGCACCCAGGCGACACCGGGGCCGGGGGCGGTGGTACGGCGGTTCGTGTACACCAGCCACCACTCGCGGCGCCGGCGGTTCCAGACCGCGACGGGGTCGGCGGCGCCGTCGTACACGGGGTCACGGAAGAGCGGGGCGTCGGACACGTGGTTCACGGGACCTTCCTCGTTCCGCAGGTCCACCGCCTGCCCGGTCGTGGCTTCGTGGCCTCGTGGTCAGGGCGGGGTGCGGTTCCGCCGGGCCGGACGGACCGGGCCTGTGGATCAGCTTCGGCATGATGATGCCGCAGATCCTCACCTGTCGACAGGGCTCACAGCAGGGTTCGGCGCTCCTCGTACCCTGAGGGCCCGGGGCCCGGCACGTACCGGGAGCGGGGCTGTGCGTCCGTGCGGAACCGAGCCGCCCGGACCGCCCGTTCGTCACCCGCCTCGCCCTGTCGTACCACCCTGCGACTAGTTTGTGTGCAGGACAGACAGGCAGGCCCGTGGTGGCACAGGCGCACGGGGGACGGGAGGTCGGGAAGAGTGTCGCTGCGCGGAGGCGATCCCGTCGAGATCGGCGGCTATCCACTCGAGGCGAGGCTCGGCTCGGGCGGCATGGGCACGGTCTTTCTGGCCCGTACGAGTTCGGGACGACCGGTCGCGATCAAACTGATCCACCAGCAGTTCGCCGGGGACGACGAGTTCCGCATCCGCTTCCGGCAGGAGGTGGCAGCGGCGCGGCGGGTCAGCGGCGCGTTCACCGCCGCCGTGGTCGACGCCGCCCCCGAGGCCGAGCAGCCATGGATGGCGACGGCCTACATCGAGGGCCAGACACTCGCCCAGCGCATCGCCGCGGACGGCCCGCTGGACGGAGCGGAACTGAGGAGGCTCGCCATCGGGCTGGCGGAGGCGCTGCGCGACATCCACCGGGTCGGGGTCGTCCACCGTGACCTCAAGCCCTCCAACGTCGTTCTCTCGCCCGAGGGCCCGCGCGTCATCGACTTCGGCATCTCGCGCGCCGCCGACCAGCAGACACTGACGATGACGGGGCGGGTCATCGGCACGCCGCCCTTCATGTCGCCGGAGCAGTTGCAGGCGCCGCGTGGTGTGGGGCCGCCGTCCGACGTCTTCTCGCTCGGGACGCTGCTCGTCTACTCGGTGACGGGCCACGGGCCGTTCGACGCGGACAGCCCCTACATGACGGCGTATCAGGTGGTGCACGAGGAACCGTCGCTGGGCGCCGTGCCCACGGCTCTGCGTGTGGTCGTCGAGTCGTGCCTGGACAAGGATCCCGAGGGGCGCCCCTCGGCGGACGAACTCCTCGTGCTGCTGCGCGATTTGCCGGCCGATCTGGGCGGGGCCGGCGAGAGCGGGGCCGGCCCGGGCCGTACCCGCGACATGATCACCCAGCACCATCTCGCGACACCCACGCCGGCCGCCACGGACGGCTCGGGGAAGGGGGCCGCCGGCACCTTGCTCGGCCGTCGTCTGCGCGGCCGATGGCGGCCCGTGCTCGCGGCGGCCGTCGCGGTCGCGGCGATCGGCGGGGGAGTCGCCGCCCTCACGGTGGGCGGCACCGGGAAGAGCGGCGCCGCGGGCAAGGCCGACAGCGCCGCCGCGACGCAGGGTCCCGCGCTTCCGGACGGCTTCGAGCCGTGGCGCAAGAGCGTGCTGGGCGGTCGCGAGGACATCCCCGACGAACTGCGGTGCGTCGCACGCGAGGACGCGGTGTTCTGCGGCGGCGGCAGTGTCGTGGCAACCCGTATCGACGCCCGGGACGGCTCGCGGGTGTGGACGGCGAACAGCTCCGGCGTGCCGATGCAGGGCATGCACCTGGTGGGAGCCACCGACGACACGGTGCTCGGTTACCGCTTCGCCGCGGAGGACGCCCCGCAGGACCCTCCCGTCGAGGTGGTGGCCGTGGACGCGGTAAACGGCCGGGAGCTGTGGTCGGTGCCGTCCGGTGCCCAGTCGACGGCCGTCACGGGCCGCACGCAGGACGCCGTGGTGGCCGGCTCCGCCGTCGTGACGGTCGACGCCTCCAACTCCCGCTTCGAGGCCAGGGACGCGCACAGCGGTGACGTCACCTGGAGGACGGCCTTCCCGGCGGGCACGCAGTGCGCGCCCGTCACGGCGGGCTCACAGCTCTTCGCCATGTGCGCGACGAACGCGGAGGTGGATGCCCTAGAGGTGCGCCACCCCGTCCTGCACACGGTCGACCCGGCCTCCGGGACACTGGGCAGGCCCCTCGCGGTCGACGGCCCCGCCGTGCCGGTGGGCGTCGCCGACGGCAGTCTCGTACTCCTTCAGGAACACCTGGAGGGACCGGCGTTGACCGGCTACGACGGGGTGGCGCGGGCCGACCCGGCCTCGCGGAAGGTCACGTACTCACGACTGGCCAAGACGTACGCGGGGACGCCCGGCATGGCGGACGGCACCCTCTACATCAGTGGGCAGACCGGCCTCGTCACGGCGATCGACCCCGCGACCGGCCGGAAGGAATGGTCGCGGCAGACCGGCGTGGAGGGCGCGTCGGGTCCCGCCGAGGGCGAAGGCGCGCTGTACTTCAGCTCGGCCACCGGCCGGGTGGTCGCGCTGTCGCCGCGCGACGGCACGCCGCTGTGGTCGACCGACCCGCAGGCCGACGGGCTGACGGGCGAGCAGGGCGCGAGCTCACGCGTGACCGTCGCGGGGCGAGTGGTGATCGTGGCCGCCGCCGGGAACACGCTCTTCGCCTTCGACGGGCAGAAGCCGCCGAAGTCGGGCTGACTCCCCGGCGGCGGCGCACCCGATGCCCGGCCGGGCGCTGGATGCCGGGGACGCGTGCCCCGGGGCGGTGTCAGCGATGCGTGCCCGGTGCCGCTGCCAGGGATTCGGCGACCGCACCCGGGGCGATGACGCGCGGTGCCGAGCGCCTCAGCCGGCTGAGAACGGCACGCCCGTCAGTTCCTCGGAGATCCGCCAGACACGCCCGGCCTCCTCGGCGTCGCGGAGGCGGGAGTAGAGCTTCTGCTCCGCGGGAGCACCGCCCAGGTGACCGGGCCCGCCCGGCCCGTACAACAGGCCCCGACCGGCGTCGGGGGAGGTCGCCGCGTACAGGGCGGGGAGCTTCGCGGTCTCCACGGTCCCGAGGAGGATGCCCCGTTCGGACAGGGCGCGGATGAGCCTGCGGCCGGGCGTGTCCGAGGCGCGGCCCAGTTCGGGGCGAGCGGCGAGCAGGTTCGTCGGAGCGACCCCCGGATGGGAGAGGTTGCTCGTGATGCCCCAGCCTTCGGCCCGGCTGCGCCGGTCGAGTTCCAGGCCGAAGAGGCCGAAGGCGATCTTCGACTGGCTGTACGCCTTCATACCGTCGTAGGAGCGTTCCCAGTTCAGATCCTCCCAGTTGATGGCTCCTCGGTTCGCCGCGATGCTGATCTGCGAGGTCACCCGCGCTCCGCCGGCGCGCAGCAAAGGCAGCAGCCTGCCCACCAGGGCGGCGTGGCCGAGGTGGTTGGTGCCGAACTGGAGCTCGAACCCGTCCGTGGTCGTCTGCCGGTCGGGCGGGGTCATGACGCCCGCGTTGTTGACGAGGAGATGGATCGGCCGCCCCTCCTCGCGCAGGGCGTCACCGAGGGCGGCGACGGAGGCGAGCGAGGACAGGTCGAGCGTACGGAGCGACACGTCCGCCCGGGGTGCCGTCCGGCGGATCGCGGTGAGTGCGGCCTCGCCCTTGCGCTGATTGCGTACGGGCAGGAGCACTTCGGCCCCGGCCGCGGCGAGCCTGGCGGCGATGCCCAGCCCGATGCCGTCGCTCGCTCCGGTGACGACGGCGCGCCTGCCGGTCAGGTCCGGGACCACGATGTCGAGGGGTGTGCGTGGCATGTCTTCGCTCCTGGATCGCGGTGTCGTCGGCCTTCTCCACCTACACCGTCCCGGAAGAAGGGGCCGGTATGCAGGGCCGCCCGATCCACTGATCGGCAGGGCCTGGCTGCGGGACCTGGCGCGGGTGACGCACGGCACGGCCTTGCTCCTCGCCGCCGTAAGGGGGGATCAGCAGGCCGTGGATGCGCCGCCATACGGGCGGTAGAAATGAGGCAGCACCTTACGGAGGCAGGCATGGTGATCGACCGGACAGGACTGGCCGGGTTTCTGCGGCGCCGCAGGGAGTCGCTGCAGCCCGAAGACGTCGGCCTTCCCCGGGGGCAGCGCCGCAGGACGAGCGGACTGCGCAGGGAGGAGGCCGCCGCACTCTGCCACATGTCGACCGACTACTACGCACGGCTCGAACGGGAGCGTGGACCGCAGCCCTCCGAGCAGATGATCGCCTCCATGGCGCAGGGCCTCCACCTCTCTCTCGACGAGCGTGACCACCTGTTCCGGCTCGCCGGACACCACCCGCCCACGCGCGGTGCGGTCAGCGAGCACGTCGGCCCTGGGCTCCTGCGCATCCTGGACCGCCTGCACGACACTCCTGCGGAGATCGTCACCGAGCTCGGCGAGACCCTGCGGCAGACTCCGCTCGGCGTCGCGCTCACCGGCGACCTCACCGCCTACAGCGGCCCTGCCCGCAGCCTCGGCTACCGATGGTTCACCGACCCCGCCACGCGCCTGCTCTACGCCCCCGAGGACCACGCCTTCCTCACCCGCATGTTCGTCTCGGGCCTGCGCGGGGTCGTCACGCTGCGGGGGCCCGGCTCCCGCGCGGCCCACCTCGCCGACCTGCTGCTCGCCGGGAGTGAAGAGTTCCGGCGGGTGTGGGACGACCACGAGATCGGCATCCGTCCCCGTGAGGTGAAGCACTTCATCCACCCCGAGGTGGGCGCTCTGGAACTGACCTGCCAGACGCTGCTCGATCCGAGCCAGTCGTTTCTCCTGCTCGTCTACACCGCCGTCCCCGGCAGCGAGAGTTACGAGAAGCTGCGACTCCTGTCCGTCATAGGAGCCCGGACGCTCCGCTGACGGTCCGGAGGCGCCTTCGGCGGCGTACGGCAGACGGCCCGTCCCCCGTGGTGTCCGGGCCGGCTTCGTGCCCGCGCCAGTCGTCGGGGAACGGTAGTCCGTGCGGGCCCGCGTGGGCGGGCCGCCCGCGGTCCGGGACGCCTCGCCCCGCGTAGCGGCATGCGGCCCGGGACTGTTCCCGCAGGCCACGGGGTGTCCGGCACTGGATAGACTCGTTCGCATGGCCCTGTCGTCCCGCACCCCCGCGAACCCCGGGATGTGGCGGCGCGAGGCGGGCACCGTCGTGCGCCGGGCCGCCGCGCTCCCCGAGCAGACCGGGGCCCCCTTCGTCATCAGCGCCGGGCTCCGGATCCCCAGCGTTCCCACGGAGTGGGCACCGCACTCGCATCCCCGGCACGAGCTTGTCTGGGTGCGCGGGGGGACGCTGACGTCCAGGGTGGAGGACCGCGTCTTCACGGTGTCCGAGGGGCACGGGCTGTGGATGCCCGCAGGAGTCGTGCACGGAGGGCGGGCGACGGCGGGCGCGGAGTTCCACGACGCCTTCTTCGCCCCCGACCGCACGCCGTTCGCGTTCGAGGAGCCCCAGGCGATCGCGATGACGCCGCTGCTCGAATCGCTGCTGACCCATCTGTCCCGCCCGGATCTCGACGCCGAGGCCAGGGCACGTGCGGAGGCCGTCGTGTTCGACGTGCTCCAGCCCTCGGAGCGCCAGCTCGCGTTGCAGCTGCCCGGCGACCCCCGGATCGACGCGATCGCCGAAGCCCTGCTGGACGATCCCGCCGACGACCGCTCGCTGGAGGAGTGGGCGCGGGCCCTGGGGATCAGCGACCGCACGGTCACCCGCGCGTTCCGCCACACCACGGGCCTGTCCTTCGCGCAGTGGCGGCAGGTGCTGCGTGTGCACCGGGCGCTGACGCTCCTCTCCGAAGGGCTCGACGTGACGACCGTCTCCGAGGTGCTCGGCTACGCGCAGCCCAGCTCCTTCATCGCGGCCTTCCGGCGGGTCATGGGAACCACGCCCGGCGCCTTCTTCGACTCGGCCGACGGCACCCCTGGCGATGTCCGGAATCCCGTATCGCGTGTCCGTAACTCCTGATTGCCGACATCGCGAGCGGAATATAACCTTCCCGGAGTTAGGTAACCCTTAGTTGTTGCTCGACGCGAACGGTGCGTTCCGTGCGCGGGAGAGTCTGCGGCGCCCGGCCGGCGAAGGCCGGACGGAGGGTGCCGCGGCCCCTGCCCCTTTGACCTCCGGAACCCACCGATGTTCATACGCTCCTCCCGGCACGCCGGTCGCCCGGCGGCCGGCGACGCCGCCCCAGCCGCCGCCCTCGACGGGCACGAACTGGTGCTGCGTTACGGCGGCAAGCCGGTCGTCCACGGCGTCTCGCTGAGCCTGGAGCCCGGCCGCGCCACCGCCCTCGTCGGACCCAACGGCAGCGGGAAATCCACGCTGCTGCGTGCCCTCTCCCGGCTGCACCGGCTGGACGGCGGCCGGGTGACGCTCGGCGCCACCGACGGGCAGCCCGAGCGCGACGCGGCCCTGCTGAGCGCCCGCCGGTTCGCCCGCGAGGTCACGCTGTTCTCGCAGTCCAGGCCCGCGCCCCAGGGGCTGACGGTCGCGGAGGTCGTGGCGTTCGGACGCCACCCCTACCGCCGGGGCTTCGCCGGACTCACCGCCGACGACCGGACCTCGGTCGACCACGCCATGGGCGTCACCGGCGTACGGGACATGGCAGGCCGGCCGGTCGGCGAACTCTCCGGCGGGGAGATGCAGCGAGTCTGGCTCGCGGCCTGCCTCGCCCAGGACACCGGCGTCGTACTCCTGGACGAACCCACCAACCACCTGGACCTGCGCTACCAGATCGAGACGCTCGACCTGGTGCGCGACCTCGTCGAGGAGCACGGCATCGCGGTCGGCATCGTGCTGCACGACCTCGACCAGGCGTCCCGCGTCGCGGACACGCTGGTCCTGATGCGCTCCGGTCGCGTCCACGCCGCCGGAGCACCCGCCGACGTCCTCACCGCCGAGAACATCGGCGAGGTCTACGACATCCGCGTCGAGGTCGGCACCGATCCCCGCACGGGCCGGCTCCGCATCGACCCCATCGGGCGGCACCCCGCCTGAAACCGGGCTGCCCCCGCACCCAGCGGCACCTCCGCCGCTCCCACACCGATCGAGAAAGAGGACCCTTCATGAACCGTGCCCATCGCCTGGCGGCGTCGGCCTCCGCAGGGCTCATCGTCCTGGCCGCGACGGCCTGCGGCACGACCAGCGTCGACGAGGCCGGCGGCAGCAGCACCAGCGCGCCGCCCGCGTCGAAGAGCTGCGCCGACGACACCACGGCCACCTCGGCCGGGCCGGTCTCCTTCAAGGACGGCGTCGGCCGGCAGGTGAAGCTCGACAAGCCCGCCGAGCGCATCGCCGTCCTGGAATGGCAGCAGGTCGAGGACGCGCTGACCCTCTGCGTCACCCCCACCGCGGTCTCCGACGCGAAGGGCTACAGCACCTGGGTCAGCGCGGAGAAGCTCCCGGACGGAGTGACGGACATCGGCACCCGTGAGGAGCCCGACCTCGACACCCTCTACGCGGCGAAGCCCGACCTCATCGTCGTGGAGGCGTTCGACGCCGACGACGAGACCGTCAAGAAGCTGGAGAAGCGCGGCGTCCCCGTCATGGTGACGCGAGGGGCGGACCCGAAGGACCCGATCGGGAACATGCGGGAAGTCTTCAGCATGATCGGCGAGGCCACCGGCCGCACCGAGCGGGCCGACCAGGTGCTGGAGCAGTTCGACGACCGTCTGGCGGAGGCGAAGCAGCAGGTCATCGACGCCGAACTGCCGACGAAGGACTTCCTCTTCTTCGACGGATGGCTCCAGGGCGGCAACCTCACCGTCCGCCCCTACAGCGACGGCGCCCTCTTCACCGAGATAGGCAAGGAACTCGGTATGAAGCCCGCGTGGACCAGCGACGTCGACAAGGCCCACGGTGACGGCGGCGTCGACCCCTCCTACGGCCTCGCGCAGACCGATGTCGAGGGCCTCACCGCGGTCGGCGACGCCAACCTCTTCTACGCCAACGACGAAGGCGCCGGCGGATACGTCGCCGCGCTCGGCAAGAACCCGATCTGGAAGTCCCTCCCGGCCGTCAAGGAAGGCCGCGCGCACGCCTTCCCGGCGCGGGTGTGGGGCGCGGGCGGTCCGCGCTCCTGCGAGCAGGCGATCGACGCGTACGTCGACGTGCTCGACAAGAAGTGAGCACACCGCAGATGACGGCAACCGGTGGGGAGACGCTGCCGCGCGACGAGCGCGGCGGCGGCCCCACCGGGGTGGCCGTCCTGGTACTCCTCCTCGCCGTGACCACCCTGGTGGGCATGTGGCACCTGACGCAGGGGACGTCGGGCGTCGGCGTCGGCGACCTGCTGCGCCACATCGCCGGGGAACAGCAGGAGGACACGGGCGGGGCGTCGGTCGGCGAGATCCTCACCGGCTCGCGCCTGCCGCGTCTGCTCGCGGGCGTGGCGGTGGGCTTCGCCCTCGGCTGCGCGGGCACCCTCCTCCAGTCCGTCACGCACAACGCGCTCGCCTCCCCGGACACCCTCGCGGTCACGGCCGGGGCCTACTTCACGATCACGCTCGTCGCCGCCTTCGGTTTCGCCGTCCCGCTCTGGGCGTCGGGAGCCGTCGCCTTCGCCGGCGGCCTGGTGGCGGCGGCCCTCGTGCTGCTCCTCGCGGGCCGGGCCGCGGGCACCGCGGGCACCCGCCTCATCCTCGCCGGATCAGCGATGGCGATGGCCCTGGACGCGGCGACCGGGATGCTCCTCATCCTGTTCAACCAGAACACCACCGGACTCTTCGCCTGGGGGAGCGGCTCGCTCGCCCAGCTGAACATCGACGCGTCGATACGCGCCTTCCCCCTCGTGGCCGTGGTGCTGTGCGCCGCCCTGGCGCTCTCCCGGCGGCTGGACGTGATGAACCTCGGCGACGACGCCGCGTCCACCCTCGGTGTGCCGATCAGGACCACCCGCGTGACCGCCGTGGTCTGCGCGGTACTCCTGACCAGCACCGCGGTGACGCTCGCGGGCCCGATCGCCTTCGTCGGGCTCGGCGCCCCCGTCCTGGCCCGCCTCATCGCGGGGCGGGTCAGAGCGCTGCGCAAGCACCTGCTGCTGCTCCCCGCGGCCGGGCTGCTCGGCGCGCTGCTCATCCTGCTCGCGGACGCCACCCTGCGCGCGATCCAGGGTGCGGACGGCGCCGCCTCCATCCCCACCGGCGTGCCGACGGCCCTGCTCGGCTCCGTCGTGATCGTGGTCCTCGCACTCCGCCTCCGCGACACGGGCCAGCTCCGGCAGCCGCCGGGCGCACGGATCGCCGTGCGGTCACCCCGCGCGTTCCTCCTCGTCGTGCTCGGCGCGGTCGCGCTCCTGGCCGCGGCAGTCCTCGTCGCCGTACTCGCGGGAAGCCTCTGGCTGCGTACGGGGGACATCGCGCTCTGGGCCCGGGGCGCCGCCCCCGACCTGATCGGCCAGGCGCTCGACGACCGGGTCCCACGGGTGGCCGCCGCGGTCCTCGCGGGCGCCGCACTCGGACTGGCCGGATGCGTCGTGCAGAGCGCGGTGCGCAACCCGCTGGCGGAACCGGGCGTACTCGGCATCACGGCGGGCGCCGGGCTGGGCGCCGCGAGCGTCGTCACCTCGGGCATGCCCGGCGGGCGGCCGGTGCTCATCGCCGTCGCGGTCGCGGCGGGGCTCGCCACGTTCGGGGTGATCGCCCTGCTGGCCTGGCGCGGCGGCTTCCTGCCCGACCGGTTCGTACTGATCGGAATCGGCTGCGGCTACGGCCTCAGCTCCCTCACCACCTTCCTGCTGCTGCGCGCCGACCCGTACAACACGCCCCGGATCTTCACCTGGCTCTCCGGTACGACCTACGGGCGCACGCTGCCCGACGTCGTGCCCGTCGCGGTGGCCCTGGCGCTCGCGCTTCCCGTGCTCTTCGCCATGCGGAGCCGGCTCGACCTGCTCGCCGTCGACGAGGACACCCCGCGCATCGTCGGTGTCCGACTGGAACGCACACGCTTCGTCGCACTGGCCGTCGCCGCGGTGCTGGCGGCACTCAGCGTGATCGCCGTCGGAGTCGTCGGCTTCGTCGGGCTCGTCGCCCCGCACCTCGCCCGGTCGCTGGTCGGCGCCCGGCACGGCCGCGCGATCCCGGTGGCGATGCTGCTCGGCGGCCTGCTGGTCTGTGTGGCGGACGCCCTCGGCCGTACGCTCGTCGCCCCCGCACAGATGCCCGCCGGCCTGATGATCGCCCTGGTCGGAGCCCCGTACTTCATCTGGGTGCTCCGGCGGTCGCGCGCATGACGCCGGGCAGCGGCGCCCCCGCGCCCATGTCCTCCCGCGCCCGGGGCAGTCGGAGCGCCCACGCCCTCCCGCGCCCGGGGCCGTCAGAGCGCCCATGTCCTACCCGATCCGTCAGGAACACCCCATGCCACCTCAGCAGGAAGCGCCCGTGAACAGCATCGTCGTCCCGTTCGAGCCCGACACCTCACCGGCCCCGCTGGAGCGGCTCGCGCACCACGAGGTGCTGGAGCGCTGGCACGCCGTCGACCGCTCGGCCCACGGCCCCCGCATCGTGGCCGTCCCCGGTGACGACGGCGAGGACTGGGCCGCCGCCGCACTCGTGACATCCCGCCCGCACACGGGCTACCTGAAGATCGTGGACGCCGTCGGCGATGTGCGGGCAGCGGTGGCAGCCGTCGTCGCCCACGCGCACGGCCGGGGGCTCGCGCAGGTCAAGTGGGAAGGATGGACGGCGCGCCCCGAGGACGCCGCAGCCTGCGGCTTCACCGCCCTGTGCCCTCCGCTCGGGCAGTCGGAGGACGCGGCCGGGCCCGGCACCGGTTACGTCCGCTGGCTGCACGACGGCACGGTGCCCGAGCCCCCGTACTACGGGCAGACCACGCACTTCACCTGCGGCGCGGTCACCGCCCTGGTCGCGCAGGCGCACGCGGGGACGCTGCGGCGGGACGAACTCGACCGCCCGGCGGAACTGACGCTGTGGCGCGGCGCGACCAACTTCCCCGCGTGCGAGCCCGTCGGGCTGGGCGTCGCCGTGCGCCGGGCGTGGCCGTCGTCCCCCGTCGAGGTCCATCTCGACACGGACGAGCCCGTCCTGCTCGGCCACCTCCCGGAGGGCGAGCAGGAGTGGCGCGCCCTGCTCCAGCGCAGCTCGCGCACGGACGCCGAACACGCCGGCGTACCCATCGATCCGCGCCACCTCCCCATGTCCGGCATCCGCGGCGTGATCGGCCGGCAAGGGCATGTGCTGCTCCTGGTCTCGCTCGCCGGGATGCAGGGGTTCGACGTGCCGCACTGGGTGCTCTGCCACGGAGCCGTGCCCGGCGCCATGGTGATCGAGGACCCGTGGTCCAACGCGGCGGCGGGGGACACCTGGGTGGACGCCCATCTGCTGCCCGTCCCCGACCCGGAGCTCGACACGATGTCGACGATGTCTCCGGACGGTTTCCGCGGCGCCGTGACCATCGGCTGACGCCCCGACGCCGTTCACCGCTGAACCGCGCGTCCCGCCGGCCCGCACGTCGCCCGTTGCCGGGCCGTGGCCGACGGGAGCCGTAGCCGCTACGCTGCCCGGCACAGCCCCGGGCACCGTCGTCGTCCTGCGCCGTCGAGGTGCCCCGTCTTCCGCCAGGGCGCATCCTGGCCGTTGAGAGGCTTCGCGGTGGTGTCCGGCTGCCGCCGTGACCGAGGGAGGTGACGCCGTGGCGGCTGGCTCTCACGATGCCGGAGGGTGGGACCGGGACTCGGCCCTCGCCCGGGCGCTGCTCTCCCAGGACGACATCGCGGTCCTGGAGCTCGACACGGAGTTCCGCCCCGTCCGCATGAACGCCGCCTACAAGGCGATGCGCCCGGCCGGCGCGGGCGAGGAGTGGCTGCTGGACCTGCCCGGTACCGCTGCCCACGGGGCCGTACGGACCTTCATGGCGCGGGTGGCGGGGACCGGGACGCCCGTGGTCGGGGCGGAGTACCCGCTCGGGCCGCCCGGATCCGACCGGGTGGTGTCGCTCACCTGCGTCCGCCTCGCCGACCCTCTCGGCGCGCCGGTCGGGGTCGCGATCGCCGCCGTCGAGGTCACCGAGCGGCACCGGACCCAGCAGCGGCTGTCGGCGGCGTACCGCGACGCCTTCGAGATCGGCGGCTCGCTGGACGTCGTCAACAGCGCCCGCGACCTGGTCGCGGTCCTCGTGCCCGCCCTCGGTGACCTCGCCTGCGTCGAGTTCCCCGAGGACGTCCTCAGAGGACGCGACCCGCAGCCCGGCTACATCGGCCGGGAGGCCTCGGCTCCGCGCCGTGTCGCGGTCAAGGCGGCGGACGGCACGTGGCCCGCCGCTCTCGTGCAGGTCGGCGAAGCCGTTCCGTTCGTCCCCGAGCAGCCCGCGACCGCCGCCCCCGCCGTCGGGGGTGCGCTCGTGGCGGACGCGGAGACCGCCCGCGCCTTCCTCGGCCACGACCCGGAGCTGATCGAGCGCTTCCTGCCGGAGGGCGTGCGGCACGTGCTCGGCTGCCCCCTCCACCACCGAGGGCGGTTCTTCGGCTACGCCCAGGTGTACCGCGTGGAGGACCCGGAACCGTTCTCGGACACGGACGTCGAGCTCATGCAGGACCTGTGCCACCGCACGGCCCTGGCGATCGACAACGCCTTCCGGTTCACCCGCGAACACCGGACGGCCGTCGTGCTCCAGCAGAGCCTGCTGCCGCCCGCGGCCACCGAGACCGCGGCCGCCGAGACCGCCGGTCTCTACCTGCCCGCGGGCGGCGGCATCAGCGTCGGCGGGGACTGGTACGACGCGTTCCCGATCTCGTCGCTGAGGATGGCGCTGGTCGTCGGGGACGTCATCGGCCACGGTCTGCAGGCGACCGCCACCATGGCCAGGCTGCGGACAGCCGTGCAGACCCTCGCCGACCTCGACCTGCCCCCGGACGAACTGCTCACCCGCCTCGACGACCTCGTCCAGCGCATGATGGCCGAGTCCGAACAGCCGGACACCGTCGGCGCCTCCTGCCTGTTCGCCGTCTACGACCCGGTGACCAGGGTGTGCCAGATGGCCAGCGCCGGGCACCCGCCGCCGGTGATCGTGCTGCCCGACGGAAGCGCCGAGTACGCGCCCGTGATCCCCGGGCCGACCCTCGGCGTCGGCGACAATCCCTTCGAGGTGTACACCACGACGCTTCCGGTCGGCAGCGTGCTCGCCCTCTACACCGACGGCCTGCTCCGGCGCGACGACGAAGCCGGCCGGGGCGGCGCGACCGCGCTGGGAGCGGGACTCCCCGCGGAGCTGGGCCAGTTGGTGGCGACCAGCGACAGCCTCGACGACATCGCCTCCTGGATGACCGGCCGCCTCGCCGTACCGGAGCAGCCCGAGGACGATGTCACCCTCCTGCTCGCCCGTACGCGCGCGGTGGCCGAACAGTCCACGGCGACCTGGGAGTACGCCGCCGACCCCGCGGCGGTCCACGACGCCCGTACCGACGTCCTCGGCCGGCTGGCTGTCTGGGGGCTGGAGAAGGAGGCCTTCGCCACCGAGCTCATCGTCAGCGAACTCGTCACCAACGCGATGCGTTACGCCAGCGGCCCCATCGTCCTCCGGCTCATCCGAGACCGGGTGCTCGTGTGCGAGGTCTCCGACCCCAGCAACACCCAGCCGCGCCTTCGCCGGGCACTGAACACGGACGAGGGCGGACGGGGCCTGTTCCTGATCGCCCAGCTCTCCACCCGGTGGGGCTGCCGCTACGGCGCCCGGGGCAAGACGATCTGGACCGAGCAGGTGCTTGAATCGGGGTGAGGAGGGGGCCGGGGGACTGCGCGGGGCGGAGACGTCACCCGACTTCCGTCCAGTCGGCCGGCCTCAGGCTCAGGGCCGCCGCCGGAACGGGGCGAGTGTGGTGCGCACGAGATCGGCGGCGCCCCAGTCGGGGTCGAACTGGGCGATGACGGCCAGGTGCTGGCGCAGCTGGAGGATCGGCATGCGTGCGCGCCAGTCTCGGTCGAGCCCGGTCAGCTCGGCGTACATACTGAAGAACACCTGTGCCTCGGGCGGCGGCGCCGTCGTCCACAGGTGGGCCAGGTCGACCTCGGCCCACGTGTACGACACGGCCGGGTCGATCAGCGCGGGCCGCCCGTCGGGGGTGGCCATGACGTTCTGCGCCCACAGGTCGCCGTGCGTCAGGCACGCGGGCCTGACCGGCAGCAGTTCGGGCAGCCGGTCGCACAGCCGCTCCAGCGCCGCCCGGTCCGCGGGGCCGAGCGCCTCCCGGACGCGATGCTCGCCTAGCCAGCGCAGCAGGCGGTGCTGGGCGAAGAACTCGAACCCGTCGTCACCCCAGGCGTTGACTTGCCGACGACGGCCCAGCCAGTTGTCCCGGTGCCATCCGAACCGGGGGTACCGCGTGGTGGTGTGCAGGTGGGCGAGCGCATGCGCGAACTGCTCCCAGAAGGCATCGGTGCCCGGCCGGGGCCGCAGCACGGACAGGACGAGCAGGTCGCGGTCCGCGAGGACGACCTCGGGCGTGACGAAACCGCCCGCCTCGCGCAGCACGGTGAGCCCTTCGGCCTCCGCGGCGAAGGCGTCGTCCGACGGCGGGTCGCCGAACGCCTTGACGAACACCGACGTGCCGTCACCGCGGCGCGCGAGCCCCGCGGTCGCGGCGAGGCCTCCGGTGGCCGGCTCGGCCGCGACGACATCGGTCAGGCCCGCCGCATGCAGGCGTTCGAGCAGGAAGGACATCGCGTCCGTCACGGGTGTGCTCCTGTCGTCGTCGTGTGAACGGGCATGCGGTCATCCTGCCTGGTCGCCCCTGCAGGCGGACGTCGAACGCCGACCACGTGGTCCGCACACCCGCGTGCTGTGCTCATGCCTGTGCGCCCGCATGGTGAAAATCGACCAGTCCAGGTGAGCGCCACCCACGCGCGGAGCGGCCGGTGCGACCTAACGTGGCCGGTGCGCGGGCCTCGCGCCCCCCGCCACCGCACTCACCGAGGACAGCTCCCCATGCCGATGCAACCCTGGTTCCCCGACGCCAAGTTGGGCATCTTCATTCACTACGGGATCTACGCGGTCGACGGTGTCCCCGAGTCGTGGGCGTTCTACACCGGACAGGTGCCGCGCGAGCAGTACATGCGGCAGCTGGACGGGTTCACCGCTTCCGGATACGACCCGGCCGCGTGGGCGGACCTGTTCGCCCGCGCCGGTGCCAGGTACGCCGTACTGACCGCGCGTCATCACGACGGCGTGGCCCTCTGGGACACCGCCCACGGTGACCTGGACGTCGTACGCCGCACACCCGCCGGACGCGACCTCGTGGCCGGTTACGCCGACGCCCTGCGGGAACGGGGCCTCAAGGTCGGCCTGTACTACTCGCACTCGGACTGGAACCACCCCGACTACGCGAGCGTGGTCCATCCCGAGCCTCCGACCGAGGACGTGGCCACCCACCCCCTCGTCACCCCGGGGGACGGCGTGGACGACCCGGAGGCCTGGGCCAGGTTCATCGCGTACCGCGACGCCCAGGTCGGCGAACTCGTCGCCCGCTACAGGCCCGACCTCCTGTGGTTCGACGGCGAATGGGAGCGCAGCGAGGAGCAGTGGGGGATGGGGGAGCTGGCCCGGCAGATCATCGCGGGCAACCCGGAGACCGTCCTCAACGCGCGCATGCTCAGCCACGGCGACTACGCCACCCCGGAACAGGGCGTGCCGCTTCTGCCCCCGGACGGGCCCTGGGAACTGTGCCTGACCGTCAACAACTCCTGGGGATACCAGCACCACGACCACGACCAGAAGTCCGTCCGCCGGCTGGTGCGCTACTTCGCCGAGACGATCGGCGCGGGCGGCAATCTCCTGCTCGCCGTCGGACCGCGCGAGGACGGCACGATCCCCGGGGAACAGGCCGAGCGGCTGGAGGGCCTCGGGGCCTGGATCGCCAAGCACTCCGCCGCGGTGTACGGCGCGGGGGCGGGCCTGCCGGCCGGGCACCACTACGGCCCCAGCACCCTCTCGGCGGACCGGCGCACCCTCCACCTGGTCTGCTTCGACACCCCCCGGGAGTCGGTCTCGCTGCGCGGCCTGCGCAACAAGGTCCGGCGGGTGAGCGTCCTCGGTACGGGCACCGAACTGGCCCACCGCGTCACGGGAGGACTCGGCGACGTACCGGGAGTGCTGTGGATCGACGCGCCGCGCGGGGAGGACCTCGACGAGCAGGCGACCGTGCTGGCCGTCGAACTCGACGGTGAGCTCGACCTGTACCGGGGCAGCGGCCGCAGCTGAACCGCCCCGGCCGGTCAGCCGCCGGCGCGGACGGCGCGCGGGGAGGCGCCGAGTTCGCGCCGGCACGCCTTGTTGAAGGCCTGGAGGTCGTCCATGCCGACGGCCGCCGCGACCGCCTGGATCGGCAGCGTCGTCTCCCGCAGCAGGTGGCGTGCCCGCTCCATCCGCCTGCGCCGGATGTACGCCACGACCGTGCCGCCGGTCTCCGCGCGGAACAGCCGGATCAGCTGGTTGTGCGACACCCCGGCGGCCCGCGCCACCTCCGGGACGACCAGCCGCTCCGCGAGATGCGACTCGATGTGCGCGACGGCGCAGGAGAACGAGGCGTGCGGTCCGCCGCCCCGCCCTTTCGGCTCGGCGAGCTCGGCCAGCCGCCACAGGGCCGCCCACACCTCGGCATCGGCCCGCCGCGCACTGCGCGGCGCGGCGGCGATGGCCCCCAGCAGCAGCCCCGCGAACTCCGGGGTCTGCGCACCGGCGTCCTGGACCACCGGCACGGTGAGCGGCTCTCCCGTGCCGGGCAGCCGCAGATGCGCGTACAGGTGCTGGGACCGCCCGCGGTAGCGGTAGCGCACCTCGGCCCCCGGCGGGACCAGGCTGAGGTGCCCGGGCCGCACGGCATGGAGCACTCCGTCGACGAGCAGGTCGGCGCTGTACTGGTACAGGTGGAGCTGCCACAGGTCGGGGAGCCGGAAGACGTCGACCGCGCTCGTCGTCCCATGGACGCCCCTGCCGAGGCTGAGCACGCGCGGCGGCTCGTCCAGCCGCACCGCGCAGGACCGCCCGGGCCGCACCCAGGCACTCTCCGTCATGCGAAAAATCTACCAGCGGCCCTGTCCGTCCACAGCCGGACGCGAGTCGGCCCGGTCAACTCGGCGACGCAAGGCCGTTGAAGGAGCTGGCGTGATGCTCCGCCCGCCGGCCCCGGCCCGTCAGACGCGTACCAGCTTCTCCTTCTTCTCGCTCTTCCAGAAACCGGAGAAGGTGATGCGGTCCTTCGGGAGTCCCGCGCGCACGAGGTGGCGGCGGCCCTCGGTGGCGAGTGTCGACTCGCCGACGACGAACGCGTAACCCGCCTCGTCGACGGTGTCGTGGCGGCGGAGTTCCTCCAGCGCGGCGGCGCCGGGCACCGCGGTCGCGTCGTCGCGGACCACCCAGGTCACGGAGACACCGGCCGGTGCGTCGAGCGGGCGGCGGTCCTCGGCGAGCGGGATCTCCTGGATGACCCGTCCCGTGGTGTCGCGCGGGAGGGAGCGCAGGATGCCGGCGGTCGACGGCAGGCCGCTCTCATCGGCGACCACGAGTACCTCGGAGGCGTCGTCCGGGCGGTCGAATATGAGGCCCTGGTCCAGCACGGCGACCGGATCGCCGGAGCCGGCCGCGCATGCCCAGATCGCCGCGGCACCCTCGGGCTCACCCTCCGGGCCGCAGTGCACGACGAAGTCGATGTCCATCTCGGCCGCTTTGGGGCGGAAACCGGCGACGGTGTAGTTGGCGCAGTGCGGCCGTACCTCCTGCGGGATGGCGTAATAGGGGTCCCACCATCGCGAGCCGGAGAGCTCGGGAAGCACGAAGTCCGCCTGGTGCGGCAGGCGCAGGAAGAGACGGAACCAGTGGTCGTACCCCAGCCAGGGGAAGTCGGCGAGGTTGGCACCGGTGATCGTCACCCGTTGTATCGACGGGGAGAAGCGCTCGCTGCGGACCACTTCGCCACGGAACAGACCGGGATGCTTGGGCATGAGTCTGGGGGTTTTCGCCACGTAATGAAGGGTAGCCTAAGCTAAGTTTCCGTCCAAGCCTCGGTATGCCACCGAGCGTTGGGACAGTTGGCCGTCGGGCGATGGGCGCACGAGCCGGCGGCGCCCGGCACAACCACCGGGCGCCCGTCTACCGCTTGTGCTGTTGCCGCCGCACCATCTCGTCGATCCAGACGGGCGCGAACGGAGACGTGCAGCCGGGGGAGACCGGGTAGTCCTTGAGCACCCCCAGGCGCTCGCCGATCCCGATCGCACGGGCACGGTGCTCCGGGTGCTCGATGCCGATCTGGGCCAGGCAGTGGTTCATCGCCCACTGCAGCGGGGCCGGGGCGTCCTTGAGCTCCGCCTCGATGACGTCCAGCAGCCCTTCGAGGTCGAGGCCCTCCGGCTTCTTCGCCACGCTTTCGGTGGTCAGCGCCCAGCCGGCACTCGCGACCACCGGATCCGGGTCGGCGGACCAGGACACGCGCAACTCCCCGGAGTGCGGGCTCTTCTTCACCACGTAGTTCACGAGCCAGTCCTGAACCTTGGGTGTGCGTGCCTCGCGGACCATGGCGTCCAGCTCGTCCCGCTCGAACGCCTTCGGCCGGCAGATGAGCGTCGCCAGCAGTCGCGCCGCCGTGTCACCCGTCTCCCAGAGCTCGCGCGCGAGGTCCTGCTGGGTCTTCAGCCGCTTCGCCAGCGCGCGCAGCTTGCCGAGGTTCACACCGTGATCGTCACCGTGTCTCTCGTTCACCGCGCGGACCTTCGGGTCGTCGAGTGCTGCCAGCTCGGCCATCACCCCGGTCACCATCGTCTCCGCCACCTGGGCCTCCTCGGTCTCCGTTCCCGCACCTGCGAGCAGCCTACGGCGCACTCCCCGGCGCCCGGCCGGGAGTGCGTGCGCGAGGCCGAAGCCGGCGGGCCCGGCCGTGCGAGCGCCTCGCTGCCGGGCGGGCCTCACCCCGACGGCGTACACCCGCTCGTACGACCCCGGTGCGCGGGCGAGAGTGGCAAGACCGTGCACCTCTGCCGCGTGCCCGGCCGCCGCATCCCGCCTGTGAGGGAGATCCCGATGTCCCGGACCACGGAACCCCGTCCCGAGCACCGGGAAGACGGGGGCCGCCGACGGCATCCGGCGCCCGCCCTGTGACCCGGCACCACGGAGCTGCCGAATGACGCACCCCGGCACGCTCGTCCTGATCATGGCGGCCGCCGTACTGGCGCCGCTGCTCGTGTACGCGACCGGACGCAGGCTGCGGATCCCGCTGGTGATCTTCGAGATCGCCCTCGGAATCCTCATCGGTCCCGATGTGCTCGGCTGGGCGCACACGGACACGGTCATCGACACGCTCGCCGACCTCGGGCTGTCCATGCTGATCTTCCTCGCCGGGTACGAGATCGAGTTCGCGGCGGTGCGCGGCGAAACCCTGCGCCGTTCGCTGTGGGCCTGGCTGGTCTCGCTCGCCGCCGGCATCGGGCTGGCCATGCTCATCACCGCAGGTCAGGTGTTCGAGGCGTTCGTCATCGGTACCGCGCTGACCAGCACGGCCCTCGGCACGGTGCTGCCGATGCTGCGGGACCGGGGCGAGCTGAAGGGCCGCTTCGGTACGGTCATGACGGCGTTCGGCGCCGTCGGCGAGTTCGGTCCCGTCGTCGCCATGGCGCTGCTGCTCAGCGGGCGCCGCCCGGCCGAGTCGGCGGCCCTGCTGGCCGCGTTCGGGGTGATCGCCGCCGCGGCCGTCTACTGGGCCACCCGGCCCCGGCCGCCCTGGTTCACACGGCTGACCGAACGGACCCTGCACAGCAGCGGACAGTTCGCCGTCCGGTTCGTGATGCTGCTGCTCGCGTGCATGCTGGGCCTCGCCGAAGTGTTCGGCCTGGACGTGCTGCTGGGCGCGTTCGCCGCGGGCATCCTCACCCGCCTCGTCCTGCACCGGGCCGCGCCCGCGAGCAGCGACGAGATCCTCGGCAAGGTCGAGGCGATGGGCTTCGGCTTCCTCGTCCCGCTGTTCTACGTCGTCACCGGCATCGAGTTCGACCTGGACGCGCTCCTGCACGACGTGTCCGCCCTGTTGGTGGTGCCGCTGTTCCTGCTGCTGTTCGTGCTGGTGCGGGGCGGCCCGGTGTACGCGTTCGCTCCGAAGGACCTGGGCTCCGCCGACCGGGCGGGCCTGGCCCTCTACGCCTCGACGTGCCTGCCCCTGGTCGTCGCGATCACGACCATCGGCCTGGACCAGAAGCTCCTCGAATCCAACGAGGCGGCCTCGCTGGTCGGTGCCGCGATGCTGTCCGTCCTCGTGCTGCCGTTGCTCGCGACGCGACTGCGGGCGAGGGCCGACGGACCGGGCCGGGCGCCGGCCCCCACCGACGAGGCGACCGGCACCGAGGCCTGGTGAGGGCGCTTTCCCCGGGCCGCGCCGTGTGACTCGACCCATAGGCCGCAGATCACATACGAGGCGCGGTAGTAGGGCCCGGTGCACGGGCTCCCTGGGTCCGGCCGCCCGGGCCGGCCCGACGGGCACGGCCTACGCAGGCGTGTAGTACCACCACTCCTTGCCGTCGCTCCGACGTGCCGTTAACCATGGATTCACGCCCCGGGAGCAGTCGCCGCGGACCGGCCGGTCACCCGCACGAGCCGTACACACGGACCTGAGAACACCCGCCCCCGACCGGCGGTGCGCCGGTCAGTCGGTGAGGCCCAGCGCCCCCGCCGCCTGGATCGCCAGCCAGACCTCGGCCATCGCGCCCGTGGACGACAGATCGCGGTCGGCGAGAGCGCCGAAGCGGCGCAGCCGGTAGGCGAGGGTGTTCGGATGGATGTGCAGCGCCGCCGCGGCCGACTCGGTGCGGCGGTCACGCTCCATCCAGGTACGGACGGAGACCAGCAGATGCGAGTCGTGGGCCTCGTCGTACCGCAGGACACCGCCGAGCACGTGCTCGACCAGCGCGCTCAGCACGGCGGGGTCGTCGGGCAGCCACCGGCCCGTCGCGTCGTCGCCGTACCTCACGACCGGGCGGCCGGACTCCACGGCCTTCGACACCGCCCAGAGCGCCTCGCGCTCGGCGATCTTCAGCGCGACGCCCGGCGCGAAGGGGCGGCTCATCCCCGCCGCCACGCCGGCCAGCCCGCCCACGGCCTCCGCCAGCTCCGGCGCGCCCAGGACATAGCGGTCCTCGCCCCTGGTGAGCAGCAGATGCGGATGGTCCTCCAGGCAGCTCAGCAGCGCCTCGTCCGTGGCACGGCGGACCACGAGCAGCGACGCGTCCCCCTCGATCCGGTGCCGGGCGAGCCGGCGCCTGGCCGTCTCGGGATCGATCACCTCCTGCAACAGCTCGGCCAGTGTCTCCGCCCCCTCACGGCGCAGCACCTCGCGCTCGTTCCGCACCATCGCCAGCCGCAGCGCCGCCACGGTGGCGATGTGCTGGACGACGGCGAGCCCCGCGGGCTGGGCACCCTGACGCTCGTACGCCACGAGGAAGCCCGCCGGGCCGCCGGGCGCGGGAACGGGGAGCACGAAGCCGCCGGGCACCGTGGGCGGAGCGTCGACGGACGCGGGCAGGACCCCGGGTTCGGGCGTGGGGACGCCGGGCAGCAGGGGGCGGCCCTGCGGCGTGCAGAGGTAGACGTCGTAACCCGACAGTCCTTCGAGCCGGCGCAGCAGTGCCGGGGTGTCGAGGTTCTCGGCGACCAGCCAGCGCAGGGAGCCGAAGACCTGGAGCTGCGCGCCCAGCCGGTGCCGGGCGTCCTCCTGGACCGAGGCCGCGACCTCCTGGGCCACGGCGATGAAGGGGACGGCGAGCGGGACCTCCAGGACCGGGAAGCCCCTCTCCTCGGCCGCCTCGAAGAACACGTCGTGGAGCGGCGGCATGTGCAGCTGCGCCGACAGGGCGAGACCGGACACGCCCGCGTCGTCCAGCCGCTCCAGATACGCGCGCTGCTCCGCCGCTCCCCGGGGGACGGCCAGGCCCGTCGTCATGATCAGCTCGGCGCCCAGCAGCCAGGGGGTCGGATCGGCGAGCTCGCTCGCGTGGGCCCACGAGACGGACCGGCGGAGGCCGCCGCTGCCCGCCTTCACCGAGAGCTGGAGCGCCGGGAAGGAGAGGAGATCCTCGACCGTGAGTTTGTTGCTGGCCACAGACCGGACCCTACATCTTTGTGATGAACACAGTTGTCGCTGATCGTCGGCGGGCCACAGACTGCTGGGGCCCCTATGCACGAACGGAAGGTGAAGTGTCCGTGACGAACTCGATCACCGAAATCGAGACCAATGGTGTCGAGCGGATCCCGGACGAGGACCGCACGGCCCGCCCGCTCGATCTGTTCCGGCTCGCCTTCGGCGGCGCCAACACCTTCGCGACCTGTGTGCTGGGCGCGTTCCCGATCCTCTTCGGCCTCTCCTTCTGGCAAGGGCTCGCCGCGACCGTCCTCGGTCTCCTCGCGGGGGCGCTGCTGCTGGCCCCGATGGCGCTCTTCGGCCCGGCCAACGGCACGAACAACGCCGTCTCCTCCTCCGCGCACCTGGGTGTCCACGGCCGGGTCGTCGGCTCGTTCCTCTCGCTGCTGACCGCGATCGCCTTCTTCTCGATCTCGGTGTGGTCCTCCGGCGACGCGCTCGTGGGCGGTGCCCACCGGCTCGTGGACGTGCCCGAGTCGGACGTCACCTACGGGATCGCGTACGCCCTCTTCGCCGGCCTCGTGCTGGTCGTCTGCGTCTACGGCTTCCGGTTCATGCTGCTGGTCAACAAGATCGCGGTACTGGCCGCCTCGGCGCTCTTCGTGCTCGGGGCGTTCGCCTTCGCCGGCGACTTCGACCCCGGTTACGCGGGCGCCTTCGCCTCGACCGCGGACCCGCTGTTCTGGCCCTCCTTCATCGGTGCCGCGCTGATCGTGCTCTCCAACCCGGTCTCCTTCGGCGCCTTCCTCGGCGACTGGTCCCGCTACATCCCGTCCGGGACCCCGCGTCGCCGGGTGATGGGCGCCGCGTTCCTCGCCCAGGTCGCCACCCTGCTGCCGTTCCTCTTCGGCCTGGCCACCGCGTCGATCATCGCCACCAAGGCCGCGAAGTACGTCGATCCCGCCGCCCCCAACTACGTCGGCGGGCTCCTCGCGATCTCGCCCGGCTGGTACTTCCTGCCGCTCTGCCTGATCGCCCTGATCGGCGGTCTCTCCACCGGCACGACGGCCCTCTACGGCACGGGCCTGGACTTCTCCAGCGTCTTCACCCGCTTCAGCCGCGTCCAGGCCACCCTCTTCATCGGCGTCCTGTCCATCGCCTTCATCTTCGTGGGCCGCTTCGCGCTCAACCTCGCGCAGTCCATCTCCACGTTCGCGACGCTGATCATCACCTGCACCGCACCGTGGATGATCGTGATGGCCCTCGGCTACGTCACCCGGCGCGGCTGGTACGACGCGGAGGCACTCCAGGTCTTCAACCGCCGCCAGCGCGGTGGCCGCTACTGGTTCACGCACGGCTGGAACTGGCGCGGCATGGCCACCTGGCTCGTCTCGGCCGTCGTGGCGCTCCTCTTCACCAACCTGCCCGGCCAGTTCGTCGGCCCGCTCGGCGACCTCGCCGACGGCGCGGACATCTCCCTGCCGGTCGGCCTGGTCCTCGCGACCGTCCTCTACCTCACCCTGCTCAGGCTCTTCCCCGAGCCGCGCGCCGTGTACGGACCGGACGGACCCCGCTTCGTCCGGGCCTCGGACACCCCCGTGCCCCCGATCACCAGCGACACGGAGAAGAGCCTCCCCGAGCCCGCAGCCGCCGGCTGACCCGCGCCGCGACCCCCGACCGGGCGTTCCGGCACCCGCCGGCTGACCCGCGCCGCCACCCCCGACCGGGCGTTCCGGCACCCGCCGGCTGACCCGCGCCGCCACCCCCGACCGGGCGTTCCGGCACCCGCCGCCGAACACCCGTGACCAGGAGCAGAACATGAGCACCACCACCGTCCAGGAGGTCCGCGACGCCGCCGACGCGCTCGTCGCCGCCTTCGCCGAAGGCCGCGTCGACGACTACTTCGGCGCCTTCGCCCCCGAAGCGACCTTCGTCTTCCACACCACCCCCCAGCGCCTCGGCTCCACGGCGGAGTACCGCGCCCTCTGGCGGCAGTGGGAGGAGCAGGACGGCTTCCGGATAGTCGGCTGCGTCTCGTCCGCCCAGCTGATCCAGCCCTTCGGCGACACGGCCGTCTTCAGCCACGACGTCGAGACACGGGTCGCCACGCACGCGGGTGAGGAGACGGTCCACGAGCGGGAGACCGTCGTCTTCGCCCGGGCCGCCGACGGCCGCTGGAGCGCCGTCCACGAGCACCTTTCCGCCCGCACCACCGCCTGACCAGGAGCGACGTTCCATGAGCACCACCTTCCGCAACTACATCGACGGTGCGTTCGCCGACGCCGCCGACGGCCGCACGCTCGACGTCGTGGACCCCTCCACGGGCGCCGTCTACGCGACCTCCCCGCTCTCCGGCGCGGCGGACGTCGACGCGGCGATGGCCGCCGCGGCAGCCGCCTTCCCGGTCTGGCGCGACACCACGCCCTCCGTGCGCCAGCGCGCGCTGCTGAAGATCGCCGACGCGATGGAGGCGCGGGCGGACGAGCTGGTCGCCGCGGAGAGCCGCGACACCGGCAAGCCGCTCCACCTCACCCACAGCGAGGAACTCGCCCCCGCCATCGACCAGGTGCGCTTCTTCGCGGGCGCGGCGCGGATGCTGGAGGGCCGCTCGGCCGGCGAGTACATGGAGGGTCTGACCTCCATCATCCGGCGCGAGCCGGTCGGTGTGTGCGCACAGGTCGCGCCCTGGAACTACCCGCTGCTGATGGCGGTCTGGAAGTTCGCTCCGGCGCTCGCCGCGGGCAACGCGGTCGTGCTCAAGCCCTCGGACACCACCCCCGCGTCCACGGTCCTGATCGCCGAGATCATCGGCGGGGTGCTCGCCGAGCTGGAACTGCCCCGCGGCATCTTCAACGTGGTCTGCGGCGACCGTGACACCGGCCGCCTGATGGTGGAGCACCCCACCCCGGCGATGGCGTCCATCACCGGCTCCGTACGCGCCGGGATCCAGGTCGCCCAGAGCGCGTCCAAGGACGTCAAGAGGGTCCACCTGGAGCTCGGCGGCAAGGCTCCCGCCGTGGTCTTCGAGGACGCGGACCTGGCGAAGGCGGTCGAGGACCTGGTCGTCGGCGGCTTCTTCAACGCGGGCCAGGACTGCACGGCCGCCACCCGGATCCTCGTCCACGAGTCGGTCCACGACGAGTTCGTCGCCGCCCTCGCCAAGGCGGCGGCCGACACGAAGACCGGCCTGCCGGACGACGAGGACGTGCTGTACGGCCCGCTCAACAACGCCGGACAGCTCGCCCAGGTCAGCGGTTTCGTCGAGCGGCTGCCCGAGCACGCCAAGGTCGAGGCGGGCGGCCACCGGGTCGGCGACAAGGGCTACTTCTACGCCCCGACCGTCGTCTCCGGCCTGCGCCAGGACGACGAGATCGTCCAGAACGAGGTCTTCGGCCCGGTCATGACGGTCCAGTCCTTCACGGACGAGGCCCAGGCCGTGGAGTTCGCCAACGGCGTCGACTACGCCCTGGCCTCCTCGGTGTGGACCAAGGACCACGCACGGGCGATGCGGATGTCCAAGAATCTCGACTTCGGCTGCGTGTGGATCAACACCCACATGGCACTCGTCGCCGAGATGCCGCACGGCGGGTTCAAGAAGTCCGGCTACGGCAAGGACCTCTCGGCGTACGGCTTCGAGGACTACACCCGGATCAAGCACGTCATGACCTCGCTCTGACACAGCTCCCGCACCGGTGCGTCCGCCGCCCGGCCCGTCACAGGGCCGGGCGGCGCACGTGTACGCGGGCGAGCCCTGCGGGACCTCATGCGCGGCACGCCGCGTCACCAGCCACTGCCTGGTGACCGAGCACGGGTCCGCAGCGATGCCGGGCACCTCGGAGGAGCGCGCCCACGACGAACGGGTCCGGCAGATCTATCCCGGGCCCTGAGGCGGCTCCGCACCGGAGGCGACGGCCGCGAGCTCCTCGGGGGTGCGCGGCCCGGGTGCCCCCGCGTCCAGCAGTCCGTGGGCGCGCAGCAGCCGGGCCGTGGCGATGCCCCAGGGCAGCCGCAGCCCCGCCTCCCGGAGGAGATCCGTCCGGGCCAGCACGGTGGGCGCGGGACCGGAGCGGACACCTCCCGGGGTGAGGACCGCGCAGTCGTCGGCCCAGCGCAGGGCGAGATCGACGTCGTGCGTGGCCATCACCACGGTCGTGCCGCTCGCGCGGAGCGAGCCGAGGGTGTCGAGCAGCCGCTCCTGGCCGTCCGGGTCGAGCCCGGCGGTCGGCTCGTCGAGGATCAGCACGCGAGGGCGCATCGCGACCGCCCCCGCGATGGCGGTCCGCTTGCGCTGTCCGTAGGAGAGGAGATGGGTCGGACGGTCGGCCAGGTGCCCGATGTCGAGGGCGGCGAGCGCCTCGTCCACCCTGCCCCGGACCTCCGTGTCGGGCAGCCCCAGATTCAGCGGCCCGAACGACAGGTCCTGCGCGACGGAAGCGGCGAACAGCTGGTCGTCCGGGTCCTGCACGACCAGCTGTACCGTCGTCCGCAGCCGGGTCAGCCCTTTGCGGTCGTAGGTGGCCGGGCCCCCCTGGACCGTCAACCGGCCCTCGCGCGGGCGCAGTCCGCCGCTGAGCAGCCGCATCAGCGTGGTCTTGCCACTGCCGTTGCGGCCGAGCAGGGCGAGAGCACGGCCCTCGCGTACGTCGAAGTCGAGGCCGCCCAGCACCTCGGGCCCGTCCTCGTAGGCGAAGGAAGCGCCCCGCAGGGCGAGGAGTACGGAGTCGCTCATGACAGCGGCCTCTCAAGGACGAAGGTCAGGGCGGCGAGCGCCGCGAGCAGCGTGACGCTCACGGCCGTGAACCTGACGGAGACGCGGGCCTCGGGCACCAGGACACGCAAGGTGCCGTCGTAACCGCGTCCGGCGAGCCCCGCCTGGAGCCGGGCCGCGCGGTCAAAAGCCCTGACGAACGCGGTGGCGCCGAGCCCGGCCAGGGACCGCCAGGCAGCGGCCCGGCCGGTGTGCCCGAGCCGGGCGGCCTGCGCCTGCCTGATCCGGCGCATCGAGTCGAGCAGCAGGAAACTCATCCGGTACGTCACCAGGGCGACGTCCACCACCGGCGCGGGCACCCCCGCCCGGACCAGACGGGGCAGCAGGTCGGACATCGGGGTGGTGAAGGCGAACAGCAGGACACCGAGCGAAGCGGCCGAGGTGCGCAGCAGCAGCTCCCCGGCGCGTACGGGACCGCCGTCGGCCAGGGAGACGAGCCCCCCGGGGCCGCCGACCTGGACGAGGAGGGTGGCGGCCCCGGTGACACAGAAGCCCAGCGGCACCCGGTAGGCCCGCCACAGCCGGCGCACGGGCACGCCCGCCGGGCCGAGCAGCACGGCGAGCGCGGTGACGAGGACGAGGGCGGCTCCGGGCCAGGGCGGCAGCGAGATCGCCAGCACCGTGAAACCGAGGCCGAGCACGGCCTTGTCCAGGGGATGGCGGCGGCGCCAGTGACTGCTGTGCGCCGCCGCGTCGATCGGCAGCACCCGCCCTCAGGCCCCCCGCGCCGGGGACTGCCCGGCGCCGCTTCCGGTGCCCGCGGCATCGAGCCGTGCCGTGGCGAGCAGTTCGCCCTGGCGGCGTCCGCGCCGCAGGCCGAAGTAGTACGCGAGGACGCCCGCGCCGAGCGCGGCCTGGAGGGCGAACAGGGCCGACTCGATCTCCCCGGAAGGCGGTTCGTACAGCGGGGAGAACCAGGGTTCGTAGCCGGGATCGATCTCGGTGATCGCCGTCTCGGCCTGGGCGTCGGCGCCGGCGAACGGCTCCTTCTCGTCGTCGCCGAGGCCGAGGGCCAGAGGCAGGACGGCCAGCGCGGCCACCACGAGCAGCAGCAGACCGTTGATCTTCGCGTTCCTGTTCATCACGCCACCGCCCCGGTCTTCTCCGCCGTCTTCGTGCCGGCCCGCTTCCCGCTGAGGAACACGCCGAGCCTCGTCAGCTCGCCCTTACTGGACTGCACGAGCAGCCGCATCACCAGCACGGTGAGCAGCCCCTCGCTCACCGCCAGTGGGATCTGGGTGACCGCGAAGATGGAGCCGAACTTGCCGAGCGCGCCCAGGAAACCGCTGCCCGGGTCCGGGAAGGCGAGCGCCAGCTGCACGCTGGTGACGCAGTAGGTGGACAGGTCGGCGGCGAACGCTCCGAAGAACACCGCGGCCATCAGCGGCACGCCGCTCCTGCGCAGCACTCGGTAGAGCGCGTATCCGGCCCAGGGCCCGACGATCGCCATCGAGAAGACGTTGGCGCCGAGCGTGGTCAGGCCGCCGTGGGCCAGCAACAGGGCCTGGAACAGCAGGGTGATGGTGCCCAGGACCGCCATGATCGGCGGGCGGAACAGGATCGCTCCCAGCCCGGTGCCGGTGGGATGCGAGCAACTCCCCGTCACCGAAGGGAGCTTCAGCGCGGACAGGACGAACGTGAAGGCCCCGGCGGCCCCGAGGAGCAGTGTGCTCTCGGGGTTCTCCCGGACCTCACGGGTGAGTGAACGGACTCCGTGGACGACGAACGGCGCGGACGCGACACCCCAGGCGATCGCGTGCGCCGGAGGCAGAAAACCCTCGGCTATGTGCATGGCTCAGCAGACCCTCTCCAGCACCTCGTGGATGGTTGAAGTGCCTTGGCCGGTCTCCTGGCTTACGGGTGACACCGCCCGTGCTCCGCCTTCCCGGGTCCGAGGACCCAGTGGCTGCCCGTGAGGGCCGGAGCCGGACTTCCCGATCACAGTGGCGAGGGCCGCACCGGTATCGCACCGATTTCCCGTTCACCAAGGCGTGGCGACACTAGCCCCAGGCCGGGGACGGTGACAAGCGGGCCCACCCGCGCGCGCCCTGCGTGACTCCCCGTGCGGCCCGCCGGGGACGGTTCCGGGATCACGGTGGCCGGCCAGGCATGCTGAGGGCCGCGGCCACGGCGCCGGAAGGTGCCGGAACGGGGTCGCGTGACGTACGCGCGGTGAGGGAGACCGGATGTCGGAGGACGGGCGATCAGGAGTGCCGCAGGAGAAGGCGGCCGACGTGATGGCGGGCCGGCTCAAGGAGCGCATCTACGCGACGATCACGATGATCGCCGTGGTGGTGGGCCTGTCCCTGAGCAACGCCGGTGCCGCAGGCGCCCTGGCCACGGTCCTGACGACCGCACTGGGGCTGTGGCTCGCGGCGCTCGTGGCCGACCAGCAGGCCCACCGCACGGTCCACCGGCACTTCGCCAGGGGGCACGAGTTGCGCCGCATGCTCTACGTCAGCAGCCCTCTGCTGTCGTGCGCGGTGAGCCCGTCCGTGATGATCGCCCTCGCCGCCCTGGACGTCCTGTATCTGTCCACCGCGCTGATGACGGCGGCCGTCCTGGGCGTCGTCTCGCTCTTCCTCTGGGGCTGCGTGGGTGGAGTGCGCCTGGGAGGCGGTGTGTTCACGGCGGTGCTGGCGGGCGTGGCCGACGCGGCGATCGGGGTCGCGGTCGTGCTGGTGAAGGTCTCCGCCGGGCACTGACGCCGGCCCCGGACGCCCGTCGGCCCGTCGTGCTCCGCCGGCCCTCCCCGGCGCCGTGGCGCACGCCACCCGGATGCGGCCGGACCTGGTGTTTACCGCCGCGCCGACGGGTAAGGGGCACTGTGGTTGCCGGAAGTGACATTTCGGTTGAAAGTGTGCAGAAACTACAGGATGAGGAGGGATCGATGTCCTCGAAGCGACGTCGTAAGAAGAAGGCCCGCCGCAAGAACGGCGCGAACCACGGCAGCCGTCCCCAGACCTGAGGGCGCGCCGACGGACCGGGGAGCGGCGCGCGCCGCTCCCCGAAGCGTCTCCCGGCAGTCTCAGTCCTTCAGATGGGTCCACCACCAGGCGATGCTGTCGATCGGCAGCGGCTTGTCCGCCGCCGCGCGCAGCGGGGCCGCCGCGGAGCCGGACGGCAGGTCGGCGGGGTTCTCCGGATTGACGTACCGGTTGGTCGTGAGCGACCAGTCGTAGTCGGCACGGATCCAGGAGTCGCAGCCCGTGATCCACCGGCGGAGCTCCGGGCCGGCGGCGGCCAGGATCTGGTCGCGGAGCCGGAGGTAGAGGGTCATGGCGCTGGTGTGCATGGTGGCGGCCTCGGCCACCGCCTCGTCGAGCGGGCAGTTCCGCTCGTGGGCGATCAGGTCGACGATGTTCCCGAATCCCTCGTGGCTCCGTTCGCGCTCCTTGTGGTAGGAGACCAGGTCGTTGGACCAGCCGATGATCGCGGCGAAGACCTCGACGAACGCCCGTACGTCATGGCGCTCGTAGTCCGCCGCGGGGAGGTCGTACCCGTGGATGATCTCGCTGAGCGTCGAGAAGATCTTGACCCCGGAGGAGTCCAGCCGGACCGCCAGATGGTCGGAGAGCGTGGGTATCCGTCCGTAGGCACTGTTGGCGGCCATCCAGACCTGACCCTGGAGGTACGCCCGGAAGCTGGCGGCCCAGCGGGCGGTCTGCACCGGAGTCGTCAGTCCGTCGAGCCGCATGCGCAGCTCGTGCAGCGCGGCGCTGTAGTTGTCGTCGGTGGCGGCGGTCCAAGGGACGTCGATGATCCGCTGGAGCTTGGTGATCATCAGCAGGGTGGCGTCGGGAGACATCGCGACCGGCCCCTCGTCGCAGTACTCGTCGTCGAACGCGAAGAGCCACATCAGGAAGTCGGCGGTCCACTGGAGGGGCGCGAGCCGTCCGTCGGGCGCTCCCCGGCTCGTGATCTCGCCCACGGCTATGCGCGTCAGCCGCTCGCGTTGCGCCGGGTCGGAGTAGAGGCCGTAACGGTCGAGCCAGGCAGCCGAGTTGGCGTCGATCTCACGCCACTGCGGGTGGATACCCGAGGGAAGGGGAACCCACAGCTGAGGGATCTTGGGCGCTGGAGCCGGGGAGGTCATGTGCTTCCCTTTCACACGTACGTCTCACTGCCTCTGGGACCGGGAAGTTAGCAAGGCGTACGAGCAGCGGCTACGGCCGATTTGAGCCGGGTTGGGCTTACGCACGGGTATCCACCGAGTAACGGGTTCGCCGTGCGGCGGCGCCATTTGGCCTCGTAGAGGGGGCAAATGCCGTCGATCATGCATGATTCGCGGGTGATCGCCTCCGGGGCGCACTTGGCCTGAAGCCAACTCTTGTGCTGACGGTCCGTCTGTTTCTCCGGGCCGTGGTGGACGGCATCCCGGGGAGCCTGCCGTGCCCGTGCCGGGAGCCGCCGGCCCCCACGAGCCCGTGGGACCCGGGGGCCGCGCGCTCCGGCTGGTTCAGGCCAGCAGCTGGTTGCGGTGGGAGGCGCGGCGGGCGGCGGCCAGCATGGCGTGGATCTGAGGGCCCGCCTGGTCGATCCGGGTCACGGCCTTCGCGAACGGCAGCCGGACGTCGCGGTGGCTGCCGGGGTACTCCAGGCGCAGCGTCACGCCGTACCGGTCCATGGCCAGCGGGTGCACACGCAGGACGCCTTTGCCCGGCTGCGGCTGCACGAGGCGCAGCAGCAGCGGGACGAGTTCGCCGTGCTCGTCCACGAGGTGGGTCAGCATCCCCGCCTCGCTGGTGGCGATGGGATCGGGCTCCGTGTCCTGCAGTTCGTCCAGCGTCACGAAGGCCCGCCCCGTGTGGTCCTCGATGACCGCCTGCCCGAACTCCATGCAGGTGCTCTCCGCGGTCTCCGTGCTGTACGGGGCCGAGAGCAGCCCGGTCACGGTGACGCGGGCGCGCGTCCGGTCCCGCACGGGGGTGGGAGCGATGTCGGTGAACTCCAGCCGGACCGGGATGCGCGGACCGGACTGCGGCTGGCCGGCCTCGGCCGGTTCGTGCAGGTGGATGTGGCCCATCGCGCCCGTGCCGTCGAGGCGGTGGACCTCGACGGGCTCGTGCCCGTCGCTCACCACCGTCATCGAGTGGGCCGCCATCAGGATGGACAGCACGCGTTCGGCCGGGGTCGGGTGTGTGACGCGGGAGTCGAAAGGACGCATCCAAGTTCTCCAGGGGAGCGGGGTGGGGGAGACCTCATGGCGATTACTTAGGCATGCCTAACCTAACCTATTGACCGGGTCCGGGACAGCACTGCACCCGTATCCATAGGCCGATTCCCTGTCCCGCGCACGCCTGAGCGGACGCCGGGCGGCCTGCCCGGCGCCTGCTCAGGCGCTGCGCCGTGCCCGTGGGCACGAGTTCTGCCTGTCGCGGTTCTTCTGATCCGCCCCCACGTCTCTCCGGCCCCGCGTGCGGCCGCGAACGCCGTTCACATGTAGGCATCCGGCCTGCCGCCTTGCGACGCCCCGCCCCCGCCCCGAGCGGCGCGGCGGGCGGGTGTGCCCGTGGTGTCCGTGCGAGGACCGTTGACAAAAGTCCGGGCTGCTAGAAACCTGTCTCCGCGACACCGCAAAATATTGACGAGATCACTCAAAATCCTAAGCAATATGCGCGAGTTCCCGGCGGGAGGCATGCTCCCCGCTCCTGTCGGCGTCCCGTCATACCCCCCATCGGTGAGGCCAACGGAACAGAGGACAGCATGAGATGGAAGCAACTCGGCCGACGGTTGGTCCTCGGCGCGGTAACGGCCGCGCTGATGACCGTCGGCCTCCTGCCGGTCAGCGCCACGGCAGCCGCGCAACGCACCGACCTGGCCCTGGGCAAGCAGGTGACGGCCGGCGGTTCGCACGGCGCCTATCCGGCGTCGAACGTCACCGACGGCAGCCAGCAGACCTACTGGGAGAGCGCGGGCACCTTCCCGCAGTGGGTCCGGATCGACCTCGGCGGGCGGTTCGACATCGATCAGGTGGTGCTCAGACTCCCCACCACCTGGGAGGCGCGCACCCAGACGCTCGCCGTCCAGGGCAGCACGGACGGAAACACGTACAGCGCCCTCGCCGCCTCGGCCGCACGGGTGTTCAGCCCGTCGGCGGCCAACTCCGTCACCATCGGCCTCACCGCCGAGCAGGTGCGCTACATCCGCGTACAGGTGACCGCGAACACCGGCTGGAACGCCGCTCAGCTCTCCCAGGTGGAGGTCTACGGCGACGAGGAATCGGGCCCGCCGCCCGCGAACGGCTCCAACCTGGCACTGAACAGACCCATCGAGGCGTCGTCCGTCACCCAGATCTATGTGGCGGCCAACGCCAATGACGGCAAGCCCGCCACGTACTGGGAGTCCGACGGCCATCCCTCCACCCTCACGGTGAAGCTCGGCGCCGACGCCGACATCGAGGCCGTCGTCGTCAGGCTCTCCCCGGAGCAGGCGTGGGCCACCCGCACCCAGAGTTTCCAGGTCCTCGGGCGGGCGCAGTCGGCCACCGGTTTCACTTCGCTGAAGGACCGGGCGGACCATGTGTTCAGCCCCTCCGGCAACGAGAACACCGTGACGATCCCGGTCAGCGGGCGCTTCGCGGACGTACAGCTCAAGTTTTTCGCCAACACGGGTGCTCCGGGCGCCCAGGTCGCTGAGATCCAGGTTGTCGGCACGGCCGCCCCGAACCCGGACCTGATCGTCTCCGAGCTGACATGGTCACCCACGGAACCGTCCGAGAAGGACGACGTCACCGTGACCGCCACCGTGCGCAACACGGGCACGGCGGCGTCCGCCGCGACGACCGTCGACGTCAGCGTGGAAGGCGTCGTCGCGGGCAGCGCGTCCGTGGGAGGCCTCACAGCCGGGGCCTCGGCCACCGTGGCCGTCGCCGTCGGCAAGCGGCCGATGGGCTCGTACAGCGTCTCGGCGGTGGTCGACCCGACCGGCACGGTCGCCGAGCAGGACGACAGCAACAACAGCCGCACCGCCTCGTCGAAGCTCGTGGTGGGCCAGAGCCCAGGTCCTGACCTGGAGGTGCTCGGGATCACCTCCAGCCCGTCGAACCCCGCCGTGGGCGCGGCCGTCACCTTCAGCGTGTCCGTCCACAACCGCGGTACGACCGCGGTGAGCGCCTCGACCGTCACCCGCCTCCAGGTGGAGAGCACCACCCTGAACGGCGCGACCGGTGCGATCGCCGCCGGAGCTACCGCCACCGTGCCGGTGAGCGGGAGCTGGACCGCGAAGAGCGGAGGTGTCAACCTGACGGCCACGGCGGACGCGACCGGTGCCGTCGCGGAGACGAACGAGGGCAACAACGTCTACTCGCGGGCGATGGTGGTCGGCCGCGGGGCCGCAGTCCCCTACACGGAGTACGAGGCCGAACAGAGCGCTTACAAGGGCACGTTGCTGAGGTCCGACCAGAAGCGGACCTTCGGGCACACCAACTTCGCGACCGAGTCCTCGGGCCGGGAGGCCGTGCGGCTCGACTCCGCCGGCGAATACGTCGAGGTCACCTCCACCGTGCCGTCGAACTCGATCGTGGTCCGCAACTCCGTGCCCGATGCCCCGGGCGGCGGAGGGGCGGAGGCCACGATCAGTCTCTACGCCGACGGCACCTTCGTCCGGAAGCTGACCCTCTCCTCCAAGCACAGCTGGCTCTACGGCGACACGGACAGCCCGGAGGGCCTGAGCAACCGGCCGGGAACGGACGCCCGCCGGCTGTTCGACGAGTCCCATGCCCTGCTCGGCCGGAGCTACCCCGTCGGTACGAAGTTCCGCCTCCAGCGCGACGCGGGCGACACGGCCTCCTTCTACGTCATCGATCTGGTGGACCTGGAGCAGGTGGCACCCGCTGCCGCCCAGCCGGCCGGATGTACCTCGATCACGACCTACGGAGCCGTTCCGAACGACGGGATCGACGACACGGACGCCATCCAGCGGGCGGTGACCGCCGACCAGAACGGTGACATCGGCTGCGTATGGATCCCGCCCGGGCAGTGGAGGCAGGAGCAGAAGATCCTGACCGACGACCCGCTGAACCGGGGGCAGTTCAACCAGGTCGGCATCAGGGACGTCACGATCCGCGGCGCCGGCATGTGGCACTCCCAGCTCTACACCCTCACCGCGCCCCAGGACGCAGGCGGCATCAACCACCCGCACGAGGGGAACTTCGGCTTCGACATCGACGACAACACCAGGATCTCCGACATCGCGATCTTCGGCTCGGGCACCATCCGGGGCGGGGACGGCAACGCCGAGGGCGGAGTGGGCCTGAACGGGCGCTTCGGTGAGGACACCGCGATCACCAACGTATGGCTGGAGCACGCCAACGTGGGTGTCTGGGTGGGCCGTGACTACGACAACATCCCGGACCTCTGGGGACCCGCCCAGCGTGTCGAGTTCACCGGCATGCGCATCCGCAACACGTACGCGGACGGCATCAACTTCGCCAACGGAACTCGCGATTCGACGGTGTTCAACTCGTCCCTGAGGAACACGGGGGACGACGCGCTGGCGGTGTGGTCGAGCAAGTACGTGAAGAACCCCTCGGTGGACGTCGGCCACGACAACCACTTCCGCAACAACACCGTCCAACTGCCCTGGAGGGCTAACGGCATCGCGATATACGGCGGTTACGGCAACACGATCGAGAACAACATCATCTCCGACACGATGAACTACCCCGGCATCATGCTGGCGACCGACCACGACCCGCTGCCCTTCTCCGGGCAGACGCTGATCGCCGACAACGCGCTGCACCGCACGGGAGGGGCGTTCTGGGGAGAGGCCCAGGAGTTCGGCGCGATCACCTTGTTCGCGGCCGGGCAGGACATCCCCGGTGTCACCATCCGCGACACCGACATCCTCGATTCGACCTACGACGGAATCCAGTTCAAGTCGGGCGGCGGGTCCGTACCGGGAGCGCGGATCACGGGTGTCCGCATCGAGAACTCGCTCAACGGCGCGGGGATCCTGGCCCATGGAGGCGCGCGGGGCAGTGCCACGCTGACCGATGTGACCATCACCGGTTCCGCCGAAGGTGACGTCGTGGTCGAGCCGGGGTCGCAGTTCGTCATCGAGGGCGGCGCGGGGAGGGCGACCGCCCGTGAGTAGGAGCGAACCCGCCGTCACCGGACGGTACGGGCGACACGGGTGCTCCCCTCAGCGGGGAGCCGTCATGAGCAAGGACTGACCAGCCCCGACGGGCCAGGGGCGGTCGTGCCGGTGGCACGGCCGCCCCTGTGGGACTTGCGTTCTGTTTCTACGGGTGGGAAAAATGTGAAGGAGAGAGACTTATGTCGCTTTTCGTCGGTTGAGGTGAACTTCATGGGCAAGATGGCGTCCGCGCTCAAGCACGTGCGCGGTCGGATGATGGAAGCGGACGGCAAGGCCCTCCAGAACCCGCGGCTGCGGGAAGAGGGCCGCCGCCTCCAGGACAAGGAGCCCCCTCCGGGGCACTCTGCCTGATCCAGGGGGAAGGGCTCTACGCCCCGGCCCCGTAGATCCCGTGAGCGGGTGATCCCGCCGACTCGAAGATGTGGACCGAGAGCCCGCCCGGGGTCGTCCTGTGGCTGACGAGCCGCAGACCGGCCGGGGCGCCGCCGTCCGGGAAGAGCCGCCGGCCGCGGCCCACCACGACCGGGGCGATCGCCAGCCGCAGTTCGTCGACCAGGCCCGCCGCCAGCAGGGACTGGGCCAGCAGGGCGCTGCCGTGGATCTGGAGATCCCGGCCGGGCAGGCGTTTCACCTCGGCGACCTGGGTCGGCACATCCCCGTTCAGGACCGTCGTCGGATTCCAGGTGCCCGTCGTCAGGCTGTGGGAGGCGACGTACTTCGGCAGGCCGTTCATCAGGGGCGCGAACGGGTGGTCGGTCATGACCGGCCAGTCCCGTGCGAAGTTCTCGTACGTACGACGGCCGAACAGCAGCGCGTCCGCCGTGCCGAGCCAGGAGGCGGCCACCTCCTCGAAGACCTCGTCCATGTGCGGCACGAACCAGCCACCCTGGTCGAAGCCGTCACTGCGGTCCTCGTCCGGTGCCCCCGGGCCCTGCGAGACCCCGTCGAGCGTCAGGAACTGCTGTACGACAAGCCTCATCACGCACCACTCTCCTCCGGTCCGGGCCGGCCTCTTCGCCGCGAGCCACGATTGTGCCCACTTCCCGGACGCCCTGGCAGGCGAGAACTCATCGGTCCGCGTGTCGCGGGGTCCGGACTCCGTGGCCGTGCCCGCCGTGGGTCAGGCCTGTTCGGACGTGTCCCTGACCGGTGAGTCCTCGATACGCGAGCCGGGGGCCCCGCGGTCGTCGGCGGCCGGGCTGTGCGCGTGCTGCGGAGGGGCCTGGCCCTCCGCGCTTTCCGGCGGGACGCGCAGGACCAGCAGCGCGACGTCGTCGCCGCTGGGGTCGATGCGGGCCAGGAGTTCGTCGAGGAAGTCCTCGATGTCATGGCCGGCCAGGTCCGCGGCATGCGCGCGCAGCGCGGCGAGGCCCTCGTCGATGTCGCGGGTGCGGCTCTCGACCAGTCCGTCGGTGTAGAGCAGGAGGGTCGAACGGGGCGGGAGGTCGGTGTGCGCGTCGGGCCACCCCAGTCCCATGTGCAGGGCCGAGCTGAGACCGAGCAGGGGTCCGTGGCCGCTTTCGAGGAAACGCGCGTCCCCCTCGGCGGTGACCAGGAGGGGCGGCGGGTGGCCGGCGTTGACCCAGTGGAGCCGCCGGGGGCCGCCCGCCTCGCCCTCGATGCGCGCGAAGACGCAGGTGGCCATGGGCGCGTCGCTCGTGTGGGTCATGGCCTCGTCCAGCCGGCGCATGATCAGGCTGGGCGGCTCCGTCCGGTCCCAGGCCAGGGCGCGCAGCATGTTGCGGACCTCGGCCATGTGGGCGGCGGCCTTGAGATCGTGGCCGACGACATCGCCGATGACCATCGTCAGGGCCCCGTCACCGAGGAGGAAGGAGTCGTACCAGTCGCCGCCGATCTCGGCCGCGGTCTCGGCGGGCCGGTAGCGGGCCGCCAGCGTCAGGTCGTCGACCTGCGGCAGGGGAGTGAGGAGCTGGCGCTGCATGGTCTCGGCCACGTGGCGCTGCTGCTCGAAGAGCACGGCGGCCTCCATGACGAGGCCGGCCCGCCGCGCGATGTCGGTCAGTACGAAGAGCTCGGCCTCGGTGTACGAGGAATCCGGATCGACGCGCGCCACGGTCAGCACGCCGAAGACCTGCCGCCGGGTGTGCAGGGGCACCACGACCGCGCAGGTGCCGCCCAGCCGGTCGAACAGAGCACGGTGCGCCGCCGCGAGCGGGCTGTCCGGCCGCTCCGCGAGGGCGTCCGCGTCCAGGAGGACGGGCTCGGCGTTCCGCAGCGCGTGCACCACGGCCGAACGGGTGAACTCGGGCACCGGCGGCAGCGGCCCCGTGAGCGCCGCCGTCGCCTCGTCCCCGGCGGTACGGACCGTCACCCGCCGCATCCCGCCCGGATGCCCCGCCGCGTGTACGTCGATGGCCGACCAGTCGCCCATGTCCGGCACGAGCAGGGCGGCCAGCCTGTTCAGCATCTCCGGGGTGTCCAGGGCGGAGATGAGGACCGTCGAGACCTCCGCCACCATCGTCAGCCGGGCGGTGAGCCCCTCCAGTGCGGCGAGATAGGCAGCGGTCTGTTCGGCGGCGTCGCGGTGCAGGCTGAAGTCGTGGAAGACGACCACCGCGCCCTCCATACGCCCCTGGTGCCGCAGCGGGGTGGCCGCCCAGATGACCGGGACCAGGCTGCCGTCCCCGCGCAGGAAGAGTTCCTCGCTGCCCTCGGCGGGCCGGCCGGTGTCCAGGACGGCCATCAGACCGCACTCGTCGCGAGGGATCGTGCCTCCGTCCCGGTCCCGGTGCAGCAGATCGTGCATGTCCCGGCCGAGCATCTCCTCCTGCTGACGGCCGAGGAGCTCCTGCGCCCGTGGATTACTCGCGGTGAGACGGCCACTGGTGTCGGCGACGAAGACCCCGGCCCCCAGGCTGTCGAACACCGTGCGCATGAAGCCGATCTCCAGCAGCCCGTCCGTGGACCTCATCGGGCGGCCCTCGCCGTACCGGGGCAGGTCCCGGACCGGACCGCCGCCGGGATCGCGGTCCGGGAGGCCGTGCGCTCCATCCTTCCGCTCAGCATCTGTTCATCATTCATCCGGCACGCCGGTTTCGCCGCTCGGGGGACGGCCTGCCCGAGGGGTACGTCACCTCGTCGAGGCCGCGACGAACGGCAGCCCGCTCGCCCGGCAGCAGCTCATCCGGCCCGGTGGGACCGCCCGCGCGGACTTCACCCCGCACAGCCGGGACGCGGACAGGGAGCCCGCGCACCGGCCCTGACACGGCCGTACCGGCCGGGCACGGTGGTTCCCGCCCCGGCCGGTACGAGTCCGACGCGCTGTGTCCTCTACCTCTCCAGCACCAGCGCGGAGCCCTGGCCCACACCGATGCAGAGCGTCGCCACACCGACCCCGGACCCTGCGGCCCTGAGCTGGTGGGCGATGGAGCCGGCCAGACGGGCTCCCGAAGCACCGAGCGGGTGGCCGATCGCGATCGCGCCGCCGCGCGGGTTGAGCACGGACGGGTCGAGACCGGGCCACTCGGCGACGCACCCCAGCACCTGCGCCGCGAACGCCTCGTTGAGTTCGAGGGCCGCGAGATCGGCGAAGGTCCTGCCCGCCCGGTCCAGCGCCCTGTTCACGGCCTCGACGGGAGCGAGCCCGAAGTAGTGCGGCTCGTTGGCGGACACGGCGGAGGCCGTGATCCGGGCCAGCGGCTCCCGGCCCGTCGCCCGCAGGCCTTCCTCGTCGGCCAGCAGCAGCGCCGCCGCACCGTCGTTGAGCGGGGAGGAGTTGCCCGCGGTGACGGTGCCGTTCTCCGTGCGGAAGGACGGGCGGAGCTTGGCCATGGCCTCCAGCGACGCGTCGTCCCTGATGCATTCGTCCCGGTCCACGACGAGCGGATCGCCCTTGCGGCGGGGGATCGTCAGCGGGGCGATCTCGTCGTCGAACAGCCCGGCGGCCCGCGCCGCCGAAGCCTTGCGGTGGGACGAGAGCGCGAACTCGTCCTGCTGCTCACGGCTGATGGCGTGCTTCTCCGCGATCAGTTCGGCGCTCTCGCCGAGCGGCACCGTCCACTGCGGATCCATCCGGGGGTTGACCATGCGCCAGCCCAGCGTGGTCGAGTACATCTCGGTGTGCCCGGCCGGGAAGGCGCGGTCGCTCTTCGGCAGGACGTACGGGGCGCGGGTCATCGACTCGACGCCGCCGGCCACCACCAGCGAGTGGTCACCCAGCGCCACGGCACGCGCCGCGTGCACGACGGCCTCCAGGCCGGAGGCGCACAGCCGGTTGACGGTCACGCCGGGGACGGAGACCGGCAGCCCGGCGAGGAGAGCGGCCATCCGGCCGACGTTGCGGTTCTCCTCGCCCGCGCCGTTGGCGTTGCCGAGCACCACGTCCCCGATGCGTGCCGGGTCGAGCTCCGGGGTGCGGTCGAGCAGCGCGCGGATGGCATGGGCGGCGAGGTCGTCGGGCCGGACCTGCGCGAGCGCCCCGTTGTACCTGCCGATCGGGGTGCGGACGGCGTCGACGACGTAGACGTCGCGGGGGCGGAAGCTCATGAGGCGACCCTCTCGGGCGTACGGACCGGAGCGGCGGTCTTCGCCAGCACCTCGGCGGTGCTCACCCCGGGGGCGGTCTCCACCAGCACCAGGCCGTCCTCGGTCACGTCGAGCACCGCGAGATCGGTGATGATGCGCTGGACGCACGCCTTGCCGGTCAGCGGCAGCGTGCACTCCTCGACGATCTTCGGACTGCCGTCCTTGGCGGTGTGCGTCATGGTCACGATGACCCGGCGGGCGCCGTGCACGAGGTCCATGGCGCCGCCGATCCCGGTCACCATCTTCCCCGGCACCGCCCAGTTGGCGAGGTCGCCGCGGGCGGAGACCTCCATGGCGCCGAGCACCGCGGCGTCGATGTGACCGCCGCGGATCATGCCGAAGGAGAGCGCCGAGTCGAAGAACGAGGCGCCCGGCCGGACGGTGACCGTCTCCTTGCCCGCGTTGATCAGGTCGGGGTCGACGTCCTCGTCGTACGGGAAGGCGCCGGTGCCCAGGATGCCGTTCTCGGACTCCAGGACGACGTTCACGCCCTCGGGCAGATGGTTCGGGATCAGCGTCGGCAGCCCGATGCCGAGGTTGACGTACTCGCCGTCGCGCAGCTCCGCGGCGGCCCTGGCCGCCATCTCGTTCCGGTTCCAGGCCATCAGCCCCGTGCCTCCCGCTCGGTGATCGTCCGCTTCTCGACCTTCTTGTCCACGGCCTGCTCGGGGGTCAGCGCGACCACCCGCTGCACGAAGATGCCGGGCAGATGGACATGGTCCGGATCGATCTCGCCCGGCTCCACGAGCTCCTCGACCTCCGCGATCGTGATGCGGCCGGCCATGGCCGCGAGCGGGTTGAAGTTGCGGGTGGACTTGTTGAAGACGAGGTTGCCGTGCCGGTCGCCCTTCGCCGCCCTGACGAGGGCGAAGTCGGTGCGGATGCTGTGCTCCAGGACGTATTCGGTGCCGTCGAAGTCGCGTACTTCCTTGGGCGGGGAGGCCACGGCCACGCCGCCCTCACCGTCGTAGCGCCAGGGGAGTCCGCCGTCGGCGACCTGCGTGCCCACGCCCGCGGGCGTGTAGAACGCGGGTATACCGGCCCCGCCCGCGCGCAGCCGCTCGGCCAGGGTGCCCTGCGGGATGAGTTCGAGCTCGAGCTCGCCCCCGAGGTACTGCCGGGCGAACTCCTTGTTCCCGCCGATGTACGAGCCGGTGACCCGGCTGATCCGGCCCGCGGAGAGCAGCACGGCGAGGCCGGTGTCCATCGCCCCGCAGTTGTTGGATACGACTGCGAGCCCGCTCACGCCGCTCGCGTGCAGGGCATCGATCAACACGTTCGGCACACCGCTGAGACCGAAGCCTCCCACCGCCACCGAGGCGCCGTCCGGCACGTCGGCGACGGCCAGCGCCGCTGACGCGACCACCTTGTCCATGGAACCGCCCATCCCTTAGTGTTCGCATAGTGAAGTTTCCTTCACTATGATGGGATGAGTCTGCCGCCCGTATCAGGGCTCTGTCAACGGTCCCGACCCCTGCCGCCACCCAGCCGACGGAGAGCACATGGCACCGACCAGCACGTCACAGTCCGGCGCGCAGGCGCCCGCGGAGGCCGTCGCCCCGCTCATGCGCGGCATCGCCGTGCTGCGGCGGCTGACCGACGCGGACGGTTCCCTCAGCCTCAGCGACCTGGAGCGTGCCACCGGACTCGCCCGCTCCACCGTCGACCGGATCACGCTCACCCTCGCCCGCACCGGATACGTCCGCCTGGACGGGCGGACCGTCACCCTCGCGCCGCGCCTGATGGAGCTGGGCAACGCCTATCTGTCCTCGGTCCGCATCCCCGGGCTCCTCGGTGAGGCGGTGGACGCACTCGCGGACGAACTCGACGAGTCCGTCTCCCTCGCGGTGCCCGACCAAGAGGGCATCCGCTTCGTGCACCAGGCCACCAGGCGCCGGGCCATGTCCCTGCGCTTCCGCATCGGCGACCTCCTGCCCGCCGAACGCACCGCCCCCGGCACGCTCTTCGCCACCCTCTGGGGTCCGGGGGAGTGGCAGGCCTGGAGGAAGAGGCGGGAGGACGATCCGCAGGGCGCGGGCTTCCCCTCCCTGCCGCGGCGCGACCCTGCGGCCGACGACCGGTTCGAGGAGCGCGTGGAGGCGGCGCGGACCGACGGCTGGGCGCTGGACGACCAGCTGATCGAGCCGGGGCTCCTCGCCCTCGCCGTGCCCGTGCGCGACCCGGCCGGAGGCATCGCGTGCGTGCTCAGCGTGGTCAGTCACACCAGCCGGCACACCGCGCGAGGGCTGCGTGACAGCCTGCTGCCCCGGCTGCGCGAGGCATCGGCGGCCATGGAGTCCCGGCTGCGCGACGCGCCTCCCGCACCCTCCGCACCCGCCCCCGGGCCGCTCGCCTCGTGGACGGCGGCCTCGAAGCAGGAACTGGGCCGTGAGTTCGTCGAGTCCCTCGCCAGGGGCCTGACCGTCATCACCGCCTTCGGCGACACGGGCGCGGCCCTTACCCTCAGCGACGTCGCCCGTGCCACGGGGCTCTCCCGCGCCAGCGCGCGCCGTGCGCTGATCACCCTCGAACACCTCGGCTACGTCGAGGCCGACGGGCGCGAGCACCGGCTCACCCCGCGCGTCCTGGCACTCGGCTACCCGCCGCTCTCCCGCATCACCCTGGCGCGGATCGCCGAACCGCACCTGGCCGCCCTCGCGGGGAGGATCCACGACTCCGCCTCCCTCGCCGTGCTGGTGGACGACTCCGTCCAGTACATGGCGCGTGCCGCGACCCACCGCATCATGAACGTCAACATCACCGTCGGCACCCGCTTCCCCGCCTACGCGACCTCCCTGGGCCGTGTCCTGCTGGCGGACCTCTCGGCCGACGAACTCCGGTCCGTGCTCGCCCACGCCGAGCTGCGTCCGCTGGCCCCGCACACCCTGACCCGCCGCGACGAACTCGAAGTGGTCCTGGAGGGGGTGCGCGAGAAGGGGTACGCCCTGGTGGACGAGGAGCTCGAAGCGGGCCTGCGCTCGATCGCGGTGCCCGTCCGCGACCTGGCGGGCACGACGGCCGCCTCCATCAACGTGGCGATGCACAGCAGCAGCCGCACGATCGCCGAGTGCCTGGAGCAGGTGCTGCCCCAGCTCCGCCTCACAGCCGGGAGCATCGAGTCCGAACTCCACACCGCGTCCCGGTTCACCCACGTGGCAGTGGTGTGACCGGTGCGCTCCGCGCCGGGTGATCAGGCGATGCGGGGCGTCCCGCCCGCCCTTTCCGCGCCCGCCTCCCCGGTCCTTGCCTCCCTGTCGTCTCAGGCGTGGAAGCCGTTGCACGAGACGGCGGTGAAGTCCTCGGGGCCGCCCTCGACGTGGTAGAGCACGACGGTCCAGTCACCCCGGTCGTCGCCCACCGGAATCGCGTCGAGGGTCCGGTCCTCGAAGTGCGCCCGGAAGTCCTCGGGATAGCTGAACGTGAGGGTGCCGCCGGAGGACCAGGCGGAGAAGATGTCAACGGGCTTGCTGGTGAAGCCGATGCCCTTGCCGGCGGCCCCGGTGGGGCCGCCGGTCGCGGGGTCGGTCCCGTGCGGCGGACGGACGCCCACGGCCACGTAGTAGGGCGAGGGCCGCTTCCCCTCGCCGACGTCCGCCGGGCGCAGTTGCACCGAAGCGGTGTCCGAGCCCGTGGTGTGCGAGACGGACGACTGGAGGTTCACGGGGAGCGAGGCCGCGTCCAGACCGGACAGGGCGCAGGAGCCCATGCCCATGGCCGCCTGCTCGGGGTCCTCGGACAGGGTCCAGCGGTCCTTCGACTCACGGCCGTTCAGGATGTGGTCGGGCGGCCCCGCGGCCGGGGTGGTGGCCGTGGTCCCGGGCGACGCCTTTGACCCGCCCGCCGAGCCCGAGGAGCCCTCCGCCGCCCGGTCGCCCGGGTCACCCGTAAGCAGCCAGGCCGTCGCCGAAGCGGCCAGCACGGCGGCGACCGCCGCGAGCCCGAGTGCTCCCCGGCGGCCGGTACGGGCGGGGCGCGCGGTGCGACCGGGATCGTCGTACGGAGTGGCACCCGGCGTGCTCACGGGCGCGGTGAGGGGCCCTTCGGGCCCGGCGGCCCTCGCGGCCGTACGGGCGCTCCCGGGTACGCGTGCCTCCCGGCGGGCGACGGTCTCTCCGTGCTCAGCCGTCCCGCCGGGCACGACCGCCTCGCCCGGGCCGACCGCCCTTCCGGGCGCCATCGCTTCCCCGGATACGACCGACTCCCCGGATACGACCGACTCCCCGGGGCCGACCGGCGACCCGGACACGACCGGCCCGCCCCACTTCGCCGTGTCGGCCGTCGGCAGGGCCACGGTCGCCGTCCCGCCCCGCACGTCCGTCGCCCTGTCGCCGGTCAGCGACCGGTAGTGGGCGTCCGTCGCGAGGGGAGAATCCACCGCGCACCGTGCGATCACGGCCGAGGGGTCCGGCCGGTCCGCAGGATTCTTCGCGACGCACTCCCGGATCAGGGCAGCCAGCGCCGGGCTCACACCGGCCACGTCGACGTCCTCGTGCACCGCGCGGTAGCTCACCGCCGCCGCGTCCCCGGAGCCGTAGGGCGGTCTGCCCGTGGCCGTGTACGCGAGCGTCGCACCCAGCGCGAACACGTCCGCCGCGGGGCCGACCTCGTTGCGCAGGACCACCTCGGGGGCCGCGAACCCCGGGGTTCCCGGCGCCGACCCGTCCCTCGTGAGCACCGTCTGCCCGAGGCCCCGGGCTATCCCGAAGTCGATCAGCTGCGGGCCCTGCGGGGAGAGGATCACGTTCTGCGGCTTCAGGTCCCGGTGGGTGACGCCGTGGACATGGACCGCCGCCAGCCCCTCGGCGAGCGCGGCGAACAGCTTCAGCGCGCTGCCGGGCGGGAACGGTCCGCCCGCCACCACCGCCGCGCGCAGCGTCGGCCCCGGTACGTACTCGGTGGCCAGCCAGTAGGGCGGGGCGTCGAGGGAGGCCTCTATCAACTGGGCCGTGTACGCGCTGCGTACGGCCTCCACGGTCGCGGCCTCCCGCCGGAACCGGGCCAGCGCCTCCGGGTGATCGCTGATCTCGTCCCGGATCACCTTGACGGCGACCAGCCGCCCACCGGGGGACCGGCCGAGATACACCTGTCCCATTCCGCCGGCCCCGAGACGGGCGATCAGCTGGTACGCGCCTGTGCGCGTGGGGTCCTGGGGCCGCAGCTCGTCCACCGGCACGACTGTGCCACATCAGCGGTCCCCGGACCCGGCGTCCCGGAATCCGGGGCACGGCCCGACCCGTGGACCGCGTGGCGACAGCGCCCACCGCACCGCTGGGCCCGCTCCGGGTGCGGAGGGTGAGGAGGAAACAGAGGATGCGAAGAGTGGCGAGCCGTGCCGACCGGCCCCGTCGCACCGAGAAGCGACATCCGGGGGAGACAGGGAGACACACCATGGCGCCCGAACGATCCTCTTCCGGCAGCACCGCGTCGCGGGACCCCGGCCTCGCCCGCCCGGTGGCCGAACGCGCCGGCTGGAGCGACGTGGACCTGCGGGCGGTGGACACCGTCCGTGTCCTCGCGGCCGACGCCGTACAGAAGACCGGCAACGGCCACCCCGGTACGGCGATGAGTCTGGCACCGCTCGCCTACCTGCTGTTCCAGCGGGTCATGCGGCACGACCCGGCCGACGAGCGCTGGCTCGGCAGGGACCGCTTCGTCCTCTCCTGCGGCCACACCAGCCTCACGCTCTACATCCAGCTCTACCTGGCCGGCTACGGCCTGGAGCTGGACGATCTGAAGGCCCTGCGGACCTGGGGCTCCGCGACCCCCGGCCACCCGGAGTACCGGCACACCAGGGGCGTCGAGATCACCACCGGTCCGCTCGGCCAGGGCATGGGCGCCTCCGTCGGGATGGCGATGGCGGCACGCCGCGAGAGGGGGCTGCTCGATCCCGACGCCGCCCCCGGTGCCAGCCCGTTCGACCATCACGTCTACGTGCTGGCGTCCGACGGCGACATGATGGAGGGCGTCGCGTCCGAGGCCGCGTCCCTGGCCGGTCATCAGCAGCTCGGCAACCTCATCGCCTTCTACGACTCCAACCACATCTCCATCGAGGACGACACCGACATCTCGTTCAGCGAGGACGTCCCGGCCCGCTTCGCCGCCTACGGGTGGCACGTCCAGACCGTGGACTGGACCCGCACCGGCGACTACGTCGAGGACGTGGACGCGCTGCTCGCCGCGATCGAGGCGGCGAAGGAGGAGCGCACCAGGCCGTCGCTGATCATGCTGCGCACGATCATCGGCTGGCCCGCGCCCACCAAGCGGAACACCGGCAAGGCGCACGGCGCGGCCCTGGGTGACGAGGAGGTGGCCTCCACCAAGCGGCTTCTCGGCTTCGACCCCGGGACGTACTTCCCCGTCGAGGACGAGGTCCTCGCCCACACCCGGGCGGCCGGGGAGCGCGGCAGGGCCGCACACGAGCGCTGGCAGCAGACGTACGAGGAGTGGCGCACCGCGAACCCGGAGCGTGCCGCGCTGCTGGACCGGCTGCGCGAGCAGGCACTGCCCGACGGCTGGACCGACGCGCTGCCGGTGTTCCCGGCCGACGCGAAGGGCATGGCCACCCGCAAGGCCTCGGGCGAGGTGCTCAACGCCCTCGCCCCCGTGCTCCCCGAGCTGTGGGGCGGCTCCGCGGACCTCGCGGGCAGCAACAACACCACCATGGACGGCGAACCCTCCTTCGTCCCCGAGAACCGGCAGACGGCCGAATTCGCCGGAGGACCCTACGGCCGCACCCTGCACTTCGGCATCCGTGAGCACGCCATGGGAGCCGTGCTCAACGGGATCGCGCTGCAGAGCCTGACCCGCCCCTACGGCGGCACGTTCCTCACCTTCAGCGACTACATGCGCCCCGCCGTCCGCCTCGGCGCCCTGATGAAGCTCCCCGCCACCTATGTGTGGACCCACGACTCGATCGGGCTAGGCGAGGACGGCCCCACCCATCAGCCCGTCGAACACCTGGCGGCCCTGCGCGCGATCCCCGGCCTCGACGTCGTACGCCCCGGCGACGCCAACGAGACCACCGTCTGCTGGCGGACGATCCTGGAACACACCGACCGCCCGGCCGGGCTCGTCCTGACCCGGCAGAACCTGCCGGTGCTCGACCGCGCAGACGGTGTCCACGCCCCCGCCGAGGGTGCGGCGCGCGGCGCCTACGTCCTCGCGGAGGCGTCCGGAAAGGCCCCCGACGTCATCCTGGTGGCCACCGGGTCCGAGGTCCACATCGCCCTCGGCGCCCGCAAGCTGCTGATCGACGAGGGACTGGCCGTACGCGTGGTCTCCATGCCCTGCCGCGAATGGTTCGCCGAACAGCCGGTGTCCTACCAGGACGAGGTCCTGCCGCCCGAGGTGCGCGCCCGCGTCAGCGTCGAGGCCGCCGTCGGCCAGGGCTGGCGCGAGGTCGTCGGCGACGCGGGCCGGATCGTGAGCCTGGAGCACTACGGCGCGTCCGCCAACTACCAGCGGCTGTACGAGGAGTTCGGCATCACGGCCGAAGCGGTGGCCGCCGCCGCGCGCGGCAGCATCCGCGACGCGGTGGAGGCCCCCAGGCCGGGCGGGCAGCGGGTCGAGGGCGCCGGTGGTCCGGCCTGACCGCTACGAGCGGCTTCCCGGCCGTGCTCCCCGGCGGGAGCACGGCCGGCCCTCAGGCCATCTGGCGGCGCACCAGTTCATGGAGCTGCCCCGACGTGTCCGCGAGGAGTTCGGCGGGCGGCCCCTCCTGGACGACGCGGCCGTCCGCCATGACGATCACACGGTCGGCGTCCAGCACCGTGGACAGCCGGTGCGCGATCACCACACGGGTGGCCCTCAGGGCCCTGGTGCTCTCGATCACCGTGCGCTGGGTCTCGTTGTCGAGGGCGCTGGTGGCCTCGTCGAAGAACAGGATGCGCGGGCGCCGGACCAGCGCCTGCGCGATCATCAGACGCTGGCGCTGGCCGCCGGAGATCGAGCCGCCGCCGGAGATCATCGTGTGCAGCCCCATCGGCATCCGCTTGATGTCCTCGGCGAGACCCGCCAGGGCGGCGGCCTCCCAGGCCTCCTCCTGGGAGTAGACCTCGGCGCCGCAGATGCAGTCCAGGACCGATCCGGCCAGGGGCTGCGCGTTCTGCAGAACGACACCGCACTGACGGCGCACGGCCGCCTGGTCGAGCGCCGCCAGGTCCTGGCCGTCGTACAGGACGCTGCCCGAGGCCGGCTTGTCGAAGCCGATGAGCAGCCGCAGGAGCGTCGACTTCCCGCAGCCGCTGGGGCCCACGACGGCCACGAACTCGCCCGGCCGCACGGTCAGCGACACCTCGTCGAGCACGAGGGGGCCGTCCTCGGAGTAGCGGAACGAGACACCACGGGCCTCGATCTCCCCGGACAGGGCTCCCGGCTGGGTGCTGGTGCCGCGCACCTCGGGCGCCTCGTCGAGCACCGGCTTGATCTGCTCGAACATCGGCAGCACCGCCGCGGCCGACACGAACGCCCCGGTGAGCTGTGTGACCGCCGTCAGCAGCATCGTCACGGACGTGTTGAAGGTCAGGAACTCCCCGGCCGTGAGCGAGCCGCGCGCCGGCCCCGCCAGCAGGACGAAGATGATCAGCGAACACAGCGGCAGATAGACCGCGTTGAGGACCGTCGTCAGATTCTTGATCCGGCCCGCCCGCTTCTGCAGCTCACGGCTGCGGGCAAACTCCGCCGCCCAGGCGCCGTACGCGAAGCTCTCCGCCGCTGCGACCCGCAGCTTGGGCAGCCCGCGCAGCGTCTGGAACGCCTGGTTGTTCAGCTTGTTCCCCAGCTCCACCAGCCGGCGCTGCCAGCGCAGCTCCCACATGCCCATGGTGAGGAAGACCCCGGCGATCACGACCAGCATCGCCACCGCCGTGAGCGCCAGCGGGACGCTGAACCACAGCAGCAGACCCAGATTCATCGCCCCGAGCGTCCCCGCCTGCACCACGACGGGACCGGTGCCGGACAGCACCCGGCGGATGGTGCTGACACCCATGGCCGCGCTCGCGAGTTCCCCCGTGGAGCGCTCGGTGAAGAACCTCGTCGGCAGCCGCAGCAGACGGTCCCAGACCGCCGGCTGGAGCGTGCTCTCGACGCGCCCCTCCATCCGCAGGATCGTCAGATTCTGCAGCAGCATGAAGGCCGCCGAGACGACGCCGGTGATGATCACGGCCAGCGAGACCTGAACGATCAGGTCCGTCCGGGCGTCGGGCACGTACACCCCGAGGACCTTGCCCGTCGCGATCGGCACCAGCGAGCCGAGCACGACCGTCACCAGGCCCGTCAGGACCAGCCTCCGCAGGTCGCCCCTGGTGCCGAAGAGACCGAAGCGGAGAAGCTGCCGTCGGCCCAGCGGCCGGTCCGGCAGCGGCCGGTAGAACATCACGGCACGCTCCTCGAACTCGGACGCGGACGCGCTGTCGACCCGGCTGCGCCGGCCGGTCAGCGGGTTCACCGCCTCGTAGCGGCCACGGCGCCACAGCAGGGCGACCGGCGCCCCGGACGCGGCCCGGCGACCGACCAGCGGTCCCGAGTTCTCCCGCCACCAGCGCCCGTCGAGCCGCACCGCCCGGGTACGGACGCGCGAGGCGACCGCCACCCGCTCGACCGGATCGACGCGTTCGCTCACCGCGCCGCCCGCCGAGGGCTCCGCGAGGACGATCCCCGAGTCCCCGGCCACCAGGCGGCAGGCCGCGTACACCGCGTCGTCCGAGGCCCCCCGGGCAGTCGAAGTCCCCCTCCCGGAACGGCCGATCGAGGTCAGCAGCGCCTGGTCCGCCTCCTTGCGGACGGCCTCGCCCGCCCTCATCCCGGCGGCGGTCCGGTCCTCGTGTGCGCGCTCCAGCTGCTCGATCCAGCGGTCCAGCGCCGACAGCAGGCGGTACTGCTGGTCGACCATCCCCTGCCACATCGCCGCGTCCACGAGCAGATCACCGGCGGCCTCCGCGCTGAAGGCCGCGCCGTACTGGACACTGCCGGGCGAGACCGGCAGCCAGAGGATGTCGTCGTCGCCCACCGAACCGTCGAAGGCGGTCCGCCCGTCGAGCGGGGCCTCGAACAGCACACGCTGGCTGCGGCCCACACCGAGCGAGAACGCGTGCTCCAGCAGACTCAGCGCCGCGTCCCCCGTGTCGTAGTGACTGCGGTACTGCCCGTCGTACGCCCCGTGGTCGGGGTACTGGGGCCGGTACAGCTCACGCAGCGGGATCCGGCGCAGCACGCACTCCTGCAGGGGGCGTCCGACCAGGGTGTGCTGCGGGCCCTCCACCGGGCCCAGCACCAGGGTGCCCGGTTCCAGGCGGCCCAGGAAGTGCCAGTGTCCCTGCTCGGCCGCGTCGACCGCGAACAGGTCGAGGGCGCCGCCCACGACCAGCCAGAGCACCTGCGGGCCCTCCAGCGACAGGCTGCGCAGCCCGGTGCAGTCGACGGGCGCGCCGAGCGCTCCCAGCGCGCCGACGACCGGGTCCTGCCCGGGAGCCTCCGTGCCCGCCAGGGGATGTGCGGATGCCACGTCAGTGCTCCCTGACCAGTTCGGCGTACGGGCCTCCGGCCGCCACCAGCTGCTCGTGCCGGCCGCGCTCCACGACGGTCCCGTGGTCCAGGACCACGATCTCGTCGCTGTCGCGCACCGTGCTCAGCCGGTGCGCGATGACCACACAGGCGCAGCCCCGCCGCCGCAGGTTGTCGATGATGATCCGCTCCGTCTCGGCGTCCAGCGCGCTGGTCACCTCGTCCAGCACCAGGATGCTGGGGCGGCGTACGAGCGCGCGGGCGATCTCCAGACGCTGGCGCTGCCCACCGGAGAAGTTGCGGCCGTCCTGCTCCACCCGGCTGTGGAGGCCACGGGGCCGGCGGGCCACGACGTCGTACAGCGCGGCGTCCCGCAGGGCCTCGGCCACCGCCTCGTCGGGCACCGAGGGGTCCCACAGCGCCACGTTGTCCCGGACGGTCCCCTCGAAGAGGAAGACGTCCTGGTCGACGAAGGAGACGGACGCGGCCAGCGCGCCCCTGGGGATGTCCTCCAGACGCTGCCCGTCGATCCGGATCGAGCCCTCCCACGGGCTGTAGAGCCCCGAGATGAGCCGCGAGACCGTCGACTTGCCACTGCCCGAACCGCCCACGAGCGCCACCTGCTGCCCCGGCCCCACGGAGAGGGAGAAACCGGTGAGCAGCGGCTTGTCGAGCGGGCTGTAGCCGAAGGTGATGTCCTCCAGCGTCACATGGCCCTTCAGCCGGCGGGTGCTCGCGGCGGGTTCGGGACGGGAGTACAGCGCGTCCACCGGGAAGTTCTCCACATCCTTCAGCCGGGCCACGTCGGCGGCGAAGTCCTGGATCCGGCCCGCCACCCCGTTGAGCCGGGTCACCGGCGCGGTGAAGCGGGTCACCAGCGCCTGGAAGGCGACGAGCAGACCGATCGACAGATGCCCCTCGACGGCCCGCAGACCACCGATCCACAGGATCAGCGCGCTGTTCAGCGTCGCCAGCGCGGGGGCGACGACACCCAGCCAGGCGCTCGGCACCCCGAGGCGCTGCTGCTCCTCCAGCGTCGTCGCGTGCTGGCCCGCCCACCGGCGGAACCAGCCGTTCTCGCCTCCGGTGGCCTTCATCGTCTCGATCAGCTGGAGGCCGGTGTACGACGTGTTCGTCAGCCGCGCGCTGTCGGCCCGCAGCTTCTGGGTGCCGGTGGCCCGCAGCCGTACGACGATGCGCATCGCGACCACGTTGAGCAGCGCGATCCCCACGCCGACGACGGTCAGCTGCGGATCGTACGTCCACAGCAGGACGGCGTAGAGCAGGACCACGATGCCGTCCACACCCGCCGCGGTCAGATCCCGCGCGAGCGTCTCGGCCACCGCGTCGTTCGACTGGAGGCGCTGGACGAGGTCGGCGGGGCTGCGCTGGGAGAAGAAGGTCACGGGCAGCCGGAGCAGATGCCGGAAGAAGCGCGCGCTGCCGAGCGTGGACGAGATGATGCGCCCGCGCAGCAGATTCGCCTGCTGGAGCCAGGTGAGGACGACGGTGAGGGCCACCGTGGCGCCCATGGCGGCGAACAGCACACCCAGCAGGGAGGTCTGTTCACCGATCAGGAACATGTCGATGTACGTACGGCTCAGGGCCGGGAGCGTCGCACCGACGGCCACCAGGAGCAGGCTGGCCAGCAGGGCGGCCAGCATCGTGCCCGTGGTGCCGCGCAGCCGGGCCGGCATCGCGGACAGGACACCGGGCTTCCGGCCGCCGGGCCGGAAGTTCTCGCCGGGTTCGAGCACGAGGACGACCCCGGTGAAGCTGGTGTCGAAGTCCTCGGCGGGGACGAACCGGCGTCCCTTGCCGGGGTCGTTGACGTACACCCCGCGCCGCCCGAGCCGGCGTCCCGCTCCGTCGTAGACGACGTAGTGGTTGAACTCCCAGAACAGGATCGCGGGCCCCTGGACCTCGGCGAGCGCCGCCGCCTCCATCTGCATGCCCTTGGCCTGGAGACCGTAACTCCGGGCCGCCTTCAGGACGTTGCTCGCCCGTGAACCGTCACGTGAGACGCCGCAGGCGATGCGCAGCTCCTCCAGGGGCACATGGCGGCCGTAGTGGCCCAGCACCATCGCCAGCGAGGCCGCGCCGCACTCCAGGGCCTCCATCTGGAGCACGGTGGGGGTGCGCACGGTCTTCGTCCGCCCGGGCTTCGGCGCGGGACGCGGGCGCCGTCCGCTGCCCGGCAGGCTCTCCGGGCGGTGTCTGCCGCGCCCGGGAGGCGCCAGCTGCTGGGCGGTGGGGGAGGGGTGCGGTGCGGTCACGGGAGCAGCCAATCGATCGGGCGCTGGTCGGCGAGACGGACGGAGCCGGTGGCCAGGGTCATGGAACCGATCGCGTACGGAGGGCCCTCGGCCGAGGACCAGCGGTAGCCCGACTCCGTGGAATCCGAGCGCTCGATCTTCACCAGGACCGCCAGCGGCCTGCCGTCACGGGAGAACTGCTTGCCGAGCTGCGCGTCGCCGAGGAAGCGGGTGATCTGCTGCTGTGTCTGCGCGGACCTGCCCACCGCGGCCACCTCGCCGCGCAGCACCCCGTACTGCTGGGAGGGCACGGACTGGACGGTGAGGTCGACCGGGGCGCCCACGGGGACGGACGCCGCGCTGCTGCCGGACACATAGAGGAGGACGACCAGCGGGTCGTCGGCGCCGTCGATCCGTTCGACGCTCGCCACGTCCGCGCCGGTGGTCACCACCGCGCCGATCGTGGCCGTCACCGAGGTGAGCCGGCCGGCGTCGATCGTCCGGACGACGCGCTCGCCCTGCTCCGTACGGACCTTGAGCAGCGGGGAGTCGCGGGGCAGGGTCTCGCCCTCGTCGGCGAGCACCTCGGTGATCTGTCCGGCCACCGGGCTCTGCAGGAGGTAACTGCCTCGCGCGTGCGTGAGGATGCCGGGCGCGTCGAGGGTGCTGGCGACGGAGCCCGTGACGGCCCAGAAGCACGCGGCGGCCATCACCGCGACGGTGACGGCCAGGACGAGCAGCCCCTGCGGACGGGCGAAGCGCACCGGGAGATCGAGCTGTTCGGGCGACTGCAGCTTGGAAAGGGCCTGTTGGCGGAAGTGCACGGAACTCTTTCCTCACCTGTCAGCGGTCGGCACCGAGCCCCGGAACCGGGTGGTTCCGGGGCTCGGCGGGGTACTGCCGTCTCTCAGAGACCGGCGGTCAGGCCGGAGGCCAGACCGGTGACCGCGCCGGTGTTCACGCCGGTGGCACCCTCGACGAGACCGGTGACCGAACCGACGATGCCGGCGACCGGGACGATGCCCTCGACGGTGCCGGCGACGTTGCCCACGAGGCCGCCCACGAGGCCGCCCGAGACGTTGTCGAGGTCGGCGTCGGAGATCTCGGCGGTCTCGACCTGGGGGGTGTAGTTCATGATGAGCGCTGCCCTTCGTATGGAAATTGCTTATATACGGAAACCCGTTGTGCGGCCTCCGTATGGCCCAGGATCAAAGCACGCTTGCACCACGAACAGCCAATCGAACTGCGGTGGATCTGTGGTTGTCGGGCCGCTGGAATGGCCGTACGTGCAGAACTGTTCATTCTGTGGGGGCAGATCCTTCACGAACTTCACCGGATGAATTCCGCACCGGCGCGGGCGCATGCCCCTCAAGTCGGGCAGTCCCACCTCAAACGGCGTCCGGACCGGTGCGGACCTGGCGTTCCGTGCGGGGGTGCGTGATCGGTGTGCGCACGCCGTGTGCAGGTTTTCCCGATTCCGTTTGCCAGGCGAATTCCCCGTCGATTTGAGTGCGCCGCCAGACCGGTTCGGAAGGTGTCGGTATTCACGACGGCGTAAAGGTGAGTGCGGCTCTCTTTTTCGTGTGCGTCGAATGTGATCGAGCGGCGCATTTATGGAGCGCTTTCCCTGATGCTGTGTATTCGGGGTCACATGCGTGCGGATGTGTGGAGGAGCTGTGCCGCATTCCTGTCGTCCGTGGACGACATGGAGGGCCGCGCACCCGCGGGTGCGGGCGGTGCGCGGAGGAGGGTGGCGGATTCATCCGATGAAACGCGTGCACCACCCTTCTCTCGGGCGACACGCGGCGCTACCATCGGGTTGCTTCATGGGAGCGCTCCCACCTCTGTTCAGTCCCGTACCGCCGCTGTGCGGCGGACCAGCTCGGAGAGGACGTTTCCGTGCGCTTGAGCGCCAGACCCATCGCCGCCCTACTGGCGGCACTCGCCCTGACAGCCGGGTTGTCGATCACCGGCACCCAGGCGGTGGCACGCTCCGACGAAGGGCCCGCCTCGGCCGAAGCATCGGATGTGTCCATCGCGGCGGACACCTACACCTGGAAGAACGCGCGGATCGACGGCGGCGGCTTCGTCCCCGGCATCGTCTTCAACCGGTCCGAGAAGAACCTCGCCTACGCGCGCACCGACATCGGCGGCGCCTACCGCTGGGACCAGTCGGGCAAGCAGTGGAAGCCGCTGCTGGACTGGGTGGACTGGGACCGATGGGGCTGGTCCGGGGTCGTGAGCCTCGCATCGGACACCGCCGACCCCGACAACGTGTACGCGGCGGTGGGCACGTACACCAACAGCTGGGACCCGACGAACGGAGCGGTCCTGCGCTCCTCGGACCGCGGCGCCTCCTGGAAGGCCACCACCCTGCCCTTCAAGCTCGGCGGCAACATGCCGGGACGAGGGATGGGGGAGCGGCTCGCGGTCGACCCGAACAAGAACTCCGTGCTGTATCTGGGCGCCCCCAGCGGCAAGGGCCTCTGGCGCTCCACCGACTCGGGAGTCACCTGGTCCGAGGTGACCGCCTTCCCGAACCCCGGCAACTACGCGCAGGACCCGTCCGACACCAGCGGATACGGCAACGACAACCAGGGCATCGTGTGGGTGACCTTCGACGAGCGCTCCGGCAGTGCGGGCAGCGCCACGAAGGACATCTACGTGGGCGTCGCCGACAAGGAGAACACCGTCTACCGCTCCACGGACGGCGGCAGCACCTGGTCCCGCATCGCGGGCCAGCCGACCGGGTACCTCGCGCACAAGGGCGTACTCGACTCCTCGACCGGCTACCTCTATCTGACGACGAGCGACACCGGCGGCCCGTACGACGGCGCCAAGGGACAGGTCTGGCGCTACGACACCGCGTCCGGCGCGTGGAAGGACGTCAGCCCCGTCGCCCTCGCCGACACCTACTACGGATTCAGCGGTCTCTCCGTCGACCGGCAGAAGCCCGGCACGCTGATGGCCACCGCCTACAGCTCCTGGTGGCCCGACACCCAGATCTTCAGGTCCACGGACAGCGGCGCGACCTGGACGAAGGCGTGGGACTACACCAGCTATCCGAACCGCGCGAACCGCTACACCCAGGACATCTCCTCGGTCCCGTGGCTCAGTTGGGGCGCCAACCCCTCCCCGCCCGAGACCGCGCCCAAGCTCGGCTGGATGATGGAGTCGCTGGAGATCGACCCCTTCGACTCCGACCGGATGATGTACGGCACGGGTGCGACCGTCTTCGGGACCGAGAACCTCACCGCGTGGGACACCGGCGGTCAGTTCAAGATCACCCCCATGGTGAAGGGGCTGGAGGAGACGGCCGTCAACGACCTGGCGAGCCCGCCGTCCGGCGCGCCGCTGCTCAGCGCGCTCGGTGACATCGGAGGCTTCCGGCACACGGACCTCGACGCGGTGCCCGCGATGATGTTCACCTCGCCGAACCTGGACTCGACCACCAGCCTGGACTTCGCGGAGACCTCGCCCGGGACGGTCGTACGGGTCGGCAACGCCGACGCGGCACCGCACATCGGCTTCTCCACGGACAACGGCGCCAACTGGTTCCAGGGCTCCGAGCCCTCCGGGGTCACCGGCGGCGGCACGGTGGCGGCCGCGGCCGACGGCAGCGGATTCGTCTGGAGCCCGGAGGGCGCGGGGGTCCACCGCACCACCGGGTACGGCAACTCCTGGACCGCTTCCACCGGCATCCCGGCAGGGGCGACGGTCGAATCGGACCGGAAGAACCCCAAGAAGTTCTACGGGTTCAAGGCCGGCACCTTCTACGTGTCGACGGACGGCGGAGCGACGTTCACCGCGAAGGCGTCCGGCCTCCCGGCCGAGGGCAACGTCCGCTTCAAGGCGCTCCCCGGCGCCGAGGGCGACATCTGGTTCGCGGGCGGCGCGGCCAACGGGACGTACGGACTGTGGCGTTCCAACGACTCCGGGTCGAGCTTCACCAGATTCTCCGGAGTGGAGCAGGCCGACAGCGTCGGCTTCGGCAAGGCCGCGTCGGGGGCCTCGTACCAGACCGTCTTCGTCAGCGCGAAGATCGGCGGGGTGCGCGGCATCTTCCGGTCCACCGACGCGGGCGCGACCTGGACGCGGATCAACGACGACGCGCACCAGTGGGCCTGGACCGGTGCGGCGATCACCGGCGACCCGAGGGTCTACGGCCGGGTGTACGTCTCGACGAACGGGCGCGGCATCCAGGTCGGCGAGTCCTCGGACACCGGCGGCGGGGGCACGGACCCCACGCCGACCCCCACACCGACACCCACGCCCACCCCCACACCGACTCCGGACCCGACGGACCCTCCGGCGGACACGGAGTGCGCGGTGACCTACACGATCACCAACCAGTGGTCCGGGGGTTTCCAGGCCGATGTGACGGTCACCAACACCGGTGACTCGGCCTACAACGGCTGGCAGCTGGGCTGGACCTTCCCGGGGGACCAGAAGGTCGGCCAGATGTGGAACGCCACCCACACGCAGGACGGTGCGAAGGTGACCGCGAAGAACGTCGGCTGGAACGGCACGGTGGCACCGGGCTCCTCGGTGGGCTTCGGCTTCACCGGCACCGGGACGTCCGTCGGCACCGAGCCGTCCGCGTTCACGCTGGGCGGTGAGGCCTGCGGCGTCAGCTGACGTGCGCCGCGGGCCGGTGCGGGGGGAGCGGCTCCCGCACCGGCCCGCGGGTCACCGAATGGACACCGCTCCCCGGGCGTGCTGCATTGGAGGGAACGCACCTCGCCTGGGAGGCACCTGTGGTCGACGTCGATGTGCTGGTCGCAGGGGCGGGACCGGTCGGTCTGACGGCCGCGTCCGAGCTGTGCAGGCGCGGGGTGTCGTGCAGGGCCGTCGACCGGCTCCCGGCGCGTCTCCCGTACGCGAAGGCGGTGGGCGTCCAGCCCCGGACGCTGGGGATCTGGGACCGGATGGGGATGATCCGCGAGGCGCTGGAGACCGCTGTTCCGTTGAAGGGGCAACTTCTCTATGTCAACGGGGAAGAAGGCCCGCGGATCGATCTGGAACTCCCGCCGGAGGCGCCCTACGGATTCGCGGCCCTCCCGCAGTACGAGACCGAGCGCCTCCTCGAGGAACTCCTGGAGCGCTGGGGCGGCCGGATCGAGCGCGAGACCGAACTCCTCTCCTTCGAGCAGGACTCCGGCGAGGCCAGGGCCGTCCTCTCGCTGCCTTCGGGCGCCACGGAGGAGCTGACAACCCGCTACCTCGTGGGCTGCGACGGCGCCCACAGCGCCGTACGCAAGGGGCTGGGCCTGTCCTTCGAAGGCGCGGCACTCCCCGAGGAGTACATGCTGGGAGACGTCGAGGTCGACTGGGACCTGCCGGCCGGTTACGGCGTCAGGGCCTCGCACGTACTCGACGGGCACACCGACGACATGATGGTGTGCATCCCGCTGCCCGGCGAGCGCCGGTACCGGATATCGATGCCCACCCCTCCCGAACTCTCCCGGGAGGCACGGCCGGACGCCGACGGGGTGACGCACGGCCTGAGCGGCGAGAAGGGCCCGCTGCCGGGGATCGAACACATACAGGCGGTACTCGACCGCCTCTCGCCCCGGCCCACGACCGCGTCCCGGCTGCGCTGGTCCTCGGTCTTCCCTCCCCATGGTGGGCGCGGCGGCGGCAGCGGTGATCGCGGGGTGGCCTCTTCCACGCCGTCCGCAGGCGGAGGGCCGCCGGCGCGCAGGAACACGTACGCCCCGCGCACGGGGCATGACGCGGGGCCCGGCAGCGACTCGCTGCCGGGCCCCGCGCCGTCCGATGAGCCGACTCCGCTCATCTCACCCCGGCTCAGGGGAAGGACACCACCTGCGACGGGATGGTCGATGTACCGGATGTGGGGGAGCCGGTGTTGTTGATGACGTGTTCGTACTGCCCGTTGCCGCCGAGCGAGACGACGAGCAGGTCGTGGAATTTCACTCCGGGTTTCACGGGTGCCTGGAAGCCGTGGTGCTGGCGGATGGTGGGGTCGACGTTGTAGTAGCAGTAGCTGCCCATGCCCCAGCCCTCG
>NZ_JBSFDD010000030.1:0-111878 GCF_053593715.1 Streptomyces sp. NPDC002125 | reverse complement strand
GGCATGACGATGTTCCGCATGCCGATCTTCACCTGGAACGTCCTGCTGACCGGTGTCCTGGTCCTGCTGGCCTTCCCGGTGCTGGCCGCCGCGCTGCTCGCGCTGGAGGCGGACCGCAAATTCGGTGCGCACATCTTCGACGCGGCCAATGGCGGCGCACTGCTGTGGCAGCACCTCTTCTGGTTCTTCGGCCATCCAGAGGTGTACATCATCGCGCTGCCGTTCTTCGGAATCGTCTCCGAGATCATCCCGGTGTTCAGCCGCAAGCCCATCTTCGGCTATATCGGCCTGATCGCCGCGACGATCGCCATCGCCGGCCTCTCGGCCACGGTATGGGCACATCACATGTATGTGACCGGCGGTGTGCTGCTGCCGTTCTTCTCCTTCATGACATTCCTCATCGCGGTGCCCACCGGTGTGAAGTTCTTCAACTGGATCGGCACGATGTGGAAGGGCTCGCTGTCCCTGGAAACACCCATGCTCTGGTCGGTCGGATTCCTGGTCACCTTCCTCTTCGGAGGACTGACCGGTGTGCTCCTGGCCTCGCCGCCGCTGGACTTCCACGTGTCCGACTCGTACTTCGTGGTCGCGCACTTCCACTACGTCGTCTTCGGCACCGTGGTGTTCGCGATGTTCGCCGGATTCCACTTCTGGTGGCCGAAGTTCACCGGCAAGATGCTGGACGAGCGGCTCGGGAAGATGACCTTCTGGTCGCTGTTCCTCGGATTCCACGGAACGTTCCTGGTACAGCACTGGCTCGGAGCCGAAGGAATGCCGCGTCGTTACGCGGACTACCTCGCCGCCGACGGTTTCACCCTGCTGAACACGATCTCGACGATCTCCTCGTTCGTGCTCGGGCTGTCGATGCTGCCGTTCCTCTACAACGTCTGGAAGACCGCCAAGTACGGAAGGATGATCACGGTCGACGACCCGTGGGGCTACGGTCGCTCCCTCGAATGGGCCACGTCCTGCCCGCCGCCCCGGCACAACTTCCTGACGCTCCCGCGCATCCGCTCCGAATCACCGGCGTTCGACCTGCACTACCCCTCGATCCGCGCACTCGAGGAAGCGGCGAACCGCCCCCATGAGTCCGCCACCGTGGCCCCCGGGGACAAGCAGGCCTAGGAGCCGGGGCACCGGACCGAGGAGAGGAGGAGCCGGTGAAGCCGGACAAGGAGAGCGCCCGGGGCCTCGCCCAGGTGGAGGGCTATCTGCTCTGGAACGCCGAGGTCGAACAGGCCCGCCGCGAGGCCCGGCTCTTCACCGAGGCGCTGCCCTGGCTCACCACCGCGCAGCGTGAGGACGTCGAGCGGGTCTACGTCACGGACAGGGTGGCCGTGTGCAGGGAGACGCTGACGAGGATCGCAGGCCGTGCCACGGAGCTCCGGGGTGAGTACACCGCCCGCTACGACCGGCTCAGGGCCCGCTGCGTGGCGATGTCCGTCCTCGCCGTGGGCATCACGGGCGGCACCTGCGCCGCGCTGACACTCATCAGCCGCTGACCACGGCCGTCGGGCGCCCCGCAACCATCAGCGGGGCGCCCGACGGCCGTACGGATGCCGTGCGGATCCGCGTACAGGCGCCGCACCCTCTACGTGCGCGCCGGCATCAGCGCGCGGGCACCGCCCACGCCCGGTCGAGCTCGAACAGCTGCGCCGCGAGCAGTTCCGCGTGCCCCGGGGGCAGTTGCGCCGCGCGGTGGTCCAGCTGGACTGCGCACGCCGTCGTGGTGTCGATGAGCCGCTCCAGGGCGCCGGCGACGCCGTCGGAACCCGCGGAGTGCCGGGCCACCGCAGGGAGTTCGGCCGCGGACAGGTCGATCGCCGTACGAGCGGCCGCCAGCGAACGGTAGGCCTCGCGGCGCAGCGCCCCCCGCCCGGTGTGGTCCTGGGGGGCGTTCAGGACATGCCCCAGATACCGGTGGGCCGCGTCCACCGCCGTGTCGAGAGCGGCCCGCACGGTGTTCCCGCGCCGCCCGGGCAGCGGGAGGTGCCCGACGAGCAGCACCGTCGCACAGGCGAGGAGCGACTCCACCACACGCCGCCAGGACGCCGGAGGCTCACCGCCCAGCATGACCAGCGACAGCACCAGCACGGTGACCACCGCCGTCTGCACCGCGAAGTGACGCGTGGCGACCGGAAGAAGCGCGCCGCAGAGCGTCACCGCGGCGAACAGCGGCCACGGCCCGGACACCGTCAGCGCCAGGAGACCGAACACCGCGGCGCCCACGACGGTACCCACCGCACGGCACAGCACCCGCGACAGGAGCGGCCCGAGATCGGGCTTGACGAGGAACACGGTGGTGGCGGGCAGCCAGTACCAGTGGTCGTGGTGCAGCCACTGCGCCACGACCGTACTCGTCGCACAGCACAGCGCGACCCGCAGTCCGTACTCACGTCCCGCGGGGCTCCACGCACGCCGGAGCACGGAGACGGGTGAGCCCCCTTTCCGCGCGCCCTGAGGCGCCCCGGACGGGCGGTCGAAGACCGAAGCGGCCCGCAGCAGCGCGTCGTCCAGAGCCCGCAGCCCGGCGTCCGTACGCGCCGGAGCCGGCAGCGGCCCGCAGGGACCGCCCGTGCGCACCGCGTCCGCCAGCCTTCCGGGGCCCTCCGCGACCCGGGCGGGCAGCGGCTCACCGGCCCAGGCCAGTGCGGTCGCGGCCTCCGCGAGCGGGAACGCCGCCGCGTACTGCGCGTGCAGCCGGCGCTCGGCCCCGGAGCTCGCCCGGCGCCGCAGCCTCGGCCCGGCCAGCGCGTCCTGCGCCTGGTCGAGCGCGGCGCTCAGGGCCGCGCGCTCGGCGCGGGCGTGCGGGCCACCGGTCGCGCGCAGGAGCCGGGCCACCGCCTCGTACACCGCCGCGACCGCCTGCCGTTCCCCGTCCAGCCGGTACGGGCCGCCGCCCGTACCGCTGTTGGACGGCAGAACCAGTCGAAGCAGGAGCAGCCAGCCTGCCCCGGCCAGGAAGAGCAGGGCGCGCACCGGGCCGGGCTCGGGGAGCGGCATGCCGGCCCCGATCACGACCGCGACCATCACCTGCGTGCCGCACGCCGAGGCCACGGGCCCCGTGGAGCTGACCGCGCCGGCGACCAGACCCAGCAGCCCGAACAGGAGCGGCAGGACAACCAGGGACCGACCGCCCCCCACCGCCGAGGCGATCACCGTGCCGAGCAGCAGACCGGCCGAGCCCGCCAGTGCCGGAACTCCCAGGCGGGTGACCGAGGCACGGCGGCTTCCGGGCCGGTCGTTGATCCCGGCGAGCATGGCACCGAGCGCGGCAGGGACCCCGGCGGTAGGCCGCTCGGCCAGCACGGACACGAGCAGCGGTAGGGCGGCGAGGGCCCCGCGCAGCACCGCGTTCCAGGGGACCGGTCCGCGCTGGGCTCGCAGCACGTGGCCGAGCCACGGGGGAAGGCGGGTGGCGAGAGCAGAAGGGGACACCGGGCTCCTGTCCGCGAGGGGATAGCGACGTATCGCCGGCGGACGCCGTCGGCCTGGGCGCGGACCCAGCGTAACTCCCCCGGGTGGAGCGGGTGCTAAGCGCGCGTTTCCGGCATGTGACACGGCGGCAGGAGCCCAGGAGTCACAGCGCGGCGCCGAACACCTGCGTCCACACGGGACCGCCCGACGAGTCCTCCTTGCCCACGCCGATCTCCTTGAAGGCGCAGTTGAGGATGTTCGCCCGGTGGCCGGAACTGTTCATCCAGGAGTCCATCACCGCGGCGGCCGTCTGCTGGCCCTTCGCGATGTTCTCGCCGTACGTGCTCCACCGGTAGCCGGCTGCGGTGATACGCGCACCGGGGTCCGTGCCGTCCGGCGAGGTGTGCGAAAAATAGTCCCGCGCCACCATGTCGGCGGAATGACGGGAGGCGGCCGTCGTCAGCAGGCTGTTGGCGCTCACCGACCCGCAGCCCTCCTTCGCCCGCTCGGTGTTGACCAGGGCGATGACCTGCTCGGCCACCGACGGGGCCGACGAGGGCTTCGGCGCGGCGGGCGGTTTCGGGGACGGGGTGCGCGGTGCCGGAGCCTTCTCGGGAGTCGCGGAGGCGGTCCTGCTCCTGGACGGGGACGGAGAAGCGGTCCGCGACGGCGAGGGCGAGGCGGACGAGGGAGTGGGGGAGGGGGTGGGCGATGCCGACGGGGACGACGGCGTGGTCACCGGTGCGGAGGGACCCTCCAGCGGGGTGATCGCCGTCGCCGGGTCCTCGCCCGCGTCGTCCGTGTAGAGGTGTACGGCGGTCCCGCCGCCTCCCAGGGCCGCGACCGCGACCAGTCCGGCGACGACCGTGGTGCGGCGCCGCCGCCGGGCGCTGTCCCGCCGGCGCGCGGCACGTCCGTGAGCGGACACGCCGTCGGCGGGCAGGTGGGCGGCAGGCAGGAGATCCGCCGTCTCCGTCACGGGGCCCCAGGCGGACGCGGCCACGGGGACGAGTGCGAGCCCCACCAGCAGTCCCTCCGCCGGGACCAGACCCGACCGGTGCCCCGCGCACACCGTGCAGTCCCGGGCGTGGCGGACCAGACGCTTGCGCCAGAGCGCGGACGGCATCCCGTCCCACCCGCCCGTCAGATCGGCGAGCAGGACACACCGTGGCTCCGCCGCCAGGGCACGTACCACCACCCGGGCGGCCTCCAGCCGCTCCTTCATCCGCTGGACGCGCACCGCGGTGTGCTGCGGTGAGAGGTCGAGGGCGCTCGCCACCTCCGCCCGGGACAGCTGCCCCGCAGTCTCCAGCCACCACAGCGAGACCAGCTCACGGTCGTCGTCGTCCAGCCACCGGGTGGCCTCTGCCGCTTCGCGGCGCTGACCCGTCAGTCCGAGCCGGACGATGGTCAGCTCCACGAAGTCGGCCGCCGGATCGACGACGTCGTACGCGACCGCCATCGGGTCCGCCGATATCTCCCCGGTCCGCCGCTCGCGCAGGTGCCCGCGTATCTCGTTCATGGTGATGGCCACGAACCACGACCGGAAGCTCTTCGGCGTCCGCAGTGAGGGCAGGCCGCGGAGCATGCGCAGCACGCTCTCCTGAACCACGTCGTCGACGTCGGCGTGGCCGTTCAGCGCGCGTCCGACGATGTTGTAGACCAGCGGCAGGTAGGACGCCACGAGCCGGTCCTGCGCCTCGGGGTCGCCCTTCTGCGCGGCCTTGATCAACGCCGTCTCGCGTGCCTCGCCCATGCTGTGCTCACTCTTCCGGGGTCCTGTTCCGTCACTTCCCACACTCGGGAGACGCTGTGCGGCGGGGACAATAACAGGAATCCGGTCAGGTGCTCGATATCCGGTCCCGGATCCGAACACACCGGACGCCGGAGCCGACGACGGTCGCACGGACCGCCGCCAGCTCCGGCGCACCGGCAGGAGAGCGCCGCGCGAAGGGCCGGCGCCCCGGGTCAGGCGTGAGGCGGGTTGTCCCGGTCGCGGTCCGCGCCGAGCTGCTGCTTGAGCTTGTCCTGGCCGGTGTCGACGTGCTTGCCGTACTTGCCCTGGGTCCGGTCGTCGACCATGTCACCGGCCTTGTCGACGCCCTTCCCGGCCTGGTCCTCGTGGCCCTTGAGCATCTTCTTGATCTTGTCCAGCGCGGACATGGCAGATCCTCCTCGCTCGGCTTCCCCCGCCCATCAAGGGTCACCGCACATCGCCCGGTCCGCATCCCCGCGGGACGCCGAGCGGTCCGCGGGGTCCCCGACGTGTGAACAGCGGCTGGCTGGGCAGATACCGGATGACCAGGGAGGTGGTGGCCGTGGGCCGCATCCGGATCGTCCGCCGACCGCAGCCCCCCACGGGGCCGCCCCCGCTCGACCTGAGAACCCCGTCCGGGCGACCCCTGCCCTACTGAAGCTCCTGACGCCCGCGAGCCCCCACCGGCGTCGCGGGCACGGGGCGTGTGAGGCTCCCGACATGAGTGATCAGCCACAGCCGTCGCAGGACCGGCTGCGCACGGACGTCCCGCACTCCGCGCGCGTCTGGAACTACCTGCTCGGCGGCAAGGACAACTACCCCGCCGATGTCGAGGCGGGCCAGATGATCCTCACGGCCTTCCCCGGCATCGCGGGCATCGCACGTGACCAGCGTGCTTTCCTCGCCCGCGCGGTGCGTTTCCTGGCCGCCGAGGCCGGAATCCGCCAGTTCCTCGACATCGGCACCGGACTCCCCACGGCCGACAACACCCACGAGGTCGCCCAGCGGACGGCGCCGGAGTCCCGGATCGTCTACGTCGACAACGACCCGCTCGTCCTGACACACGCCCGCGCGCTGCTCACCAGCACCCCGCAGGGCGCCTGCGCGTACATCGACGCCGATGTGCGCGACACCGGCCGTATCCTCGCGGAGGCCGCCCGGACCCTCGACTTCGACCGGCCCGTCGGCCTCACCCTGCTCGGCATCATGGGACAGCTGCCCGATGAGGAGGACCCGTGGGCCCTGGTCACCCGGCTGATCGCGGCGCTCCCGCCCGGGAGTTATCTGGCTCTGGCCGACGGCACGGACACCAGCGACTCGCTGAACCGCGCGATCGAGGCGTACAACGCGAGGTCGGCCGGCTCGTACCACCTGCGGAGTCCTGAGAGGATCGCGACGTTCCTCGACGGCCTGGAGCCGGTCGAGCCGGGCGTGGTCACCCTGTCGGACTGGCGCCCGGAGCCCGGCCGGAGCGGCCAGGGCACACAGCCCAGCCACGCGGTCGGCGGTGTGGGCCGCAAGCCCTGAGGCAGCGGCCCGGCGGAGCGTAAGCTCCGGAGACATGATCGACCATTCCGCGCACGCCCCTTCCGCCCGCCGGACGAACTGGGCCGGCAACATCACCTTCGGCGCGAAGCAGCTGCACACACCCGCCTCGGTCGCCGAGCTCCAGGACCTCGTGGCGGCAGGGACGGCCGTACGGGCGCTGGGCACCGGCCACTCCTTCAACACCGTCGCCGACACCAGCGGCTCCCTCATATCCGTCGCGGGCCTGCCCCGGTCCATCGAGATCGACCGGGAAGCCCGGACGGCGACGGTCAGTGCCGGTCTGCGCTTCGGCGAGCTGACGGACGCGCTGCACCGTGCCGGCTTCGCGCTGCACAACATGGGCTCACTGCCGCACATCTCGGTGGCCGGAGCCTGCGCCACCGGCACCCACGGTTCGGGTGTCGGCAACCGCTCACTGGCCGGTGCGGTCCGGGCACTGGAGCTCGTCACCGCCGACGGCGCCCTGGTGACCCTGCGTCGGGGCGAGCCGGACTTCGACGGTGCGGTGGTCTCCCTGGGCGCCCTGGGCGTGGTGACCCGCCTCACCCTGGACCTCGTGCCCGCGTTCGACGTCCAGCAGTGGGTGTACGAGGCCTTTCCGCAGAACCGGCTGCTCGCCCGGTTCGACGAGGTGATGTCCGAGGCCTACAGCGTGAGTCTCTTCACCGGCTGGCACGGCGGCCCGGTCGACCAGGTCTGGCTGAAGCGGAAGGTCGGAGACGAGGGGCCCCGCACCGCCCCGGACCAGTGGCACGGCGCGACCCTCGCGTCCGGCCCCAGGCATCCCGTTCCTGGCGTGGCCGCCGAGCACTGCACCCGGCAGCAGGGCGTCCCCGGCCCCTGGTACGCACGGCTGCCGCACTTCCGGCTCGAATTCACCCCGAGCAACGGCGACGAACTGCAGTCGGAGTACTTCGTCGCCCGTCACGACGCGGTGGCGGCCTACGAGGCCCTGGACCGCGTCAGGGACCGGTTCGCGCCGCTGCTCCAGATCGGCGAGATCCGTACCGTGGCCGGAGACGGCCTGTGGCTCAGCCCGGCGCAGGGGCGGGACTCCGTGGCCTTTCACTTCACCTGGGTACCGGACACCGCGGCCGTCACGCCCGCGCTCCGGGCCATCGAGGAGGCACTCGCCCCGTTCGCCGCCAGGCCGCACTGGGGCAAGGTCTTCACCACCGGGCCCGGCGCCCTGCGGGAGCTGTACCCGCACTACGCCGACTTCGAGGGGCTCACCGCCCGCTTCGACCCCACAGGAACCTTCCGCAACGACTTCCTGGCGCACCACTTCCCCCGTACGCACTGAACCGCTAGCCGAGTCCGCTCCGCGGGCCGTCGGACCAGCCCCCCGACGACGGCCGCGGCGCGAGCTCCTCCACGAGGGCGGCCAGCTCCTCGCAGGCCACCTCCGTCTCATGGCGGATGTTGTTGTGCTCGGTCACGATCGCCGCCAGCAGCAGTGCGGTGAGCGCGACACAGCCGTTGAGGATGCTCAGGTTCAGCATCACCTCGAGCACCGAGTGGTCCTCGAACGGTCCCACCCCGCCGGTTCCGGCGATGATCGCCATGACGGACATCAGCAGAGCGCACGGGGCGCTGCCGGCCAGCTGGAACCGCAGGGCGGCCCAGACCAGTACCGGGAAGAGGAGGTAGATCATCGACAGCGAGCTCCTGGTCGCGACGACCGTCGCCGCCACCGCGACGAGCGCCAGCGCCAGCGCCTCCGCCCAGCGGTCGTCCAGGCGGGGCATCCGCGCCTTGCGCAGGACGAGCAGCAGCGGAGTGACCATGAGCACGCCCATGGCGTCTCCCGCCCACCACGCCGACCAGACCTGCCAGAACTGATCCGCCGGGAGGGACCCGCTCAGCAGCTGCACGCCGGCCCCCGCGGTGGCGCTGATGACCATGCCGCCCATCGCTCCCAGGAAGACCAGCACTACCCCGTCACGCAGTCGGTCCAGCTCGACACGGAACCCCACGGCGCGCAGTGCGAGATAGGAGCACAGCGGGGCCAGGGTGCTGCCCGCCGCCACGGCGGCACTCCAGAACGTGAAGCTGTCGGTCAGTGACATGACCACGAGCACGGCCCCCAGCGCGATCGCGGGCCAGATCCGGACACCCAGGTAGAGGAAGGACGCCAGGGCGATGCCGGAAGGAGGCCAGAGCGGCGTGACGACCGCGCTCTCCACCGACACCTGTCTGAGCAGGCCGAGTCGTGCGGACCCGAAATAGGCCGCGGTGATGGCCAGCATCTGCACGACGGTCACGGCTCGGCGTCTGTTTTCCTCACTGCGGATCACGCATCTCATCAGACACCGCGCATGAGGGCAGGCCGCCGTGACACGCGCGGCGTGGGCCTCGCTATCCGGGGGCCGGGGAGATGGCCCCATGGCGCAGGACGAGGACGGCCGCGTCGTCCTCGTGGCCGGTGAAGACCGCCGACTGGAGCACCAGGTCCGCCAGTTCCTCGGCGTCGGCTCCGGCGTGGGTGCTCACCAGGCGCCTGACCCGCTCCATACCGTCGTCGATGGACAGGGACGGCCCTTCGACGACGCCGTCGGTGAGCAGCACGAAGGCGCCGTTCGTCCCCAGATCGCGCCGCGTGACGGGGTAGTGCTGGCGGAGCGCGATGCCGAGGGGGAGACCGCCCGCGTCCGCGGTGATGCCCGAGCGCCCGTCGGTGGTCGCCCACACGCACGCGACGTGACCGGCGCGGGCGCTCTGCAGCTCCCGGGTCCACGGGTCGAGCCGGAGGAACGAACAGGTCGCGAAGAGGCTGGAGTCCATCGACAGGATCAGATCGTTCGTGCGGCCCATCACCTCCCCCGGATCGGCGGCCGAACTGGCGATGGCGCGCATGGCTATGCGTATCTGGCCCATGAAGGCGGCGGCCTCCACGTCGTGTCCCTGCACGTCACCTATGGCGAGGCCGAGCGCGCCGTCGGGCAGCAGGAAGCCGTCGTACCAGTCGCCCCCGATGTCCAGACCGTCGCGGGCCGGCGCGTAGCGAGCAGCGGTCTGCAGTCCCGGCAGCGCGGGGAGCGCGGCGGGCAGCATCTTCCGCTGCAGGGCCTGCGCCAGCTCGACGCGTGCCTGATGCAACTCCACTTCCTGCCTGGCACGGGCAGTCAGGTGCTGCAACGTGCTGAGCAGGTCCTCGGCGCTCGCCGACCGGGGAGTTCGACGCCGGTTCATGGGCCGCTCCGCGTTGGATATTTCCTGCATCCTATTTCGGAGGTGAAACTCCTGCGAGCGCTGGGCCGACCGGGAGGGCGGAGCGGCGGCCAGGTCAGCCGGCCCGTCCGAGGGACGCGGTCAGCCGCCCGAGAGTCGCCTGCAGGACGAGGATCTCCTCCACCGACAGGCCCGTGGCCCTGAGGATCGCCCGGGGCACGGGCAGGGCGCGCGCGCGGAGGTCCGCTCCGGCATCCGTGAGATGCACGGTGACCGAACGTTCGTCCTCAGCGCTCCGCTCGCGTCTGACGAGCCCTGCCGACTCCAGCCGCTTCAGCAGCGGCGAGAGCGTGCCGGAATCCAGGTGCAGCAGCTCGCCGATCGACTTGACCGGCAGGGGGCCGTGCTCCCACAGCACCATCATCGCCAGGTACTGCGGATAGGTGAGGCCCAGGTCCTTGAGCGCCTCCCGGTAGACGCCGCCGAAGGCGCGGGAGGCCGCCTGCAGGGAGAAGCAGACCTGATGGTCCAGCCGCAGCAGCTCGGTGTCCGGCAGGTCCGTGAGGCCCGGGGCGGAGGGCGGAGGTGGCGTCATGGCTCCAGGGTAGCCTGCCGCTCGCCATTTAGTTGTGTGCAATTGAATTGTGTGTCATTCTTTTGGGCGTGACCGGCCCTCGGTCACCGTCGTACGAGATGAGGACATTCCATGGACGCGCTGTACACCGCTGCCGCCACCGCGAACGGCCGCGAAGGCCGGGCAGTGAGTTCGGACGGCCGGCTCGACCTCGCCCTCGCGATGCCGCCGGCCCTCGGGGGCAACGGTGAGGGCACCAACCCCGAGCAGCTCTTCGCCGCCGGATACGCCGCCTGTTTCGCCAGCGCCATGAGCGCGGTCGGCCGTCAGATGAAGATCGACACCAAGGACGTCGCCGTCACGGCCGAGGTCTCGATCGGCAAGGACGGCGACGGCTTCGGTCTCGCCGTCGTCATGCGGGTCGAGCTGCCCGAGGCGCTCGAGGGGGAGACCGGCCGGAAGCTCGTCGAGGCGACGCACGCGTACTGCCCCTACTCCAAGGCGACGCGCGGCAACATCGACGTGGAGCTCGTCGTCGAGTAGGGCCCCTCAGGGCCCGCGCTGCACTCGGACACTCCGGCTCCCCACCCGCACGGGTGGGGAGCCGGTCCTGCAAGGGCGGCAGGAGTCGAACCTGCGGCATCCGGCTTTGGAGGCCGGCGCTCTGGCCTCTGAGCTACACCCCCTCGGTGTGAGCAGACTGACAGCCGGGGGCGCCGCCCGGCAACGCGTTTTCCGTGACGGTCGTCATTGCCCCGTACCGCCTGGAGGCGGCTCCCGGCGTGCGCGTACACTCGGCTCCCGTTTCCGCTGATTGGCGGGCATAACCGATCGATAGGCAGTTTCACGTGAGTTCCGCAGAGACATCCGACGCGCCGATCTACGCCGGCCTGGTGGAGGAGCAGGGCGACGTTCCGGCCGAGGTGCGCCGCGTGGCCGAGGAGACCCTGCTGGAGGTGGAGCTCGCGCTCGACTTCAGCGCGGTGCACGCCGCGGCCGGCGCCCGCTAGCGATCGGCCGGATCAAGCCGGGCCCCGTGGGAAGGATCATGGCGTCCCCCTGGTTACTCACCGTCCGGAGCCTCGTGTGACCGTCAGCCTGCACCGCTCAGCAACCGTCCTGTTCCAGGGCGACAGCATCACCGATGTGGGCCGCCTGGTCGAACCGGACACACCGCTCGGCAACGGCTACGCGCGCATGGCGGCCGATCTCGTACGCGCCGCGCGACCCGGCAGCGGCATCACGTTCGTCAACCGGGGCGTCGGCGGCGACGGCGTAGCCGATCTGCGGGCCCGCTGGCGCGAGGACGCCATGGACGTCGCACCGGACGTGGTGTCGGTCCTGATCGGCGTGAACGACACCTGGCGGCGCTACGACTCGGGTGAGGTCACCTCGCCGGAGGCCTTCGAGGACGACTACCGTGCGATCCTCACGCAGGTACGGGACGGGCTGGACGCCCAGCTGATCCTCATCGAGCCCTTCCTCGTTCCCGTGACGGACGAACAGTGGGCCTGGCGAGAAGACCTCGACCCCCGGATTCAGACGGTCCGCAGGCTGGCCGAGGAGTACGACGCCGCTCTGCTCGCGGCGGACGGCATGCTCAACCAGGCGGCGCGGGCCGCGGGCGGAGCCGAACACATCGCGGGTGACGGGGTCCACCCGACGCCGCTCGGGCACAGGCTCCTGGCGGAGGCCTGGGCCGCGCTCGCCGGTGTGGAGCGCCCCCGCTCCTGAGGTACGGGAATCCTGGCCCAGACGGTCTTGCCCGCCCGGGTGGGCCGGGACCACCCCCATGAGCTGCTCAACGCGTCGATGATGCTCAGACCCCTGCCCCTTTCGAGCGATTCCTCCGCACCGCGCAGCACGGGCACATCCGGGCTGGGGTCGTTGACCGCGCAGACCAGTGTGCTGTCCTGACACGCGAGGCCGAGCCGCGCCGTGGGAGGGACCACGGGCTCCGCTCCGGGCCGCAGCCCGTGACAGACCGCGTTGCTCATCAGCTCACCCGCGACGAGAGCGACATCGTCGGCACAGGACCGCAGGCCCCACCGCTCCAGCGCCTCCCGGACGAACGCCCGCGCCTGACGCAGGCTCTCCGCGTCCGGACCCAGCCGCCGTGTGATGAATCCCGGTGCCCCGATGCCGAGTTCCCGTGCCAGCTCGTCGTGGGGGTCTCCGCCGGATCCGGCCGGACCGGGCGTGGCCGCTGCTGCTCCGTCGCGTGATGTGTTCTCCGCGTGCATGAGCGCTGATCATCCTCCGCAGAAGGCCGGTTGATGGTGCCGTGGGGGCCGGATGGCCACTAGTATCCTCGCCGTCCGCCCGTGCAGTGCAATTGCATCCGGAATTGCACCCAGGGGTGTGAGCAGGGGACATCTGTTCACCCGTGGCGGAGCCTGGCCGCGTATCAGGGCCGGTTCGCACAACAGCCGACAAGGAATGGATCGCATGCAGAACATCGACAACGGCGTTCCCGCCAACTCCCTGACGGGCGTGGAATGGAAGAAGAGCCGCCACAGCAACCCCAGCGGCAACTGCGTCGAGATGGCAGTGCTGCCCGGAGGGGGAGTGGCCGTCCGCAATTCCCGGCACCCCGAGGGGCCCGCCCTCGTCTACACCGACGCCGAGGTGCGCGCATTCCTCGCGGGCGTCAGGGACGGCGACTTCGACGGCATGGGCGGCTGAAAAGCATAGGGATGAAAGGCTGAATCGGGACGGCATTCCCGTACCCGCCGGACCTCCGGGGGCTCCTGATGGCACACTGGCGTCACGACGCCCGCCCTCAGGAGTCCGCATGCCTGGAATCGAACCGCTTCAGCCGTTACGGAAGCCGGCGCTCGCCCCGGTCGCGGCGGCAAGTCCCACCGCCCTGCGCCTGGTTCTGGGCGCACAGCTGCGGCGGCTGCGCAGCGAGGCGGGACTCACCCCCGAGGCAGCCGCTTCCTGCATCCGCTGTTCCACCGCGAAGATCAGCCGCATGGAGACGGGGCACTCCCCGTGCAAGGAACGCGACGCCGTCGATCTCCTCGCCCTGTACGGCGTGGCCGATCCCGCCCGCACGGCCGAATTCATCGAGCTGGTGCGCAGGGCGGGACAACGCGGCTGGTGGCGCCATTACGCCGATGTGCTCCCCGACTGGTTCGAGCCGCTGGTGGGACTGGAGGAGGCCGCCGCGTCCATCCGCACCTATGAGGCGCACTACATTCCAGGGCTCCTGCAGACCGCCGACTACGCCTATGCGGTGGTGCGTTCAGGCCACGCCATCGAGTCGGAGGACGTCACCCGGCGGCGCGTCGAGCTGCGCCTCAAACGGCAGGAGCTGCTGCGGCGCCCCGACGCGCCCAAGCTCTGGGTACTGCTGGACGAAGCGGTGCTGCTGCGCCCGACGGGCGGCGCCGCGGTGATGCGCGACCAGCTCGCCCATCTGCTGGACATGACCGAACTGCCCCATGTGATCGTGCAGGTGGCGCCCTTCGACGTGACCGCCCACACGTCGCCGGGCAACGGCATCACCTATCTGCGATTCGCCATGGAGGGGCTTCCCGACGTCGCGTACATCGAGCACCTGACGAACGCCACCTCCGTGAACAAGCAGGAGAGCACGGACGAATACCGCTGGATCCTGGACTCCCTCAGCGCGCAGTCCCCGAGTCCGGCGGCGAGCAAGGACCTGCTGAGGCAGGCGCTGGAGCGCTACAGCTGAGCGGCTCCACCGCTCCGGTCCGGGCGCCTGCCCCCACTCGTGTGCCGCTCCCGCCCTCGTCCCCGCTCAGGCGGAGCGTCCGAGCGCCCGCGTCACCACTTGCGGCCGACGCCGCCGTACTCGATCCACTCCTGGGTCTCCTGCTTCGGCGCCAGATCCGAGTCCGGCCGCCACGTCGACACCTCCACCAGGCCCGGCTCCAGCACGTCCAGCCCTTCGAGGAAGTCGCGTACGTCGTCCTGCCGGCGCACCCGTCCCCACTGGTTCCCGGTGCTCCTGGCCATGAAGTCCGTGACGAAGTCGCGGGTGGCGGCGTCCTCGCTCACGAGCTGGCACACGACGAGGAAGCTCCCTGGCGCCAGCCTGTCCGCGACCCTGCGCACCAGACCCGCGGGGTCGTCCTTGTCCGGAATGCAGTGCAGCACGGACACGAACAGGGCGGCCACGGGCTCCTCGAAGTCGATGAGCCGTTCCACCTCCGGGTGGCCGAGAATCCCCTCGGTGTCCCGCATGTCCGCCTGGATGACGGCGGTCCTGTCGTTCTCCTCGAGTATGGCCTTGCCGTGGGCCAGCACGATCGGGTCGTTGTCTATGTAGACCACCCGGGCGCCGGGGTCCACCAACTGCGCGACCTGGTGCACGTTGTCCTGCGTCGGGAGGCCGGATCCGTGGTCGATGAACTGGCGGATGCCGTACTCGGACGCCAGATGGTGCACGACCCGCCGGAGGAACCGCCGGTTGTTCACCGCCAGGACCTTGGTGCTCGGCACGACCTCCAGCAGCTCTTCGCACGCGACCCGGTCGGCGGGGTAGTTGTCCTTGCCGCCCAGGTAGTAGTCGTACATCCGTGCGACGCTCGGTACGTTCACGTCGATGTTCTTCGGAATGGAGGTGTCCCCGTTGCTCATTCAGCCCCTCGCGGTTCTGAGAGTAAATCAGTGTCGGTGTGGGGTCATGCTAGGGATCTCCGGGAGGGCCTGACAGTCCTCGGGGGAGTGAGACAAGGGTGCATGACGTGAAATCAGCCAGCTGCGGCCGATGCCGGACACACGCTGGGTCCGGCTTCCTTCGCCCCCTCGCGGCATATGCAGTCGATGCCGGGCGACGGAGTGTCAATATGCCCTGGTGGAAAGCCATTAATCGCATGGCAGCCTCAAACGGTCCGCCGTGCGCGGTCGATGCGGAACGGTGCTCCAACGCGGCTTGAATTCGTTGGTGGTGAGCATGCGTCGGTTCCCTTCGGCGGCGCCGCGAACACGCCGCACGAAAGCGGAAAGGCAGTCGGTGCCGCACGTCCTCCCATTGCCGTCGGCGGACTATCGTTGGCCCCATGTCCGCCCCTGAGCTGATCCGCATCGTCTCGCGCGACTCCCCCATGGCCCTCGCCCAGGTGGAGCGCGTCCGTGCCGAACTGGCCGCCCTGTACCCCGACACCGCCACCGAGGTCGTACCCGTCAGGACCACGGGCGACAAATGGATGGGCGACCTCTCGAAGGTCGAAGGCAAGGGTGCCTTCACCAAGGAGGTCGACGCGGCCCTGCTGGCGGGGGAGGCCGACCTCGCCGTCCACTGTGTGAAGGACATCCCCGCCGACCGCCCACTGCCCGCCGGGACCACGTTCGCCGCGTTCCTCCAGCGCGACGACATCCGTGACGCCCTCGTCCATCCGGAGGGGCTCACACTCGACGAGCTGCCCGACGGCACCCGCATCGGGACGTCCTCCGTGCGCCGTGTCGCCCAACTCGCGGCATCGCATCCGCACTTGACGTGCGTCCCGTTCCGGGGCAACGCCAACCGGCGACTGGCGAAGCTGGCTGACGGAGAGGTTGACGCGCTCCTCCTGGCCGTCGCGGGCCTCCACCGCATCGGCCGACCGGACGTGATCAGCGAGGTCCTGTCACCCGAGACGATCTGTCCCCCGATCGGGGCCGGTGTCCTGGCCCTGCAGTGCCGTGAGTACGACACCAACACCATCGACATGGTCTCCGCGCTCAACCATCCCGGCACCTACCGGGAGATCACGGCCGAGCGCATGTTCCTCCACGTCCTCCAGGGACACTGCAACTCCCCGATCGCCGGATACGCCAAGTCCCAGCGCAACGGAGACCTCTCCCTGCGCGCCTGCGTGTTCACGCCCGACGGCAAGACCGTGCTCAACGCACACGAGTGGGCCGGCCCACTCGACCCCGCCACGCTCGGTACCTCCGTGGCCGTCGCCCTGCTGCGTCAGGGTGCCCGCGAGCTGATCGACACGATCGCGCACTGAGCCGGATCGCCTCCCGCACGCGATCCACGTACAACCCTTCTCGCGCGCGCGAGGTCGAACAGGACGCGTCGATCGACGAGCACGCCCGCGGTCCGGCGGAACCCCATGTCCGCCGGACCGCGCACGCCGCCCCCGAAGGCTGAGGTGCGCGCCCTGCCGACGGGGCCGGAGACACCCGATTGCGCTCCGAATCCGCCCGACCGGCTGCCGAGCGGTCTCCCGGCGCGGATGCTGGGAAGCAGCGCCACGACGGGTGTGCCGCGCCGCGTGCTCCTGCCCGTCGCACGAGAGGAGTCCCCCATGTCCCGGTTCGAGGTGACGGTCGACATCGACCGTCCTGTCGCGGAGGTCTTCGCCTTTCTGGCGGACGGCGAGAACGACAAGAAGTTCAGCCCGCGCGTCCAGGAGATCTCCAAGACTCCGGCCGGTCCCACGGAGGTGGGCACCGTCTTCCGCAGCACGGTGAAGGACGCCGGCATGACGACGCAGCGGGAATTCAGGATCAGCGAACTCGTCGCCCCCACCCGTATCCGCTGGAAGGAGATGTCGACCAACCTCGTCACGGCCAGGGAAGGCGGGTACGACCTGGAGTCCCTGGCCGATGGTCGAACGCGGGTGCGGATCTTCAACGACCTGGAGGGCCACCGCGTGGGCAAGCTCCTGGTCGGACTCGCCGTCGCTGCCGCGCGGAAGGACGCCCCGGCGTTCGGGCAGCGGATCAAGGCCGCCGTCGAAGCGTCCTGAACCCCCTGGCGCGGCCATGCCCGCCATGTCCTTACGCTGATCCGCGCCCGCACGCGTAGGGTCGTGGCCATGGTGCATGTACTGAGCAGCCGGGTGCTCGTGAGGCCCGGTGACCCGGAGGCCTCCCGCCAGTTCTACGGACAGTCGCTCGGGCTCGCCGTCTACAGAGAGTTCGGCACCGGCCCCGAGCGCGGGACGGTGTACTTCCTCGGCGGCGGGTTCCTCGAGGTGTCGGGCCGTTCCGAGGCCCCGCCGGCACAGACGCTGCAACTCTGGATGCAGGTCGCCGACTGCGCGGCGGCGCACGAGGAGGTCTCGGCGCGGGGAGCGCGCGTCCTCAGGCCGCCGGTCCGCGAGCCCTGGGGGCTGATCGAGATGTGGATCGCCGACCCCGACGGCCACCGCATCGTGCTGACCGAGGTTCCCGCGGACCACCCGCTCCGCTACCGCCCCTGAACGGCATCTCTCAGACGAGGGCGGAGAGCGCGACGCGTGCAGCCTCGGCGATCAGCGTGTCCTGGTGCACCGCGTCCCGGGTCGCGCGGCGGGTGAGCACGGCGAGCACGACCGGCTCCGAGTCCGGCGGCCAGAGCACGGCGATGTCGTTCCGGGTCCCGTAACCGCCCGTGCCGGTCTTGTCCCCCACCACCCAGCCGTCCGGGGTACCCGCGCGGATGACGTCGTCGCCGGTCGTGTTGCGCCTGAGCCAGTCGGTCAGCAGGGCGCGCTCCTTCGCGCCGAGGACGTTCCCGAGGGCGTAGGCGCGCAGACCGGCGGCAAGGGCACGCGGCGTACTGGTGTCACGGGGATCGCCGGGCGCGGCTTCGCTGAGCTCGGTCTCGTAACGGTCGCAGCGCGTCGTACGGTCGCCGAGGCCGCGGAGCGCGTCCTGGAGACCGCGGGGCCCGCCGACCTCGCGGAAGAGGAGATTGGCCGCCGTGTTGTCGCTGTAGCGGATCGCGGCATCGCACAGCTCACGCAGGCTCATCCCCGCGGCGACGTGCTGCTCGGTGACCGGGGAGTTGGCGACGAGCTCATCGCGTCCGTAGCGCACACGCCGGTCCAGACGCGCGACAGTGCGGACGTCCAGCACGGCACCGGCGAGCAACGCCTTGCAGGTCGAGGCGTAGGCGAAACGCTCGTCCGGCCTGTGGGTGACGGACGATCCGCTCCCGGTGTCGATCGCGTACACACCCAGCCGCGCGTCGAACTTCTGCTCGAGCTCACCGAATGCGGCCTTCGTACGCGCCGGCTTCGTCGACGGCGAGGACGTGCCTCCGGCCGGACCCGGATCGGTGCGAGTCGGGGGTGCGGAGTCCTGGGAGGCCGGCGCGCACCCGGCGAGCGGGACGGCGGCGAGTCCGGTCAGTGCGCGGAGCGCGGCGCGACGGGAGAGCGGGGGCGGCACGAGGTCGGTGGCTCCTGTTTGTGGGGCCTGTACGGCGATCACCGGGTCCGGGCGATCGTGGGGCCTGCACAGCGATCACCGGGTCCGAGTGGCTCCCAGACTAGGCGCCGCACCGCCCTCTCCCGCCGGCCTGCGGGCCGTGTCGCAGCAGGGGAGAGGACGTGCGCCCGGCGACGGCGCGGGGGAGCACCCCAGGTGCCGTCGCCCCTCGTGTCAGCACCCTTGGCGCGCTGCGTCGCCGAGGCGTATCCGGGTCAGCCCGTCCTCGCCCGCCGTGCCGGAAGCGGACTTGTCCAGGACGTACGCGGTGCCGTCGTCGGTCACCTTGACGTGGTTGGGGTACGCGTCGGTGGCCACTGTTTCCACGATGCTTCCCGCACGCGGGTCCACCACCGACACGCTTCCCGCCAGCCGGTTGACCACCAGGACCTGGCCCGAACACGGTTCGGTGGCAACCGACTTCGCGCCTTCGCCCGTCGGCACCGTCTTCGCGACCGTGCCGCCGCGCAGATCGACGACCGAGAGCGTGCCCGATCCCTGGTCGGCGGTGTACGCCGTCCTCCCGTCGGCGGACAGTGCGATCGAGAGCGGGCCGGTACCGGTGGGAATGAGCCGCGGGGTCGCGGAGCCGGCCCGGACCTCGATGATCCGGCTGTTGGTGAAGTCGGCGGCGTAGACCGTCCCGGTCCGTTCGTTCACCGCGATTCCCGTCGGACCGCTTCCCTCGACGGTGACCCTTCTGACCTCCTCTAGGGTGCGACTGTCGAAGGCGACGAGGGAGCCGTCGCCGAAGGCGCTCGCCCACACGAGGTCGCGCTTCTCGTCCACGACGACCTCGCGGGAATGGTTCACATCGAGTCGGGTGGCGAGGTGTCTGCCGGTTCTCTGGCTGTAGACGGCGACCGAGTTGTTCCGGGTGTTGGTGACCCAGAGGGTGTGGTGCTCATCGTCCACGTCGATGCCGTACACGGCCTCGACCGTGCCGTCGGTGCGGGGAGTGTAGGCCGCTTCCACCTGGAGGGTGTCAGGGTCGATCTTCAGCAGCCGGGACCCGGTGGTGGGGGCCGGCGGCTGGCCCACGGAAGAGGTGGCCCACAACACGTCGTTGCGTTCGGAGTAGGCGGACTGGTAGAGCCCCTGGGCGAGCGGCACCGATGTGACGTGGGTGCCGGCCCGGGTGCCGGTCTCCGCTGCTGCGGAACCGGCGGGCGTGAGTGCGCCGCAGGCGGCAAGCGCCACGGCGGTCGCGGCTGCGCGGCGGACGCGGCGGTTGAGCGTGGCCATGTGTGCTGTTCTCCCTGGACGTGCGCCTCCGGTGGGGCGCACGCGGTACGCGGACGCGGCTGGGACCGCGCCCTTCTGTCCACTGTCGTTCGGCTGTTCTGAGGTCTCGGGGCCACGGGTGGGCCCACGGTCGGAGTGACGTGTACTCAGCGCGCGGGGTGTGTCCGGGACTCAGAACCTCAAGCAAAAGTTAGGTAAGCCTAAGCTAATGTTTGATCAAAGGGCAACAGTCGCAGCTCGCACCTGGGGGCCGGTGGTCCGCCGAAGTGAGGAAGGCGGACGGTGTGGGCCCGGTCCCCGGCGGTCGGCGGGTAGCGTGACCACCGTGATGGCAGGTACTGAGGAAACCCGGCTCGTCATCCTGCGTGGCAACAGCGCGTCGGGGAAGTCGAGCGTGGCGGGCGGCCTGCGTGACACGTTCGGCCGTGGCGTCGCCCTGGTCGCCCAGGACAACCTCCGCCGCCTCGTCCTGCGCGAACGGGACCGGCCGGGAGCAGCCAACATCGGCCTGATCGAGATGACCGCCCGCTATGCCTTGGACGCCGGATTCCACGTCGTGGTCGAAGGGATCCTGTACGCCGACCACTACGGCGACATGCTCGCGCGGCTGTGTGCCGACCACCGCGGCCCGACCCATGCCTACTACCTGCACGTGCCGTTCGAACAGACCCTCCTCCGTCACGCCACCAAGCCGATCGCCGACGAGGTCGGCGAACCGGAACTACGGGCCTGGTACCGGGAGATGGATCTGCTGCCCGGCAGGATCGAGACCGTCATCGGTGCCGACAGCAGCCTCGCGTCCACCGTCGACCGCATCATGCGCGACACCTGCCTGGCCGCTCTCCCGGCCCGGGACCGCTGACGGCTCCGCGCGCTGTAGGTTTTCGCTGTGACAGGTGAGTGGCGCAGGGACCGGATCGGGGCCGCGCTGAGGGGTGAGAACCCGACGGTCGTGCGGCGGCTGACGGCGGGGTTCGCGGTGATCGGCGATGTGCAGTTCCTGCCGGGATACTCGGTTCTCCTCGTGGACGAACCGGATGTGCGGCGGCTGTCCGACCTGCCGAGGGTGAAACGGCTGTCGTTCCTGTCCGACATGGACCAGCTGGGGGAAGCCGTGGAGCGGACCTGCCGGCGGCTGGACCCGGCATTTCTGCGGGTGAATCTGGAGATCCTGGGGAACACGGACCCGTTCCTCCACGCCCATGTCTGGCCCCGGTATGCGTGGGAGCCTGCCGATCGGGTGCGGGGCCCGGTATGGCTCTATCCGCGTGACCGGTGGAGCGATGAGCGGTACGGGCTCGGTCCGCGGCACGACGGCTTGCGCGAGGCGATCGGCGGCGAACTGGACGCACTGCGCTCGGCGGTCTGACGGGATCGGTGGCCGGCGGTCCTGTCCGTCCCTGCCCCCGTGGACCCGGGCCTCAGCGCGCGGGGTGCGATGGAGCGGCCGGAGGCTGCGGCCGACGGTCCGCTGGCAGTCCGCAGGCCGGCGTACCGCCGGGGAGCCGCTCCCGGTTGTTCGCGACGAGCCGGTAGACGCCGTGGGCGATCCAACGCAGGGGAGGCAGGGTGAGCAGGGCTCCCAGGACGCTCCAGCCCTTGCCCGCGCTCAGCAGGAGTTTGGCGACCGCCTGCGCACCGCCGTGCACCGTGCCGTTGGGGGTGATCCACAGGACTTCGTACTCCGCCCGCTCGCGAGTCGTTCCCAGGGAGTCCAGATCGGCGAACTGCCATGGGGTGATCTCGCAGCGGGGCCTGAGGCGACGCTCGGCGAACGTCACCGAAGAAGTGCAGAAGGCGCAGTCTCCGTCGAAGACGAGTACAGGTCGGGTACGCATGGCATCGATGATGCCGCATCGGCCGGCCGGGCCGTTCGCCGCCCGGCGCTGCGCGGGGGCGGAGGGGATCCGGGAAGGGCCGGGGCCGCCGGCGGCCGGTCATAAACCACGGCCACTTTGCGGAACCTTTACCTTGGGTGGGTCGTTGGCTGATTGAGCTCGCGGGCTCGGGACCGACCATTCAGACGAAGACCGAGGTGACCTCAATGGCAGTATGGGACCGGCTCAAGGACCAGGCCAAGACGCTCCAGCAGTCGCAGGGATCGCGCGCGTCGACCGGTGGGCGCAGCGCCGGCCACGGATCGGGCGGCGGGTCACGCGCGCAGCTGGTGAGCACGCTGAAGTCGCAGCTCGCCTCCCTCAAGACGGAGCTGAAGAGCGGCGCCTACCGGGACGCGAGCATGGCGATGTGCGCGCTGGTCGCGGCTGCGGACGGGCATGTGGACCCCGCGGAGCGCCAGCACGTGGAGTCGATGATCCTGGGTAACGAGGTGCTGCAGAACTTCCCGCCGGAGCAGCTGCGCCAGCGCTTCAACAAGCACGTGGACCAGCTGTCCCTGAACTTCCAGCAGGGCAAGGCCGACGCGATGCAGGAGGTCGCCAAGACGGCCAAGAAGCCGACCGAGGCCCGGGCCGTACTCCAGACCGGCATCGTCATCGCGGGCGCCGACGGCAACTTCTCCCAGCCCGAACACATGATCCTCCGGGAGGCGTGCACGGCATTGGGCCTGTCGCCGGCGGAATTCCAGCTCTGACCCGAGGAGGCGGTGTGCCGCAGCGCGCCGCCCCGGGGCGTCTGCGGGGTGGGGGAGGAAGCGGGAGTAGGCCGGTCGGGGCGCGTTGCGACGTTCCGTGAAGTTGCTCCAGCTCTTCCTCGCCGGCGGACAAGGCGGCAGGTCAGGGAGTCACCCCCGCACACGCAGGGATGACCGGACGCGTAGCCACGGCAGCGCGGCCGAGCACCCCGGTCCGGCGCACCGGGCGCCCGGCGGGCCCCGTAACAATGCGCATGCGGGGCGCGTCCGGTCCGTGCTTGCATGGCCGTCATGGTCTCTGCTGAGCGCTTGCTCGCCTTCGCGGCTATGTCCTTCCTGCTCATCATCATTCCCGGGCCGAGCGTGCTCTTCGTTATCGGCCGGGCCCTGGCTCAGGGGCGTCGTGCCGCGCTCACCACGGTCGTCGGGAACACCCTGGGCGCCTACGTGCTCGTCGTGGCCGTGGCTCTCGGTGTCGGGTCGGTCGTGGAGCGCTCGATTCTCGTCTTCACCGTGCTGAAGCTCGTCGGCGCCGCCTACCTCGTCCACCTGGGCATCAAGGCCTGGCGGCAACGCGGCGCCCTGCAGGCCGCGTTCACCGGTGACAAGGCCGTGCAGGGCGGCATGCGTACCTTGGGGGAGGGCTTCGCGGTCGGTGTGGCGAATCCCAAGACCATGGTCTTCTTCGCCGCCGTGCTGCCCCAGTTCGTCGACCGTGCCCAAGGACACATCGTCGTCCAGATGCTTCTGCTCGGCCTGGTCTTCAACATCATCGCGGTGACCTGCGACTCCCTATGGGGACTCGCCGCGTCAACCGGGCGCGACTGGTTCGCCCGGTCCCCTCGGCGGCTCTCCCTGGTCGGAGGAGTCGGCGGTCTCACGATGATCGGCCTCGGGGTCACCGTGGCCGTGACAGGACGCAAGGACTGACCGCACGTCAGAGACGCCCTGCGCGGGCGGTCTGCCTGCTGCGCCCACCAGTTCGCCGGTGTGGGCCACTCGTCTGCCGGCCGGGGGATACCGTTGAGGGGACACGCCAAGCCGCCTCCTGGAGCCCCCGATGAGCGAACAGCCGGCCGCAGACCGGAAGCCGCTGGAGCCCGCCGCCGCCGACGCGGTCCGCGCGTACGCCGCCAAGACCCGCGCCGACGCCGACCGCCTGGCCGCGGTTCTCGAGGACATCGCCACGAACGGCCTGCCCTCCGTGGAGGAGTGCACCCCGTGGGAGGACCTGCGCGACGCACGCCTCGCGCACCTCGCCACCCAGCGCCCCGCCGTCGCCTGATGGCCCCCAGGCGCGCCCGCATCGCGTTCAGCGATTCCGCGGCCAAGCAACTCGAAGAGCTGCCGGAGAGCGCGGTACACGCCCTCGACCGTACCCTCGTCGCCATCAGTGTCGACCCCGACATCGGTGCCCCCATCCCCGGGCACACGGCGCAGCCCGCCCTGCGCCAGTACGCCGATGAGGTCGAGGACGTCCGCGTCCTGTACTTCGTCACCGCGCTGCGCACGGTTGTGGTGGTCGCCTACATCGAGGCGTGACCGGGCGCGAGCGTGCGGGCGGTGCCCCTGCGGAATGCCCGCCTCCCGGCCGGTAGCCTCAGCAGGAGCAAGTAGCACGCGAGCCCGTACGGAGTCAGCATGACCGATAGCGCCCATGTCGTGCTGGAAGGCCTCGACAGCATCCGGACCGACATCGAGGATCTGTACAAGGACCTTCACCGCCATCCCGAGCTCGGTCTGGACGAGCACCGAACGGCCAAGAAGGCGGCCGATGCCCTGCGCGCTGCCGGTTACCGGGTCGTCGACGGCGTCGGCGGCACCGGGGTGATCGCGGTACTGGCCAACGGCGAGGGCCCGACCGTCATGGTCCGGGCCGACATGGATGCCCTCCCCGTGCGGGAGCAGACGGGCCTGCCGTACGCCTCCACCGCGACGGTGACCGGGAGCGACGGCGCCGAGCAGCCCCTCATGCACGCCTGCGGGCACGATGTGCACGTCGCCACCCTGGTCGGCTGCGCACGACTGCTGGCCGAGGCGAAGGAAGAGTGGAAGGGCACCTTCATCGCGCTCTTCCAGCCCTCCGAGGAGCGGGGCGACGGCGCCGACGCGATGCTCGCGGACGGGCTGACGGCCACATCGCCCCGCCCCGACGTGGTGCTGGCCCAGCACGTGCTGCCCTACCCGGCGGGATACGTGGGCACCCGTGCCGGATCGTTCCTCTCGGCGGCCGACAGCCTGCGCATCACCGTCCACGGCAGGGGAGGGCACGGGTCCATGCCGCAGGCGACGGTGGACCCCGTCGTGATGGCGGCGATGATCGTCGTACGCCTGCAGACCATCGTCTCCCGCGAGGTGGCCGCGCTCACGCCCGCCGTGGTCACGGTGGGCAGTATCCATGCGGGAACCGACCCCAACATCATCCCGGACCGAGCCGTCATCCAGGTCAACGTCCGTACGTACGACGACCATGCGCGCGCCCAGGTGCTGGAGGCCATCCAGCGGGTGGTGACGGCGGAGTGCCAGGCCTCGGGGGCGCCGAAGCCGCCCGAGTTCGAGACGATCACCTCCTTCCCCCCGACGGTCAACGACGCGGCGACGACACAGCGCGTCGCTGAGGCGTTCGCCCGGCACTTCGGTGACGACGCGCACACCGTCGACCTGCAGACCGCCAGCGAGGACATGAGCAAGATCCCCAAGGCGTTCGGTGTGCCGTTCACCTACTGGGGCATCGGCGGCACCGACCCGGCGCTGTTCGCGGCGGCCGGCGGCGCCGGGAAGCCCGCGCACGTTCCCGTCAACCACAGCCCGCACTTCGCCCCCGTGCTCCAGCCCACCCTGGACACCGGAGTGCGCGCCCTCGTCGTCGCGGCCCTCGCCTGGCTCGCCGCCTGAACGGCCTCGCCCGCCGCCCGGACGGACGGGCCGCCGGTCCCGCGTCGAGGGAATGGCAGCGAGGGAACTGCGTGAGCGTGGGTCCCGGTGGCGCATAGGGTGACCTCCATGTCTGTCACGTTGAGTTCCACCAAGACCCGCGCGGCCCTCAGGACTTCGGCCCGTGTCTCAGGCGAGGCGCTCCTGGTCCTCGTCATGGCCGCGGTCGCGTTGTGGGTCCTGGGCCGCATGTGGTCGGTCGTCTGGCCGCTCATAGTCGCCCTGTTGCTCACCACCCTGACGTGGCCCACCGCGCGCTTCCTGCGCAGACGAGGCTGGCCCTCGACGCTCGCGGCTTCCGTCGTGACGGTGCTGTTCCTTCTCGTCGCCGCGGGCACGGTGGCGCTCATCGCCGTACCGGTGGCCGATCAGTCGGGGGAGCTGACCGACGGTGTGGTCGAGGGCATCCAGAGGGTGCGTGAATGGGCCTCAGGTCCGCCGTTCAACATCGGCGACGACGAGATCACCGGCGCACTCGACACCGCGATCGCGCGTCTCCAGGACAGCCTCGGCAGCATGGTCACCACCGTCGTGACGGGTGTGAGCACCGTGGTCAACGGTGTGGTCACCGCCGTCCTGGCCGTCTTCCTGATGTTCTTCATGCTCAAGGACGGAGCCAAGTTCCTGCCGTGGCTCTCGCGTCAGCTGCCCGGCCGCCTCGCCACCGACATTCCGGTCGTCGCCGCGCGGGGCTGGTCCACGCTGTGCGAGTTCGTGCGCTCCCAGGCGTACGTGGGCCTGCTCGACGCGGTTCTCATCGGAATCGGGCTGTGGATCGTGGGAGTGCCGTTGGTGCTTCCTCTGGCGGTGCTGACCTTCGTATCGGCGTTCGTGCCGATCGTGGGTGCGCTGTTCGCGGGCTTCGTCGCGGTGCTCATCGCCCTGGTGTCGAACGGAGTGACCGACGCGCTGATAGTGCTGGCGATCATCCTCGTCGTGCAGCAGCTCGAGGGCAACGTGTTCCAGCCCATGATCCAGAGCCGTGGACTCGGCCTGCACGCCGCGGTGGTCCTGCTGGCGGTGACGCTCGGCGGCAGCCTGGCCGGCATCGTGGGCAGCCTCCTGGCCGTACCGGTCGCAGCGTTGATCGCGGTGGTCTGGAACTACCTGCGGGAACAGCTCAGCGAATCGCCCGAGGAGCCGGATCCCCAGGTGGCACCGAGCGGCACCGTCGCATCGTCCTAACGCTTGACGACGGCGCCGGCCCGGGAAAGGGACCGGACCCGGGCCGGCGGCCACGAGGAGACCGCTCGTGGCCGCCCTGCTGTGGACCGCCCGGGCTCCGCGACCCCGGAACCGACGGCTCCCAGGCCTGAACCACGTAAGTGGGGGAACGCGTGTTCCAACTGGAAAAAGGAGCCGACCATGCTGGGAATAGCCGCAGCCGTACTGTTCTTCATCGCCTTCCTGATCAACGCCGCAGACATAGCGACCAACGACGTCTTCGGCTCGGTGAACGTCATGCTCCTCGGGCTGGGCCTGCTGGCCCTGCACGTCGCGGGCATCGGGCACGGGCGGCGGGCCGGCCGCCGGTGACTGCCGCCGGCCCCTCGATCCGGATGACGCCGATGCCTTCCCCCAGGGGGAGGGCTCAGCCGGTACCCGATGCACTGGGCGCGCGCTCCGGCTCCACGGCCGGTGACACCGCCGCACCTCGGCCGTAGGCACCGGGCGGCATGCCCGTCAGCTCGGTGAAGCGGGCACGGAACACGCCCGGCGACGAGCAGCCGACGGCCGAGCAGACCGCGTCCGGGCCGAGGCCGCCGCGTCGCAGCAATGCCGTCGCGCGTTCGACGCGACGCCGCGTCAGGAAGGCGTACGGCGATTCGCCGTAAGCGAGCCGGAACTGCCGGCTGAGCTGCCCGGCCGGCATGTTCGCGCCGCGGGCGAGCGCCTCGACATCCAGCGGTCGCGCGTACTCCCGCTCGATCCGGTCGCGCACGCGGCGTAGAACCGCTAGATCGTTCAGCCGCTGCGCGGAGGCGAGTGCGCGCGCCCACCCGGGGTGACACATGGGAGAACTCCCTTCATTCGGTGTGTGCGAGGACGGGAGACGGCCGTCCGGCTCAGCGAAGTTCCTGGATGCGGATCACGTTGCCCGAGGGGTCACGGAAGGCGCAGTCACGCATGCCGTACGGCTGCTCGGTCGGCTCCTGGACGACCTCGGCGCCACCCGCCCGTACCTGTTCGAAGGTCCCGTCCAGGTCCCTGGTGGCCAGCATGATCCAGCCGTACGTGCCCTTGGCCATCATCTCGGCGATCGTGCGGCGCTCCTCCTCCGTGACCCCCGGGTCGGCGGCCGGCGGTGCCAGCAGGATGGACGTGCCGGGCTGGCCGACGGGCCCGACCGTGATCCAGCGCATCGGGCCCTGCCCCACGTCGCTGCGGACCTCGAAGCCGAGGACGTCGCGGTAGAAGGCCAGCGCGGCGTCCGGATCGTCGTGCGGGAGGGGGGTCGTGTGAATCGAGATGTCCATGTCCGTGACGTTATCCGTGGATCGCCCGCCGACGCTTCTCGATTCCTGATCCGTCCGGAGCGTGTCGCGCGTCCCCTCGGACGGCGCATCACCGGGCCGCCTCCTCCGGGCGCCCGTGGCCCACGGCACCGCCGCCCCGGATGCGCCGCCCCGCCTTTGGGCCCGGGGCACGCACAACCATCGGCAACACTCGAGGGTCACATCAAGTAGGAGCAATCAGCTCTCAGGGACACAAGGGGGATATATGAGGAACACGCGCTTTATCGCGGCCGCCGGAGCGTTGACCGCTCTGGTGGTGGGAGCCACGACCGCCGTCGCCACGACCGCGTCCGCCGCACCCAACGTCACACCCCAGGGCGTCTGCGGCAGCAGCTACAAGACGGTGAACTCGGTGCCCGTCGGCTCTCTGGGCACCGTCTACCTGACGTACAACTCGTCCAACGGCAAGAACTGCGTCGCGACCATCCGCGCCAACCCGGGCACCGCCAAGGCCATGGGCACGTACATCTACGTTCCCGCCACCGACGAGTGGGCCGAGGACTACGGGAACTTCACCTCGTACGCGGGACCGGCCTACGTCTACGGCAAGGGCTACTGCGTGAGCTGGGGCGGTCACATCGCCAACGTCTACGTGTCGGTGGACAACTCCAACTGCGCAGCCCGCAAGGAAGTCCGCCGGACCAGCATCCGCTGATCCGGTTCTCCACTCGGCCGCGATCTCCCGCGCCGCCACCTCCGCAGCCCGGCCCTGCGGCCCTGCCGCAGCCGGTCCTCGCGAGGGCGTGCACGAGCCGCAGCGGCGCGGGAACGTGGCACGTGCCGGGCCCTCCGTACGGGTGTGAACCCAGGGCCCGGCACCGTCGTGGAACCCCCTGGGGCCCGGCACCGTCGTGGAACCCCCTGGGGCCCGGCCTCGCGTCAAGCCTGGTGCCGGTACGTCGTCGGGCTCAGAGCCCGGAGACCTTGGAGCTCGCCGACAGCTCGTAGACCAGGGTGACCGTGCGACGCCCGCCGGGCGGGAGCACCACGTCCCAGCGGGCAATGCCTTCGTCGTCGACCGTGTCGGGCACGGGGGTGCAGTTCTCCTTCCGGAGGCGTATCTCCACCGCCGAGACTTCGGAGACGGGCAGCCGCTCCCGAAGGGCGACCACGCGGTTGCCCTGCTCCCCGGGGGCGGAGAACCGTGAAAGATGCAGCCGGACCGTACGGGTGATGACGGTCCGCTGGGTGATGCCGGTGGTCTCGCGGGACTCCTCGGTGTGCCGGACCACCCGGTGATCGTCGCTGCTGCCGAAGGCGAGCTCGACGGGTGCGCCGGGTGCCGTGAAGTCCAGGGTGCCGCGCCCGCTGAATCCGCTCTCACGGACCAGGTCCACGGGCCCGGCGAGCAGCGCGTGCCCCGCAGGGCCGTCGAACCGCACCACCTGCGTGACCAGCGGAGACAGCTCGGGCGAGCAGGCGTACTCACTGCGGGCGGACGTGGTGACGACGGACAGCGGCACACGGTGGGCACGGCCGTCGGCCGGGACGGAGACACGCGCAGGTGCGCGCAGCACCCGTGCCTCACCGCCGTCGTCCACCCCGGGCAGGCCCAGTACCGGAGCCGGGCCGAGCGTCCCGATCTCCTCCTCGCGCAGCTCGACATCGACCGTGCGGCGTTCCGCCGGTGAGCGGTCCGTGAGCGTGAGCCGGTCCTCACCGAGGCGCGGTGGGTCGGTGGCGAGAGCGGAGCGGGCCGTGGACAGCGTCAGCTTCACATCACGCCAGTCCTCCCCGGTGCGCTGCCAGACCATCGCGTCCGTCTCCAGCGTCAGGGAATCACCGTCGAGCACCGCCCGGTAGGCGGGCCGCCACAGCGCGCACGGGGTCAGATGGGTCAGCCGCAGCTCGACCGGACCAGCGGCGGAGGACTCCAGGGTCAGCTCGACATACGCGACGAGCTCGGCGGGCTCCTCCTCGGACATGTGCATGGCCTGCTGGGCCTCGGCGAGTTGGACGGCCAGGACGGTCAGACGGGCCTCCACGGTGCGCAGTCGCTCGGCACACGTGGCTCGCTCGCCGTCGACCCGGTCCAGCTCGAGGGACCACCGGGAGCTGTCGGCCTCCCCGGAGCCCGCACCCTCCCCGACATCGCGCAGCAGATCCGCCGCGAGGCGTCCGAGGACGTCCCGCCGCGCCTGAAGCCGGTCCCGCTGGTGTTTCAGGTCGAGCTGTTCCTCTTCGAGCGCGGCGATCTGCCGGCGCAGCGCGGAGTCGTCGGCGCGCGGCAGCGGTCCGCGCGGCGTCCAGCTACGGGTGAACCGTACGTCGAGCACGGCCGCCGGGTGATCGGCGGTCAGTTCGGCATGCAGGGTGCGGTCGACGGCGAGAGCGCTGACCGGCCCCAGGCGCAGACGCCGGACTCCCGCCTCCAGATCGAGTACGAGGGCACGCTCGACGTGGGCGCGGTCCTCCAGACATGTGACGGCGGTGACCGGGAGGGCGATCGGCTCCGGGGCTGTGGTCATGGTGTGTGTCAGCTCCTGCGGTTGCCACCGACGAGGGCCTTGCCGGCCGGGATTCGGATTTCGTAGCCGCCGTCGAGCACGGCGGTGCCGCCCGCGGGCAGCTCGACCCGCCAGACACGGGTGCCCGGTGCCCGGTGACCGGCATCGGCGCCCTCGTCCTCGGGTACGGTCCAGTCGGCCCGTTCCTCGATCCGGACATCCGGGTCGGAGGTGACGGGCACCTGCTCGCGGACCTCGACGGTGACGGGCAGCGCGAGGCGGTTGGCGAGTTCCACATGGACGCGGTGGTCGAGGACCGTGGTGTTGTTGCGCAAGCCCGCCGTGGACTCGTGCAGATTCGTCCGGCGGGTGACCTGGACGCCCTCGGCCTGTCCGAGCCCGAGCCGCCGGACACCGCCGGGGGCCAGCGTGGGCAACGCCGCGGTCAGCAGGAAGTCGTCGTCGACCGTGACGTCCACCGGGCCGGCGAGCAGAGCCTGGTCGGTGGAGTTGGAGATCACCAACGTCGCGTACACGGTCTGTTCCACGGACGGGATGCAGAGGTACTCGGTGTGGGTGCCGACCGGGATCTCCCCGATGGTGACGGTGTGCCAGGTGCCGTCGGACGGGATGTCGGCGCGGGCCGCGGTGTCGAAACGGTGGTCGAAGGAACCCGCCGACTCACGGGGCCGCACAGCGTGCCCCGGCAGCGGAAGCGCCGCCACCGTTTCGGCGCGCCTGCGGAACTCGGCCGCCACCGCGTCGACGGAGGAGCCGGGGAACAGCCGCCCCCTGCGCGCCGACCGCTCCTCGGGGCCGCAGAGCTCGAGTGCGGCGTAATCGAGCTCGGCGCCGCTGGGCTGCGGCGGACCGGTCACCGGAGCCGCGGACGGCGGCGGGGGCGAGCCAGGCGCGGCCGGGGCGGCAGCCGCCAGGGGAGCAGCGCCCCCGTACGAGGGCCCGCCGCCCGTACGCGACCTCCGGGCCTGTGCGGGCGCGGGCATTCCGGCGGCGAATTGTTCGGGGGAGGCGCCGCCCGGCATCGGGAGGGGAGGGGGAGGCGCGCCGTACCCCGGAGGCGCGGGCGGCGGTGGCGGAACGGCCCCGGCGGCCACGGGCACGGCGATCGGGGCAGGGCGGGGGCCGGCCGCGTCGTACCCGGCGAAGAGGTCGGTGAGCCCCGCCGGAGGCTCCCGCCAGCCGGTGCGCGCCGACGGCGGCTGCCGGCGCCCGATCCTGACCGAGCGGAGCTTCGGCAGTCCGGTGTCGCGCCGCAGGTCCGCCGTGGCCAGCGCGAGGGACACCCCGGTCCAGTCCTCCCCGGTGCGCTGGGCCACCGAGGCCCGCAGCACCAGACGGCCGCTGCTGTCGCCCTGACGGTGGCTGAGACGGTACGTCGGCACCCAGACGGCGCCAGGCACCCCGTACTCCAGTTCAAGGAGGACCTCTGCCGACGCGTCACCGGAGGCCGAGGCATCGACGATCAGCAGGGCCGACACCGTCGTGTCCACGTGCGCCGACGGCACGTCGGTGGACGCGCGGGCGAGCCTGTCCACGGCGATGCCGAGCTCGTGCTCCGCACGGAGCAGCGCTTCCTCCAGCTCGACGAGGCGCGTGTGCAGTCCCGTCAGCCGGTCGTCCACGAAGTCGGCCAGCTGAAGCCAGGAATCGACCGGGGTGCGACGGTGCCCGTCCTCGCGCCTGCGGGGCGGAGGCACCGGGCGCAGCGCGCCTGTCTCCCCGATCAGGGTCAGCTGGTGGTCCCGGCGAACCTGCGCCGCCCCGTACTCGTCCCGCAGCCGCACGACCTCGTGCCGCAACTCGTCGGGCGTGGAAACGTCCTGCGGTTCGGCCTCGACCTCCACCCGGGCCTCGCTGACTCGCACTCCGGGGGTGCCCGGAACGCGGGCCCGCAGCGAACCCGGGTCCAGGGCCCTGGGCAGCCCCGTCACGCGCACCCTGCCGTCCGGCGGCACGCTGCCCCGAGCCAGACGGCGGCAGACCGCGCCCCGCTCGTACACCACCACAGAATCGAGGGTCGAACCCCACCTCTGTGCTGCCTCGACCGTCATGTCGTCCGCCCCCTGTCCAACGCCGAGCGAAGCCTACGCCAGGACGTTCGGTGCGCGTCGAGGCCGACGGAACACGCCCGCGCGGGGCGGCCGGCCCACGAGGACGACTCCGTTCCCCGGCACTTGCCATAGAGCGCGGTCCAGCACCTAGCTTGGCCGCCATGACCACACCTCAGCACAGGATCGGATCGGGCCTCGGCGCCCGGAGCACCGCGGACGACGTACTTCGCGGGATCGATCTGTCCGGCAGCACCGCCATCGTCACCGGCGGCTACTCGGGACTCGGCCCGGAGACGACCCGCGCCCTGGCACGTGCCGGAGCGCACGTCGTGGTCCCCGCCCGCCGACGGGAGGCCGCTCAGGAGGCGGTCCAGGGCATCGACGGTGTCGAGACCGAGGACCTCGACCTCTCGGACCTCGGCAGCGTCCGTGGTTTCGCCGACCGCTTCCTGGCCTCCGGCCGCCAGGCCGACATCGTCATCAACAATGCCGGAATCATGGCCTCCCACCTTCAAGACGCCCGCGCAGGGCGCGGCGACCCAGGTGTGGGCGGCGACCTCGCCCCAACTGGCCGGCATGGGCGGTGTGTACTGCGAGGACTGCGACATCGCCGAGCCGGCCGTTGGCGGCTCGGAAGGAGGCGTGCACGCACACGCGACCGACCCCGAGCAGGCCGCGCGGCTGTGGGCGCTGTCCGCAGGCCTGACAGGCGTCGACGCATTCGCGGCGACCGCCTGAGGGGTGTCGTAAACGGTCGAGGGTGGCGGCATCCGGTGAGGGATGCGCCACCCTCCGGGGCGCCGCGCTGGAACGCGGTGGTGCCCGGTCCCTGTTCCATGGTGCAGCCACGACGCCAGGGGGCCGCAGGCACGAGGACCTGGGGCAGCGTTGGTAGGAGGGTGTCATCGTGTGCGCGTGTTCGGCAACGCCCGATGGACGGAAATGAATGAAAAGTTTGGTTTCACTCTCCTGAACTGCGGCTTCCCGATTGCGGACGGTGAGCTCGGCCACGTGTTCGCCCGCATCGCGGCGGTGCGCTCTGGACGTTCGTGTATCAACGCTCCTGACCGAGGGGCCGTGCGTTGTGATGCCCGGGTTGCTGGTGAGAGGATCGCGGCACGTTGACGGTCCGGGACCTGGAAGTCCCCGTCGGCGTTCACGGTGCAGCCCAAGTCAGCACTTATCACAGAGTTCTGACATGACATCAGCAGGAGACACCTATGCGTTCACCGCTCTTCCCGCCCTGGCCGTCCAGCGCCTCTCCGGGAGCGCTGACCTCCGGTGAGGTGGTCGTTGTCGTCGTGGTCGTCGTCGTGGCGGGAGTGTTCGCCCTGGCCGGCCTGCCCGTGTTCGGCGCCCTCGAGTTCATCGCGGGTGCCCTGTGCGTGGCGCTGAGCTCGTTGCGGGCGATGCGCACGGCGGCGGTGTCGCCCCCCGGGGCAGTCTGATCCGATGGGCCGGCGTGAGAACGCCGTCGCCGCACAGACCCGGCAGTCCGAAGCGCTCGCGCTGTGGTTACGCGCCCAGCGCGAGCGCAGGGGCGTCACCTACGCGGCGATGGCTGAACTGACAGGTGGCAGGTTCACCGCGTCGATGCTCTCGCGGGGCGCGAGCGGGAAGGTCCCTTCCCGCAACCTCGTCGAGGCGTACGCGAAGGCCTGCGACGCCGACGTCGCGCTCGCGGTCCGACTGTGGAAGGCGGCTCGGCGCTCCGAGGAGGAGCTTCGCCGCCGTGACGAGACGGCGGCCGAGTTCGAGGACCTGGCCAGCTCGGTGAGGTTCGCGCTGACACATCCTGAAGTGATCGAGACGTTCGGGCAGTTGCGCAGGGCGATGATCCACGCACGGGCCGAGGAAGGTCAGCCCTCGCTGGGGTTCTTGCAGGCGAGGGCGGGGCGTACGGAAGACGGCCGGCGCTTCCGGCTGCCCAAGAGCAGCCTCAGCGCGGTCCTGCGCGGGGGAGCGGTTCCCTCGCGCGGCCATATCACCGCGTTCATGGAGGCGCTGGGCGCGGCCCCCGGCAAGGTCCGGGACTGGGAGCGTGCGTGGGACAGGATCGCGGAGTTCCACGCCCATCGCCCCCCGGCCGTCGGCAGGACGGCAGTCCGGGGCACACGTGCGCCGGGGCCGGAGCGGCACTCTGTTGTGCTGATGACGGCGCCCATGGCCGGGTGGGACTCCGGGTACCTTCGCGACCGGGTGCTCAGGGACTACCTGTACAACGACGCACCGCGCGTCGGCGGCGGCCCCCGACGTTGCCTCCCCTCCACCGGCCGCACCCGCGCCGGACTGCCGATCAGGACACCGCGCCGATACGAACACCCCTGTCCTCAAGTCGAGTTCAGCACTCGTATCCAGCACATTCCCCCAACGCCTGCGGGCCCGCCCGTGAGCAGCTTGCCTGACTCGGCACACCTCCCGGCCTTCCAGGCGCACGACGCGTCCTGGAGGACGGCGGCCCCGGCACCGCCGAAACGTATCGCGCGCATGGCGGAGCGATGGTTGCCGAAGAGGGCGCCGAGAGACCACAGACGCTGGCCGCAGTACTGAGCGCGGCATCGGGTGGAGTTCGGATCGCCGACTGACCGGGGCGGTGATCATCGCGACCGATGATGAGGCGCCGCGGGGGAGTGGCGCAGGGCCGCGCCCCGGTTCGGGTTCTTCCGCCCGGCAGCGGATCGTTCACGAGGAGTGCCGCCTGTGCGGGCAGTCCCCACGCCCTTACGCGCCTACGGCCGGGTGAACGTCAGGTGTGTGACGCCGCCGGGGGTTGTCACGGACTCGGTCCGGAAGCGCGTGTCGAGTCCTTCGAGGCCGTCCCACAGGCGTTCACCGCGGCCCAGGATGATCGGGACGACGGCGATGTGGAGATGATCGATGAGGTCTTCGGCGAGGAACTCGCGGACCGTGGTCGGCCCGCCGCCGATCCTCACATCCAGACCGCCTGCGGCCTCGCGCGCCTGACGGAGTGCCTCCTGCGGTGTGGCGTCGATGAAGTGGAAGCTGGTGCCGCCCTCCATCTCCACCGTCGGGCGGGGGTGGTGAGTCAGGACGAACACCGGGGTGTGGAAAGGAGGGTTGGGCCCCCACCAGCCGTTCCAGTCCTCGTTCTCCCATGGCCCGCGCTGGGGGGCGAACTTGTTGCGGCCCATGATCTCCGCTCCGATGCCGGCATTCCAGGTGCCGGCGATGGCGTCATCGACCCCGGTGCTCCCGTCCGTCTTGCCCAGCATCTGCTGGAAGGTCCTGGTCGGGAAGAACCACTCATGGAGCCGTGTGCCGGCGTGGCCGAACGGGGCGTCGAGGCTCTGCCCGTCACCGGTGGCGAATCCATCGATGGAGACGGAGAAGTTGTGGACTCTCACGCGGGACATGGCACGGACTCCTGCCCTCGAAGCGATGTGTTTGCGCACTGCACATACTGAGCGTGGGCGAGCCTAGACTTGGTGTGAGGGGTATGCAATCACTGGAGGCGGCCAGTCGAGCCGAGCCGGGACACGGATGCGCGGTCAACGCGCCTGCCACCTGCCACGGTGCCCTCGCCGCCCGGCAGGAACTGCCGCAGCCATGCCTGCGCGGGATTGGTTGCACCGTAGCCGGGACGGTCGGTGATTTCGCCCTCCGGGGCGGACTCCCGCAGCCGCTGCCTCAGCTGCTGGAGCAGCTGCCGGCAGCCCCGACCACTCTGTTTGCACCGTTCGACCGGCAGATCCGAATCTCATGCCCTCTCAGGGGCAGTAGAACTGGACCGTTGTCAATTTGTCGTTGGCGTACTCGCCGGCCCAGTCGCCCCTGGCGCCGTACTGGTGGGTCGGCGTGAAGTCCAGGTCCGAGTAGTGGGCCGGGTCGTCGACGAACTTCACCTGACAGGTGGAGTTGTTGAGCCAGGAGGAGACCTGATTGTTGGCCAGGTCCCCGTTGAGGAAGTGGACGCTGTAGAGGTTGACGTTGCCGGTGGCCGGAGTGATGAGGGCCTTGGACCCGGTGCCCCCGCCGTGCTGGTAGAGACAGAGGGCCCAGCCCGGGCAGTCGGCGTACGGCGGGTTGGCCGCGGAGGCCGGGGTCGCGGCTGACAGCAGCGCCGCAGCGGATGCGACGCCCGTCGCGAGAGCCATCTTCAACGACTTCATTCCCACTAAACCCATCCCCATGGAACACCACCTTCTGAGCCGCCGGTGCGGCCCGGTACCGACCGCACGGAACGACGCACCGCGATCTTCACGGGAGATCCTAGCCATGTGTTCCCTGTGAAGCCGTCCCGCCGTCAGTAATGCGCCAGTCTCACGGCGTTGGGCTCATACCGCAAGATCAACTTTGTAGTCTCGCGCTGTTATCCACCACATCCCGTGGGCAGAAAGCCGCATCCTGCGGCTCCGGAGACGCCGCACCCAGCGGCCCCAGAGAAGAGACACCCGTGTCCCTGCATTTCCTTCACATGCCGGACCGCGCCACCCGGCGCAGACCCGGCCCCAGACCCCGGCGCACGCTCGTGCAGATGCTCTGCACCGCGTTACTCGCCTCCCTCGTCACGATGGTCGTACCCACCTCGGCACAGGCGGCCGAGGGCGTCACCGAGCCGTCCATCACGTTCAACACCCAGGGCGGCACCCGCTGGGACCTCGTCAGGTCGTCCCTGCTCAAGGCCGCCGACGTGATCGCTCTCCAGGAGACCGTGAAGCCGCCGAGCGATTTCACGGGCGAGCAGGTGCTCCTCGACAACAGCACCGACACCACGCAGACCCCGACCGGACTGCCCAGCCTCAAGTACCGTGTCAGTGCGGCACGTTGGGGAAAACCTGGAACGCGCGCCGCACCCGGCGTCCTGATCTACCTGAAGATCCTGGACAAGGCCGCCTGGGGCCAGACCAACGGAACCGACGACCCCGACGCCGGCACCGAGGGCAACACCCAGAAATCCATGGCCATGTGGCTGAAGGACGCCCCCGACGACCTCAGCACCCTCGCCCCGCGCATCCGCGTGCTGCCCGCCGCGGATCCCGGCAACAAGTGGATCAGGACCCGCCCCGCATTCGGCGTACAGGTGGGTGACACCTGGTACTTCAACATCCACGCCGCGTCGATCCGTTCCGGGGACACTCCCAACCCGCACGCCGTCGCGCTGATCAACACCATCTCCCAGACCATGGCCGGGCAGCGCTGGCGGGCCCTGGGCGACTTCAACAGTTCCGCCGCCCCCACCCGCGGCCGATTCCCGAGCACCTTCTACGCCACTCAGAACGGCCGCCCCGACGGCACCCCCGCGACCACCCAGCTCTCCGGCTACGCACTGGACTACATGATCGCCAGTGACCAGCTGGACAACCTCTCCGTGTCCCTCAACGGCCGCAACGGAACCTCCGACCACTGGCCGGTGCGGTTCGCCCCTGCCGGCGGGCCCACATGCGGCGACAGCTGGGGCAGCGTCACCGTCTACAACCCGGCAGCCCGTGCCGCCCGCGCCGCGGCCGACGACTCCTGCGGTCCGCCTCCAGCCGTGGTCTCCATGGGCGACAGCTACATCTCCGGCGAGGGCGGACGCTGGGCGGGAAACGCGGCTGCCTCGGCAGCGGGTTCGGCCTGGGGCACCGACCGGGCCGCGGTGAACTGCAACGCGGACGAGAGCACCTGTGACCACGATGTGTCCCGCGTCTACGGCGACACCGGGTACGACCGGGGCGCCGACGCCTGTGACCGGTCCGACTCCGCCGAGATCCGGGGCCTCGAACTCGACGGCGTACCGCTGGAGCGGCGCTTCAACATCGCCTGCTCCGGCGCCACCACCGACAACGTCACCACGACCGGCTTCAAGGGCCAGCGGCCCCAGGTCGAGGACCTCCGGGACATCGCGCAGAACAACGACGTGCGCATGGTGGTGCTCTCGGTCGGCGGCAACGACCTGAAGTTCTCCGGCATCCTCCAGGACTGCGTCAAGGCGTACTTCTACCCGTCGCTGTTCAACAAGGGCTGCCGGGGCGCCAAGGAGAAGGAGTTCGCCGAGAGCCTCGATCCGGTACGGGCCAAGGTCGTAGGGGCGGTCGAGGCGATCCGTACGGTGCTCCGCGAGGCGGGGCAGGACGACGGTACGTACCAGATCGTGCTCCAGTCCTACGCCAACCCGCTGCCGCTGGGCCGCAACTACCGCGACCCGGAGAACGCACCCGTGCCGCCCGCCAACTACGGCCGCTACATCAACGGAGGCTGCCCCTTCCTGGACGCCGACAGCGACTGGGCGCACACCTCCGTGGTGCCCCGGATCAGCGCCATGCTGCGCGGCGCGGCCAACGAGGCCGCAGTCTCCTTCCTCGACCTGCAGAGTGCGTTCGCCGGGCATGAACTGTGCAGCACGACGACGCGGCAGGCCGATTCGAGTCACCGGCTGACGGCCCCGCTGGGTGCCGAGCACGCCGAGTGGGTGCGCTGGGTCCCGTACCTGTTCGACGGGTTGAAGGACCTACCGTGGCATGCCCAGGGCAACCAGCAGGAGGCGATCCATCCGAACCGCTACGGACAGCAGGCGCTTGCCGCCTGCCTGACGAAGATCGCCGCTCAGCTCGGCGACCAGCCGGTGGCCTCCTCCTGTGTGGGTCGGCCGTCCGCCCCGCCCGGCTCCGTGGACGGTTCGGTGGGCGACTCGGGCCAGGATCTCGGGCGTGGCAATCGCCGCGGGCCCGTGGCCGGGCTGCCCGACTGGAGCCGGGCCGGATACCGCGGCGGTGAACTGCTGCCGTCGGCCGCCGCCCGCAACCCCGACACCGCCTGTCACTTCGGCCCCTCCGCACTGGAGTCGCAGTTCCAGGTGAAGGCCGACGACGGGCAGGACGACACAGCGGGCCTCCAGAAGGCCATCGACCGGATACGCGACGACTGCTCCGCCCATGCGAGTCCCGGCCGTCTGTCGGTGATCGAGCTGCCCAAGGGGGCGCTCAACGTCAGTAAGCAGCTCTCCGTGGACGCTTCCTACCTGGTCGTACGTGGCCAGGGCTCGGACCCGGCGAACGGCTCGCGGATCGTCTTCCGTCCCGACGAGAACACGAGGTACGACGTTCTCACCGCCAAGGGCGAGCGCTGGGACCAGACCGGCACGGTGCACAAGTGCGAGTTCACCACGGGCAACAACGTCGGCACCGGCGGCTGGATCTGGCCGGGCCGCGGCCTCTTCCGGGTCCAGACCAGGGAGGCCGCCGAGAAGTACGCCAGTATCTGCGGCTTCCCGTCCAAGATCCCGGAGAACCGGCGTGACCTCTTCGAGGGATCGATCAACCAGCACTGGGAGTCGGGAGTCGCCGTCGGCGGGTCCTCGGACGACGCCAACTACTCCGCGCGCCAGGGCGACCGGGTCGTCCAGCTGAACGCCAAGGCGTCCATGGACGCCTTCAAGCCGGGCGGCGACCTGTGGGTGGGTGCCGCCAACAGCCTGAAGTTCTACCAGTCCCAGGAGGTCGCGGGCGCCACCGCGGACGACGGCCGGCTGGAGAACCTGCACATGCGCCAGCAGGTGTTCACCATCACCGCCGTGGACACCGCGAAGCGAACGGTCACCCTGGACAAGCCGCTGGAGTTCGACCTCCCGGTCGACTCGACCTCCGACGGCTCGCCACCCCTGGGGGTGAGCGGCAAGCCGTACGTCAGCAAGGTCACCGCGCTGAAGATGATCACCGATGTGGGCTTCGAGGACTTCTCCTTCACCGAGGACCTGAACGGCCTGCCGAAGCTCAGCGGCGGCACCTACCAGCTCGATCCCTCCCAGGCGGTCCACAACTACGGCAACATGGCCCCCGAGTACGCCATGCACGGCATCGTCTTCAAGTGGGCCAGGGACTCCTGGGTGCGGGGTGTGCGCGCCGACATGGTCGGCTCGCACCCCGTCGTCACCGAGGTGGCCCGGAACATCCAGATCGAGCGGAACGTCTTCGACGGCTCCTGGAACAAGGGCAAGGGCGGCAACGGCTACCTGCGTGGGTCACGGGTCTGGGACTCCCTGTACGCCTCGAACACCAGCCGTAACCTGCGGCACTTCACCTTCCAGTGGTCGGCGTCGGGCAACGTCGCGATCGGCAACGACTTCGACTCCGACCTCAACCTGCACGGCGGCTGGGAACGCCGGAACCTGTTCGAGAACAACACCGTCCGTGTGCCGTACAACCACTCCTCGGGCGAGTGCGACACCAACTGCGGCGGCGAGGGCGGCGCCGGCGACGACGGCACCTGGTGGCCTGTCTACTGGGCCGCCGGCAGCAAGGGCATCGGCTGGTCGGGTTCCACCGGCCCGCAGAACGTCTTCTTCCACAACACCCTGGCCAAACAACGCGTACCCGGAGGCCCGTACGAGCCCTACCACCCCTACGGCGACACCTCCCGGCTGTACCAGTTCGGCTCCGCCGCAGGTGACGCGGGCACCTTCCAGCATCTGACAAGTGCGGGCGGCCCGATCCAGGACTGGGCCACGAACGAGGGGGTGGACTACTCCCGAGGAGATGGCGTCAACGCCTCCAGGACGGACTCCAGACCCTCGCTGTTCCTGCGCGACTACAGCTCCTGACCCGTGGCGCCCCGGACCACCACCCCGACCCTGCATCCGCACGGCAGGCAGGGGCAGGTCCGGGGCGCCTCGCGGTTCTGGAGCCCGGCCGGTTGTCGGCCCCAACTACCCCAGGACGCCAGCCTGCACGACCGCCGCCGCCGTGACGACACCCTGCTCTGTGGGTGTTCGCCGCCGGACCGTGCTCGGCCCATGACGACGGAGCGGCGGCATCCGCCGCGGTGGAGAGGGCCACCGCTTCACCGACTGCCGCGTCGTCATTCACTCAGGAGCGTCAGGAGCCACGGTGACGGAGAACTTCTACTCCCAGGGCACCCACAGCACCTTCATCAGCAAGCCGGTCGAACACCGGCGTACGAGACTTGGGAATGCACCCACCGACTCGCCCAGCGAGTGGCCCGCCTACCGCCACGACCGCTGGCCGGCCTCGACCAACCGGTAGCTGCGGGAAGACTTCGTCACACTCGCCGTCCGCTGCAGCTGTTGGCGGCGCCTTGCCCTCAGCGTTCTCCGCTAGGCGATGCCGCGCAGCCAGAGTTCATGCAGCGAGTGGGACACCGCGTCATCCTGCCACCCCGTCGCGCGCCCGGACCGGGCCACCTGGCGACCACGCCCGTGAGCTCCTTACGGGTTCCTCCACGTACGCCCACGGACGCGTGCCCGGCAGGTGTCAGGACCCGGGCAGATTGAGGACGTACTCCCTGGTGGAGTCCCCGCGCATGCAGCGCGCCAGCTCGGTGACGTGCTCTGCCTGGCCGGCGGAGAGGCGCCGCACCTCCCACAGCAGAACCGCAGCGTCCACCGCTCCCGGGGCCGCAGGAGGTGGCACCTCACGCAGGTGGATGCCCGTGAGCGCGGCCAGTTCTCCGGCGTTGACCCCCAGCAGGGCTGCGAAGTCCGTCACCAGGCGGGGCGTCAGCTCCTTGCGACCCTCGCCGAAGGTCGTTTTTCCTGCGGTATTGAGCGGATCAGCTGCAGGAGTTAACGCCGCTCGTCGGCGGAAAGGTGCACCGCATCCATCACGATGCCCGGTGTCCACCGGCCGGCCGCGGCGTCCAACGGCGCCATATCGTCCGGGACCGCCAGCCCCGCAAGGATGAACAGATCGACGGCATGGAAACTACGACAGGCGCGATACGCCGGAGCAGCCCCTCGCTTGGGGGTTCCCCCACGAGCACCGCTCGGACCTCGTTTGCCGTCAATCCGGCGCGACTGGCCAACTCCTGCACGCTGAGCGCTCTGTGGTCCAGCAACCATGCCAGCATCACGCCGAAACCAGGGTGCCCCGTCGTCCCCGCAGCCTCACTCATCTGCTTGATTGAACAGGTACGGAACCGAAAGGAACAAGGCGTCATCGCGTCCGCGGTTCGCCGGGAGTGCTCCTGCGAGGTTCGCTGCTGTGGGAGCAGGGGGCTAAGAGGCAGTTACGTTTCGTGACCAGCTTGCCGTCACTGATACTCCCGCCGGGACCGGCGTCGGCGATCCCCGTCCTCGCGGGATGCCCCCAAATCCGATGCCTACGCTGCCACCCTCGCCTCCCGCTCGATGGCGTTCCGCCGAGCGGTGCAGCCGTTCTTGGCGATGTGCGCCGCTGGCTCGCTCCGCTTGATGCCTCCCGTGAACCGCTGATGACCAGTCGCGTCCTCAGCCGCCCTCAGTCACCGTGTGCCGGCGGCTGTAGTGGCGGGCCGCCCGGGCGCGGTTTCCGCAGGACGGCTTGCACCACTCCTGGCGCCCGTGGCTCTTCACGAAGTAGCGCACACAGCGGGGTGCGGTGCAGGAGCGCAGTTGCTCGCGTTGCGGGCCGCTGAGGAAGTCGATGGCGGACCGGGCCAGGGCCGCGAGGAGCCGTACGTACGGGTCCTTCTCCGCGGACAGCAGCTGGGTGCCCTGAACTCCCCGGGTCGGCCAGTGCAGTTGAGGGGCTACCGGTTCCCGCGCGGCGACTGTGTTGAGGTGGGTCACAGCCCGGTCGGCGGGCATCAGGTGGTGGGCGTCCGCCGGGCTGGGCGGAGCGGGGCTGACCGCCTGGGCGAACAGGGCCCGGACCGCCTGCCGGAGCTCGATGATGCGGAGCCTGACGTCCTCGTCCGCGGCGAGCTCCGCGACCGCGACGTGATCGGCCAGCAGATCCGCCTGCTTCTGGATCCAGCGCTTCGTTCCCTCGATCGTGGCCAGGTCGTCGGCGGGGCCGCCTTCGCCGTCGTGGCGAACCGTGCTCGCCAGTTCCATTGGCAGCCAGCGCTCCACAGGGCATCCCCTTCCGCCTCGGCACCGGTCGTCCACCACTTGAGCACATCCCTGCGCACACCCTATGGTCTCTAACGGAAAAACTGAAAACTTCCGTTGGAGCCGGGGAGGGCGTAGCGCCTACGCCCTCCCCGGCGCAGGAACTCGGCCGGGCCCGCCATCGAAGGAGACTGCGGAATGACGCTGCTTGCACAGATCAGCGACCTGCACCTGGACGGCAGCGAGAGGGCGACCCTGCGTGCCGTCCGCGTCATGGACTACCTCCGGGCCCTGCCGCACCCGGTGGACGCGGTCCTGGTCACCGGTGACATCGCCGATCACGGCGCGGAGGCCGAGTACGAGGAGGCGGCCCGGATCCTGGCCGCGCCCTTCCCCGTGCTCACCTGCCCCGGAAACCACGACGCCCGGCCGGCGTACCGCAAGGCCCTGCTCGGCGAGGTGCCCGAGGAAGGCCCGGTCAACCGGCTCCACCACGTGTCCGGCACCGCGATCCTGATGTGCGACTCCACCATCCCGGGCCGTGACGAGGGGCGCCTCGACACCGAGACGCTCGCCTGGATCGACTCCACGCTCACCGCGCTGCCGCAGGACACCCCGGCCCTGATCGCCTTCCACCAGCCGCCGGTCGCGCTCCACCACCCGCTGCCCGACTCCGCCATGCTCCAGGAGCCCCGGGGCCTGGCCGACCTGCTGGACGCGCACCCGCAGGTCGCCGCCGTTCTCACGGGTCACGCCCACACCGCGGCCGCCTCGGTGTTCGCCGCACGTCCGCTGATCGTCGGACCGGCCATCACCTGGACCCTGCGCATGCCGTGGGAGGGCGACCGGGCCGCGGACCGGGACCAGCCGCCCGGTCTCGCGTTCCATGTCCTGGACGACGAGCGGCGGCTGACGACCCACTACCGCGTCGTGCTCCCGTAAGCGCTCGCGCGCAGGGGAGACCCGGGGAGCGGGCGACTCAGTCGGCCCCTCGGCGACCGCCTTGTGTGCGCGCGGCGGCGAACGCCTTGTGTACGCGCGCAGGGGGTCGGTGCCCTTACCTCGCTTTGATTGCCGTGGTGATGAAGTGTTCCGTGCGGGCCCGGACGGCATACCGTCCGGGCCCGCCGGGTCGCGGGGGTCAGCGCTTCATGAGGGCGAAGACTCCCCAGCTGAGGTACTCACGTCCGTAGCGCGCGTACTGGGCGGGCTCGGTGGCGAGTTCCCCCCGTACCTCGGAGGCCATGTCGTCGTCCGGGTTCTCGTCGAGCCAGCGACGCATGCTGAGCCACTGGGCCGCGGCGTAGCGGTCCCAGCTGTTCTGATCGGCCAGCATCATCTCCACGACGTCGTACCCGAGGTCCTGGAACTGCCCGATCAGCCCGTGGAGTTCCAGGAAGTCGGCGGTGGAGGTGGCGTGGCAGGCCTTGGCGGTCTCCTCGTCCGGCGGGGTCTGCCGCCAGAAGGGCTCGCCGATCAGCATCATCCCGCCGGGGCGCAGGCTGCGCTCCAGCAGTTCGATTGTTCCGGCGACGCCGTTACCGATCCAGGTGGCGCCGACGCAGGCGGCCAGGTCGACGGGCTGGTCGGCGACGTGGCCGGCGGCGTCGCCGTGGACGAACTCGACCTGGTCGGCGACGCCGAGTTCGGTGGCGCGGGCCTGGGCCTGCTTGGTGAAGAGCGTGCTGATGTCCACCCCGGTGCCCGTGAAGCCGAGGTCGCGTGCCCAGGTGCACAGCATCTCGCCGGAGCCGCTGGCCAGGTCGAGGACCCGGGTTCCGGCGGGGAGGCGGAGTGATGCGCCCAGGGTGGCGAACTTGTCCGCGGTCAGCGGGTTGTGGATGCGGTGGCCGCTCTCGCGGATGGTGAAGATGCGGGGAAGGTCCATGATCGGATTCCTTTTCGTCATGCCTTGAAGTGGGGGGACTGCTTGAGGGCGCGAATATGGCGCGAGATCTGCTTCCTTGGCCGTTCCAGCTCGGCGCGCAGCCGCGCGTCGGTGCGGGCGGCGGCATGGGTGTTCTCGCGCTGCAGCCGGTGGTAGCTGTCCAGGCGCCGCTGGATGAGGTGGCCGGCCTCGATGGCAGCCAGCACGGCGCAGCCCGGTTCGGTGGTGTGGGCGCAGTCAGCGAAGCGGCAGTCCCGGGCCAGTTCGGTGATCTCGGCGAAGGTCTGGTCCAGGCCCTCGTCGGCTTCGTGCAGGCCGACGCCGCGCAGGCCGGGGGTGTCCAGCAGGACCCCGCCGTGCGGCAGTGGCAGCAGTTCCCGCCAGGCGGTGGTGTGCCGGCCCTTGCCGTCGCTGTCGCGCACCGCGCCGGTGGCCAGGAGGTCCTCGCCCAGCAGGCGGTTGCCGAGGGTGGACTTGCCCGCGCCCGAGGGCCCGAGCAGGACGACCGTGCCCGACAGGACGGCGGTGAGGACGTCCAGGCCCTCGCCGGTGGTGGCGCTGGTGACCAGCACCTCCACGCCCGGGGCGGCCTCGGTCAACTCGGCCGCCGCGGAGGCGGGGTCGGCATGCCGGTCAGCCTTGGTGAGCACCACCACAGGGGTGGCACCGCTGTCCCAGGCCAGGGCGAGCATGCGCTCGATCCGCCCGAGCTTGAGCGGGTCGGCCAGGGATACGGCCACCGCCACGGTGTCGACGTTCGCGGCCAGTACCTGAGCTTGGGAGGTGCGCGAGGAGGTGGAGCGGACCACGGCGGTCCGGCGCTCCAGCACCTCCACCACGGTGGCGGAGGTCGCCGGGCCGGCCGGCCGGACGGCCACCCAGTCCCCGGTGCACGGCGTCAGCCGATCACCGGTACCCGACGAGGGGAGAACCATTGCGCGGACGGGGCCGGTCTCGGCGACGACGTCGCACAGACCGCGCTCGGCCCGTACGACACGGCCCGGGACCAGTCCTTCGTCCCTCGACGGGGCGAAGGACGACTCACGCTCCGTGTCCCAGCCGTAGTCGACCAGAGTCAGGACGCGCGAAGGGTGGGAGAGAGGAGATGGGTGTGAAGTGTGTTGGTGAAACAAGGTGGAGACCCTTGTGAGGGGGTCCCGCCGGACGGCAGACATGCCGGAACCACTCCCGCAGAGGGGAGGCTGGCAGAGGAAAGGTCAGACTGAGACCCGAGAGATGCGAACGAGTCGGGCACCGCACACAGCGGTGGTCACCATGACCGTCATCGCGCATCTCCTCCGATCTCCAAGAGTGGTTTGGTCACCACTTCCACATAGACCCTAGCATCTTCGGTGGACCTGTTTCGAGGCCGGGCAATGCGGGGCTGTCGCATGGACAGAGCTTGGCCTCCTCGGAACCTTGCGCATGTCGATCCGGGGCTGGCTCTTTTCCGTAAGAGGAATCACCCGCACCGATCGCATGCGTACGACGCCTCCCGACGACCACGGCGATCTCGGGCAGGGACGAGAACAGAGGCAGACATCGCCGGCTCGCGTTTCTCACGACGTCTTCGCTGTTCACCGCGGTGGCGAGCCCGATAATCCGTTGACCGCCGTTCATGGGCCCTTGCTACTGTCGGGCGTTCCGTCGAGCTACTCGGGCCTGCTGCGCCCCGGAAGGAGTGAGTTTTGTGCCCCCGGCCTTCGCCGCGCGTGCCTCGCTGTGCGGCTTCAGTCATCACGTCCTCCTGCCGCCGGCCCACTCGGACGGCTGCCGGATGCGGCTTCCTGGTGCTCTGACCTGCCCACACGCCCCGTAGTCCCCGCGCGCTGCGGCATACGGGGGCCTCTTCGGCGAGGCCGCTCGGCCTGCTCTTGCTGTCATGACCGACTTCTCAGCAAGGAGCCCTCCGGGTGTCCAGTACCGACAAGACTCTCTCCAACACCTCCCACACCGTTCTCTCCGGCACTTTCACCTGTGCGTGGTGCGGCCTGACGGTGTCCGCCGCCACTGGCGACGGCACACGACGAAACCACTGCCCGTCGTGCCTGCACTCGCAGCACATTCTCGACCATGTCGAGGGCGGCCCCAGCGAATGCCAGGGCCGGATGTCGCCCATCTCCGTCGCCGTGCTGCGCACCGGCGACTGGATGGTCATTCACCGTTGCGTGCTCTGCGACGAGCTGACCTCCAACCCGATCTGCACCGACGACAACCAGCTCATCCTGATGCGCATGGCCGTGCGGCCGCTGGCACAACCACCGTTCCCGCTCGAAGCATTCGGCGACCTGTAAACGGGGAGGAGGAAGACCCCATGCCGAGACGAGCGAACGACTCCAGCAGACGTACGCGGGGAACACGACGGCCACAGCGGCACAAAGACGTCCTGCACCGTCAGGGAGGGCACCGGCGACACGATTTCAGGTGCGTGGGCTGCCGACTGGACGTGTCCTTGGACGCGCCCGGCACCAGCCACCGCAATCACTGCCCGAACTGTCTGGCCAGCCTGCATGTCGACCGCCGGATCCCGGGTGACCGGGCAGCGGCCTGCCGTGGACGGATGGAACCACTGAGCATGTCCGTGCGGCCCGACGGTGAATGGATGATCATTCACCAGTGCCAGTCCTGCGGCGAGCTCAGCGCCAATCGGATTGCCGGCGACGACAACGCACTGACCCTGGTGCGCCTTGCCCTGAAACCGCTGAGAGACACCAGCATCGCCCGCCGCACGCTGCTCCGGTTGTGACCTGAGCCGCACCTCGCGGCCCCGAACCGTGGAACCGGGGCAGGCGCCGCCCGTTCCGTGCGGCGTTCCGCACCCTGCTCCCGCCGGTGTGGCAACAAGGCCGCACGAAGGGGCGAAGCGTACGAGCGCGGATGTGCTCGTACGCTTCGCCCCTTCTCCAGGTCTCGGAGCACTGTGAGTGCCGCCTCCTGTGATCGACGCCCCCGCCGGTCAGTGTGTCCGCGTGGTCGGCGCATCATCGTGAGGCGTACTCCACTCTCACTCGCGCTCACCGTCGCTGCCGCCCTCCTCGTGCTCGGCGCTGTCCTCATAGCCACTTGCTCGGGAAGAACCACCGCTCAGAAGATGAGCTCGACGGCGGAGAAGCTCCGGCCGGCCACGCGAACCGTACGGAGCCACCGCGGTTGACCTCTATCGGTAGGTGCCTGATTCACCGAGGTTCCTCCGCCGAGGCGTACGCCCGGCCCGCCCATCAGAAGGGCGTCAAGGCCGAGAAGACCGCGGCGAGGTGCTGAGTGCGGTGTTCAGCGCACCAGAACAGGTGTCTCCGCGAGAACGCCGACGCCGTTCACGCGCATCGATGCGGTCAGTGCGAGCGGACTCATGCCAGAGCGGTGGCGATCTCGGGGGCCATGTCGAACGCCCGCCACTTCCACTCCTCCTCGGCCTCGTCGTTGCGCTCGCTCTCGTTCCAGGTCGGCGGCAGACCCATCCGCTGCCGCTCGGCTTGTTCCTGCGCAAGGGGGGTACGGGGCGGACGAGGCCCAGGGCCGCCATGACTCCCGTCTGGTCCCCGGTCGGTACGGCGATCCAGTAGTGCCAGCACGTCGACAGCGGCCTTGGGCGGTCGTCCTCTGCGATTCTCACGAACGGCTCAGCTTCTCGGGCTCTTCCTGCGCGACCGCGGCGGCTGGGGTTCCGTCCCGCTCCGGGAGCAGCTCGGGCATCCCTTGCAGAAGCACTACCACGCCGGTCACGTCGCCGGTTTCGGAACGGCCGACCCATACCGGGTAGGTACCGTCCCCGGTCGTTGCGAAGGCCATGAGCTCGCCGCCGGAAGCCCCGTCCCAGGTACGCAGCATGAACATGGAGCCGTCGTCGATGTTCTTGTACCCGTCCAGGTTCGGCTCCCCTTGGACCAGCCCTCGCTCGAAGAGCGTGATGAGCGGCTCCCAGGCTCCGGCATCGGCGAAGCAGCCGGTGGCGCCGTCGGTGTCGAAGCCGGCTATCTGCTCCTCGATGAACAGCCGCGGATCGTCGTCAGGACCGAGGGCCATCTCCCAGGTCGCAGCGGGGGTCTCGCTGACGAGCAGTCGGACGGCCGTGCACTCCGTGCTGGTGACCTCGGCGTTCCGCCACTCGCAGTGGTAGGTGAAGCGGACTCGCGCCTCGTCGAGGACGTACTCCCCGGGAGGGACGGGGACCGTGATGCGCGGCCCGTTGCCGTGGTCGGTGTCCGGGCCGGAGACAGCCAGCAGCCCGCTGGGTACGCACAGGGTGCCGACCCGGTGCGGGTCCACGACGGTCATCTCGGGGTGGTACCCGTCGGTCACGCGCACGCCTGGCCGGAACAACTGGTTGATCGGACCGGGCCGCGCGGCGCGTGGCGGACGCCAGCAGGTGGCAGGGAGGCCTCCGTCATCTGACTCGGCCGCCGCGGGCACCTCGGCCGCCTCGAAGGCCGGCGGCTCGATGAGCTCGTGCACCTGGGACGAGAGCAGCGGCCACTCCCCGAACGCGGGGCGGTCCATCCAGAGCTCGTCGTCCCGGAGTCGAGGCGAGGTGATGTGGGAGCCCCCGCCCTGTCCCCGCCGCTCCTCTATCCGTTGGCCCCTTCCATCCGGGAAGAGGTCCACCGTTATGCGTGGGCACACCTTGTCGAACTCCGCCATCTCCGGGCCTGTGTAGTACCAGCCGACGGAGTACCGGCGCAGCAGCCGCGACGGGTCGTCCAGCAGCCGCATGTCCAGGCTGTAGGTGCGGCGGCCGTGGGCGTCGTAGATCCACAGCCCGACGTAGTGGTCCAGCCAGGAGACGAGCCGGACTTCCAGCGGAGCCTCCCGGCCCGGCTCCCGGTACACCACCACGTACGGAAGGCCGGCGGCATCCCGTTCCCGGGCCTCCTCCGCGGATATCGGCCACCGGGGCGCACAAGCCTCCAGGTCCCATGCCCGCGCGTACCCCACCTCGATGACCATCGCCGCTCCTGTTCCTTGCCTGTCTCGGCTCCGTGATGAGCTGAGCTGCAAGGTAGCCGCTGCCTGTGACAACGGCCCTATGGGGTAGGTGGCGGGCCTGCTCCGGAGCCCAGACGGTCAGTGTGCCGACAGGCTCAGGCGTTCCCTGGCGTTCCTCAGGTCGGCGGTGAGCGCGTCGCTCATCGGATCCCCGGCTCGTTCCAGTATGTCGACGAGAGCAGCCGCTCCGGCCAAGGCGCTCTCCTCGGCCTCGCGCAGCGGCACGGTCGCGGGGGAGTCGCCGGTGTTCACGGTGGTCCAGCGGCGGGCGGCATCGCAGAGGAGCAGTGCCTCCCAGAGGACGCGCAGTGCTGCGGGAAGGCGGTCGGATGCCATCAGCTGGTGGCCGATCCGGGTGAGCGAAGTGACCTGACGTGGCACAGCGTTGACCACGTTCATCCGGCCGGTAGCCGAGAACCTGGCTCCGTCCCCGCCGCAGAGGGAAAGTCGCAGCGTCCGGATCTCCAGTGGATCCAGGGCTCCGGCCCGCACCCCGCCCGCGAGCCTCGTGGACTCCGTCCGCTCCGCTTCCAGCAGTGCCTCCCGCAGACTCGGCGCAAGCACCGACCCGAACTCCCGCTCCATCTCGGCGATCCGATCATGCGACCCGCGGGCGGCCATGGCCAGATGTCCGGCCGCCTCCGCGTCCCGCCCGGCCTCTCTCAGGTGGACACCGATCCGGGCATGAGCCCCGGAGCTCCCGACCCGGCTGAGTTCCGCGGCCTCCAGAATCACGCCGTCCACGGCCAGCGCCGCGTCCCACTGCCCACGTGCCGCCTCCAGCATGGAGACGACCGGGGCGGCGATACCGATCGCGTACGGGACCGCCTCAGGGCCGATCCGGCCCGCCTCCTGGTATCGGGCGAGGGACTCCTGGCCGCATTCCAGAGCCAGTTCATGGTCCCCTACCCGAAGTTGGACGTCCGCCCCGACAGCGAGGATCCGGGCCGCGTCCGTGGATCGGTCGGAGAGGGGAGCGAAGGCTCCCGCACGCATGTACCCACCGATGGACATGTCCAGATCGCTGAGCGCGCTGAAGGGACGGTCCCACTCGGCATAGGCCCGGGCCCTTCGCAGCCTGACATCGGCCGTCAGCAGGACCGCGGGAACGGGACCCGTCTCCTGCAGGTCACCCCGCTGCTCACCCCGCTGCTCACCCTCCTTCCAGGTGGCGAGCTGCTCAGCCTCCAGCCTCTGGTACAGCTCCTCGGCCTGGTCCAGGGCAGCGACTGCACCGGTCATGTCTCCGACATCAGTCCTGGCCCGTCCCATGGCGTAGAGCAATCCCGCTCTGGCCTGGGGAACCTCCGGCAGGTCCGGGGAGACGGCGTCCAAACGGTCCAGAGCGTGCTGCGCCCGCGCGAACTCGGCCAGCGCCTGCGCCGGCCCCTGGCTCTGCTCGGCGGCGAGCCCTCGTTCGTAGGCCGTCCGGTACTCCTGGATCGCCTGCTCGGTACGATCCTGGTCCTGAGAGGCTCCGCGCCGCCGAAATATCTTCATCTTCCCTATTTTTCGCTTGAGTTGACTACATCCAGCTGTCCGGTGAACGTCGGCATCCTGTCACGGCGTCTCCACCGGATGCCCTCGTTCACTTCGAATGGGTCTGTCACCCTCCGTACTGATACCGCCGTCTTCCGGCCGTGGAGCACCTGACGGCCCTGTACGCCGGGTGGATCCGTAGGTACGCCGGCGAGCGGATTCCGGGCCGGGAGCTCGCCGAGGCCGACTGGATCGACACCTTGCACGCCTTCACCCACGCCTGCAGCTGGCCGCGGGCGCCACCGGCGTGCATCAGCCGCCGCCCCCGGTCCCGCCGGTCATGCCGGGTATCGGGACTTCGACGCCTACCTGGCCTCCCGGGTGCCAGGAACGCCCCCGCAGTCCATCCGGCGGCAGCCGAGATGCTCCGCCGGGCGGACGACGCCGAGCTGCCGCAATGACCCTGACCACGCGTTTGGCGAACTGACACCTCACGGAGGCACCCATGGCCACAGGTGCAGACACCGATGTGGGGCAGGCCGACCGTGCTGCTGCGCGGGCCCCGCTGTCTCCCGGCCCGTCGAACGCCGTAACCGCGGCCGAACACCCCGATCTGCCCCTCTGGCCAGGCAACGACGCGGGCGTGGAAGGACTGTGTACCCGAAAACCAGGACAGGGCCGAGGACATGTGGGCCGTGGTCGTGGAGGGCCTGGAGACGATTGTCCGGAGGTCATCGGTTCTCGACCGTCCGTTGCCCATGAGCGATCCAGCGGTACGGATATCTCCGCTGCTGCCGCGTCCGGCCTCGCCACGGCGCCGCGGAGGAGACGGACCGAGTGCTTCCGCCGCTCCGACCGTTCACGCTCAAGTCCTATGGTTCAGTCGCGCGTGCGCCTCCCGCCCACGCCGCGCCCCGGAGGGACCCAGTTGATGTTGCGTCGCAAGGTACGAAGACGGCTCTCGGCCACCGCCCTTCTGCCCCTGCTCGGGCTGAGTGCGGCCTGCTCGGATGCCGGGCGTCCGGCCGGAACAGCCGAGGCCGCCGAGCGGAAGCCGGTGGCGACGGAGACGATGGGCCATGCCGCGCCTCTTACGGCTGCTGAGCTCAAGGCCGCCCTGCTCACCGAAGCGGAGGCGACGGGCTTCACCATCACGGGAAGCGATTCGCGAGTCGGCGCCGCCGCCGCTGATGCCGGAGCCGCGGAGACGGGCGAGCCTGCGGCCTGCCTGGTTCTGCGAGAGACTCCGCGCCAGAACGCGCCCGAGCGCGGTGAGTCGGCTTCCGCATGGTCGATCATGTACCTGGGTGACGGTGCTCTGTGGCCCAGGCAGACCGTGCTCACCAGCTATCCGGTGGACTTGGCGCGCGCCCGCATGGCGGAACTGCGCCGGACCGTGGAGGACTGCGGCCGCTTCCATGTCCGCAATGCTTATGGAACCGGTTCCGTCACCACCGAGACACTGCCGGTTTCCGCGCTCGGCGAAGAAGCCGTGCGCTACCGCATGCTGGCCCGCACGAAGTCGCGTTCCGGGGACCTGGGATCCAGCAGCTACGCCTTGGTCACCGTCGTCCGGGCAGGAGGTGTCATCGCCTCGGTGCAGACCTCCGACGTCTTTGGGAACCTTCCTGCCGAGCAGGTGAAGGGGTTCGCACCGGAACCGGGGCCGGACGAGCCGATGACCGCTGTTCTCGCAGAGAAGGTGAGCAAGGCCGCCGGCGCCTGAACACCGACCCGCACAGCAGGGGAGCGCAGGGCCGTGAACGCACTGCCCGCCCACTGCACGGCGAGGTTACCGGGGCGGCAGAATCCGGCTCAATTCTCCCGGGTGCGACTCCCTCCATGCTGGTTACAGCACGCCTACGGCGTCGGAGGGCCTGTCAGCTGGGGCGTGGCGCGTCCTGAGTATCCGCATTGTGTTCGCGCACGGCGATCCGGGCGAACTTGGTGAGCATCGCCCCGTTACGGATGCCGACGACGTAGTCCACGGGGAGGCCGTGCATACGCGTGCCGGGGCCCCGGAGGGGGTGCCAGTCCAGCTGGAGGAGGGTGTGCTCAGCCCACGGGATCAGATGCATCGCGATGCGGGCCGCGCCGAAGGGATCTGCCTTCGCTTCCAGTTCCAAGCGGCGCTGTGGCTCGCAGATGCGGACGACGCACGTGTCGTCGATCACCAGTGGGCCTGCGCCGACGCGGACTTGCAGCCGGGCGCCCACGTCCGGCCAGTGGGGGTCAGCGGCGAGGATCTGCCGCGTTCCGCTTACCCACTCTCTGTAACGGTAGCCATCGCAGAGAAGTCGCCAGACCGTGGAGGGCGGAGCCAGAATCAGACGGCGGGCCCGAGCCATGCGGATCACTCCACTTCAGAGAGGAGACGCGCCGTGTGGCCCCGGAGAGGGGTGCACGGCCTCATCCCGGAGCCGCAGACGGCTGGCGCCGCCCATGGCCCGACCGGTGCGCATCCCCTTCACTCTCGGTCCGCGGAGGGGCGCCCGGACACTGACGCGCTGGAGCATGGTGCGGCTGTCACCTCTTCGGCCCATCGGCGATAGGGAAGGGCGTTGACAGTCTCCGGGAACAGCCTGTTCTCGCTCCCGCACCCTCGCCGCGACTCGAAGCAGGTGTTCAGCGAACGCACTGGGACGGACGAGCTGCTGGACCGGCCGGAGGGGGTGGAGTGGCGGGGTAGGGGCGCGCACATCTATGCGGCGGCGTAGGACTCCGTCGGCTTCCTGGGGTTGGCTGGGCCCGTTCTGTGTGACTGCTCAGGCCGGTCTGCGGGCGACAGTCGTCGCACGGCTCGATGTCGGGTTGTGCGAGTTTCACCACGACGATCAGCCGCGTCCGGTCGCAAGCCCTGACGGCTCTTTGGGGGAATGCAGGTTCGTTTCCTCACCGCTCGTATGGGTGACGCACAGGTGCCAGCTCGGCGCACCGGGCAGGAAGGGCCATGGCAACGCCCCCACCAGCAGAAGGACCTACCATGCGTCTTCGCTCCGCCTTCACCGCCGTACTCGGCGCCGCCCTGCTCATCGCCGCCACGCCTGCCTCCGCCTCGGCCGCGAGCGGACAGTTCCGCTACGACTACCTGACCACGGAGGGGTACGAGGCCACAGGGTTCCTCAACAACCCGCCCAGCGACCAGTGCCTCGACCTTCCCGGGGTCGACCAGAACAGCCCCGAGCCCGGCCACTCACCCAAGAACCGCACCGACGCCTGGGCGACCGTCTTCACCGACCTCAACTGCCAGGGCGACTCCTTCACCCTGCGCCCGCAGACCGGAGGAGGCACGGAACGACTCAAGGTACGCTCCGTCATCTTCAACTGACACCCCACCACCCCGGTCAGACCGATTCTCTGCTGGGCGAGCTCGGGACAGGTGCGATCGCCTCGTCCCGGGCGGCGGACAGCAGCTTCCGCAGCGGGTCGAGGAAGTTCTCCGTCGCGCCCGACGTCCACGCCTCGTGAATCACCGGAGCATCGGTGAGCCCGTACTTCGCGCCGGAAGGCGCTGGAGCAGGCGCAGGGTGCTGTTGGTGCCCCACAGGGCGCCGGTTCGCAGCGCGGAAGAGCTCCACGAGGACCGAATCCTCCTCGGCACCCATCGGGATCCGAATTCCCGATCCCAGGAATCGCTGTGCCCCGGGAGGCCAGGACACAGCCCTCCTCATGCCCCGTGGGTCCTACAAGTGGGTTGTGGAGAGCAGGCGTTACTCCCGCCCGCGGGTAGACCGGGATATCCGACAGGGGCCGACGATGGATTGCTGGCGGAGCACGACCGGCCGGTCGCCGGCCCCTGCCGACTGGTTGCCGAGCTCGGACGGGGCGGTATGGGCAGGGTTCTGCTCGGCGTGACACCGGACGGCCGCCTCGTGGCGGGCAAGGTGGTGCGCTCGCAGTCCGTGGAGGACGAGGGCTTCCGATCGCGCTTCCCCCGTGAGGTAGAGGCGTCCCGCCGGGTGTCCGGCGCCTACACGGCGGCCGTGGTGGACGCCGACGCGGGCGCGCCGCTGCCCTGGCTCGCCTCGGTCTTCGTCCCCGGCCCGCCGCTGAGACCGTCGTCGCGGAAACAGGGCCGCTGCCGGCCGGGACAGCAGCACGGCTCGCTGCCGGGCTCCCCACGGCCCTGACCGAGATCCACCGCGCCGGACTGATCCACCGCGACCTCAAGCCCTCGAACGTACTCCTCGCCTCGGACGGGCCCCGGGTCATCGACTTCGGGATCGCGAGGGCGACCGACAGTGAGGGTGGCACGGAGATCACCCACACCGGATGGCTGGTCGGCTCCCCCGCCTACATGTCGCCCGAACAGGCCGAGGGCCGCGAACTCACCCCGGCCAGCGATGTGTTCTCGCGGTCGGCGTCTACGCCGACCACCTCGCCAGCGGCAAGGCGGACGGACTCTGGGACCCCAGGACCCGAAACCTCACCGACAGCGTCAGCACCTCTTGCCCCGCAACAACTAGCACCCCGAGGGGAGCAGAGAAACGCTTCCCTGTGTCTGTTCCACGAGCCGGGGCTGGGTTCGCACTGTTGCGCAAACGCGTTCTACTCGCCGAGTGAGTTCTCGACCTCCGTACGCAGGTCGCGAATCGGGAACGTCACTGGTGAGGGGAGCGCGTCACACTCGTGACCGTGCAGCTCGTCTGGGAGCAATGACCAGGCAATGGCCTCGTCGGGACCGCAGTACGCCGGGTCAAGGTGGAAGGTGGTCCGAGTGCCGGAGACCCTGGGCGTGCCGAAGGCTTCCCAGACGCCGATCGGCGTCGCCTGAGCCAGCTCCTGGCGGTAGCCCCGTCCGTCCAGCCATACCTCGACAACCGTACGGACGCTGAGAGCTGCGGCCGCAGCGGGCGCCCATCTCCTCTGGTCGAGGAGGGAATCGAAGAACCCGGGAAGCGGCCTGCCTTGCTCATCAGCAGCATGGCGTCGATCATCCTCTACAACGAAGCTCAGGTCCGAGCCGATCTCCACACTGATCTGGCCATGTGTACCGTCGCTGTGGTGCAGGGCGTCCCAGACCACCTGCTGAAGAACCTCGGTCGGAAGCTCAGGACTGCCCTTGTCCACCCGGAAGTACATCGCGGGACGCGCCCGGACGTGTTCCACGAAGGTGATCCCCTGGATCCGATCGGCTGTGTCACGCTCCACAGACCCGATCATGTCACCCACCTCTGACACGTCGAACTGCCGAACTGCCTATCCCGAAGCAGATTCTGCGACGCAGGGTCACCAATCACAGCAAGTGGCTCTGTGGAGCAATGACGCTGTGTGCTGTCGAAACCCTGTTTGTCCGACCTGCTCTTCGCGAGAGGATGGAGGGGTGATCCGCTACGACTCCGAGACACAGGCCCTGTACCTCCGCTACTGCTTCCCGGCACGCCGCTACCTGAAGCTTGGCGGAGCAGTACTTCGCATGTCGCGCGAGGAGTACGCGCCGTTCGTTCATGCCCTGTCCGCTGATGCGAAGGCTGTTTCCGACGCCGAGCTCGCCATCCTCTTCGAGGGCAGTTGGCGCGAGCGGCGGACCGCGGCGTGGCTCGCCGCTGTTTCGCGCCGTGACCACTTCCGCGAGCGCCTGGGAGCGCTGCTGCTGGAGAGCGAGGTCTGCTTCGCGGGTGGGGCATACTGCGTGGCTCTGGCGAGTTTCGGCACCACGCGAGACGCCGACCTGCTTGCCGCTTACCTGGATCGCTACCTGCGTCGGCCCGACCTTGCCTACGACCAGCCGACGGCCATGGGCGCCCTGGCGTACACCGACTCCGTCCTGCACGGCGACCTGGCCGGCCCCTTGCTTGAGGAGGGCGGCCTGTGGCGGAGGTGGTTCCAGGACGCGCCTCACATGCAGGGCGATGACGGCATCTCCAACTATCTCGGCGGCATCCGCCGCGCCTGCGCCGTCGTTGACGATTGCGCCAACACCTGACCTGCGTTTGTTTTGTTCGCTTTCGCACGCTCTGGCTCGACGTCCGTGCCCGCGGCTTGAGCATTCTGATCCGGTTGGAATGCCCTTCGACCGCGCCCGAGCTTCAGGACACGACAGTTGGCCTGTAGGGACAGGTCCGCGCTCAGCGACGGGGGAGATCCCGCAGACGTCCCGATGGTCAAGGCGTGGGCGAGGCCTCGGTCAGTGCCATCCAGTCTCGGACCATCTCCAGGTGCGAACCGCCGGCCGTGCTCGCAGCCGCTGCTTCGGCGTCCTCGACGGAGCACGGCTTCCCTGCTCGGGTGGGCAGGGCCAGTGGCCACGCGGGGCCCGCACCGGCTGGCTCTCCATCGAAGGCAGTCCAGTCCCAGGGGCCGTCGAACCGCCATGCCCGGCCCATGATGTCGGCGACTTCGTCGCCCGTCTGGAGAAACGCGTAGGGGCGCATCAGCAATTCGAAGGTGAAGGGGATACCGTCGCCGTGGTGGATGGTGTACCCCGAGCCATCGAGATGGCTCCCGTCTGGGAACTCACGATAGGACAGGCCTCGGCGCAGCACCGTCACGGTCTGGGGGGATGTGGAAGCCAGGCCGTCTCCAGTGGGGGATCGTGGTGGTCGACGGCCGTTACGTGCACCACGGTGGGCGGCACGCCGACCTGGCAGATGTCTCCAGCCTTCAGCTGTTCGGGCGGAGGATCCGTTCGGAACAGTTCGGCCTCCACCTCAGGCGCGACGTGCCCGCTGCCGCTCACGCCAAGGGCGACGATCCCATTCCAGTGCGCGAACTCGCTGTCGCCGTCGATTTCCCACCACGGCCACCGCACCGCCACGTGATCCCACGTGACACGCTGCTCGACCCTGGTAACCGTAAAGGGGCAGGCGACCGACAGCACGTCACCGACCCGGAAGTCCCCCTCATCCATTCAGCCAGGGTAGACGGGGCCTCTCGGCTGTCCACGAGGGCCAGGCCCAGGGGCCTGCTCGGGCCCGCGGGCCCTCGGAACAGGCGAGCCTGGCACCGATAGCACGTGCCCGAGGCCCGCTTGGGCAGCCACGCCTGCCACTGGCCCCTGCGAGGCCGGGAGCCCTTCGGGCAATTTCCGCCCCGGCAAGCGCGACCAGGGGGCTGAGGCCGCAGGCGTCCGCAGGTGCGATTCGTGCTACGGGAACGGCGGGTGACCGTCGCGGCTTCCGCCTCCCGGTATCCGCAGACCTCCGACTTGCCTGCAAGGAAAGTCAAGAGTACTTTCCTTGCAGGAAAGTACTCGGGACGGGAGGGCTATGGCCGTGAGTACGCCGGTGGATGCCGAACAGGCGTGGAAGGATCTCCAGCGCATCCGAGTGCCGCAGGAGCGGGTGTACGACGAGTTCGAGCGCTCGGCGTCCGGTGGGCGCGGTATGACCTATGGCACGGCCGCGCTCATGTGGGTGTTCCTTGCCGGCGTCGGCATGGACCTGCCCCAGTGGGGTGTCGGACTCTTCGTGGCTGCCTACGTCGTCCTGTTGAGCGCGCTGGTCGTGGTGAGCAAACGCGGGATCCGGATGCAGCTGCATCACACTCGCTGCCCCGGGCGCATGTGGGCCGCATTCGGTGCGTCGGCAGTGCTGGTCGGCGGGACGGTCGTGCTGTCGGACCACCTGACCGAGCGGCTGGCGCCGCTGTGCGCCGGCCTCGTCCAGGCCACGGCCGCGGTCGCTGTGTACCTGCTCACCCTCGGTCCCGCCAACCGCTGGGCGGCCGACTCGGTCCGGAGCAGCCGCGAGCGGGTGGCCGACGAGGAGGCGGGCCGATGAGTACCCCTGCCGGCTTCGACGAGCTGATCCACCCCGCCACCCGGCTGTCGGTGGTCGCGCTGCTCGCCGCCACCGAGTGGGCGGACTTCGCGTTCGTCCGTGACAGCCTCTCGCTCAGCGACTCCGCGCTCTCCAAGCAGCTGCACACCCTGGAGGGGGCCGGATATCTGGAGATCCAGAAGGAGGGCGGCGGCCGCAATCGTCGTACGAGGGTACGGCTCACGGGCCACGGCCGCGCTGCCTTCGAGGGACATGTGGCGGCACTCCGGGCCATCGTCGACAGTGCCGGACCCGCGCCCGGGGCAGCTCAGCAGCAGACCCACGCGGAGGCGGGCCGATGACGACGTCCGGGCGCACTGACGTCCAGCCCGTGATCCAGGTGCGCGATCTGACCATGGCGTACGGCGATGTCGACGTCCTGCGCGGCGTGGATCTGGACATCCACCGCGGTGAGGTCTTCGCGTTGCTCGGGCCCAACGGCGCGGGGAAGACCACCACCGTCGAGATTCTGGAAGGCTTCCGGCAGCGTTCCGGCGGGGAGGTGAGCGTTCTCGCCGCGGATCCCGAGCGGGCAGGCGACGCGTGGCGAGCCCGGATCGGCCTGGTCCTGCAGTCCTGGCGCGACCACCGCCGCTGGCGGGTCGCCGAGCTGCTGACCCACTTCGCGACCTACTACCCCGACCCGCGCGACCCGGCCGAACTGCTGGCCCTGGTCGGCCTCACCGATCAGGCCGGCAGGCAGGTGGACCGGCTGTCCGGCGGCCAGCGCCGGCGCCTCGACGTCGCGCTCGGCATCGTCGGCCGCCCCGAACTCCTCTTCCTTGACGAGCCGACCACCGGCTTCGACCCTCAGGCGCGGCACGAGTTCCACGTCCTGGTCGAACAGCTGGCCCGCGACGAGGGCGTCACCGTCCTGCTCACCACTCACGACCTGGCGGAGGCCGAGCGGCTTGCCGATCGGATCGCCATGCTGGTCGGCGGCCGGATCCGGGCCTGTGGCACACCCGCGGACCTGGCCCGGCGAGCCGCCGCCCAGGCCGAGGTCCGCTGGACGGCCGACGACGGGGCGCCCCGCCGCGAACGAACCGAAGACCCCTCCCGGCTGGTCTGGGAACTCCACCAACATGCGAACGGCCCGATCGCCGACCTCGAAGTCCGCCGCCCGACACTGGAGGACACCTACCTGCACATGGTCCACCGAGAGGCCGACGACACGGACAGTGCCGACGGCACGGACAGTGAAACGGACCAGGAGGCACCGGCCGCATGAAGGGGACACACATGACGAACAGCTGGCGTGCCGGGCTCCAGCGCGGCGGAATCGAGCTCCGGCTCCTCCTGCGCAACGGCAAGGAGATGTCCGGTCATCTGACCAACGTGGTTGTCGCGTTGCTCGTCGCCGTCTATCTCAGCGATGACGTGCCCGGGACCCGAACCCCGATGACTCATCTCGTGCTGGCGGGCTTCGCCGCCTACCTGCTGTTCCAGGTCGGGCTGATCAACCTCCCGCAGATCCTCGTGACCGAGCGGGAGGAGGGCACCCTGCTGCGGTTGCGCGCCACCCCCGGGGGGATCCCGGCCTACCTCGTCGCCAAGTGCCTGCTGGTGGTCGTCCTGGCGGTCGGCACCCTGGCGCTGCTCCTGATCGCCGGGGCGCTGCTGGCCGACGGACCGCTGCCGCACGGGCCGGGCGACTGGCTGACGCTGCTGTGGGTCACCACACTCGGGCTGCTCGCCGTCGTCCCGCTGGGCGCGGCCATAGGCGCCGTACTGCCCAACCCCCGCGAGGCCCTGGCATTGATCATGCTGCCGACGATGGGGCTGCTGCTCATCTCGGGAACGGTGTTTCCCATCACCGCGCTGCCCGTGCCGCTCCAGCAGGTGGCCGCAGTGTTTCCGCTCAAGTGGATCGCACAGGGCCTGCGTTCGGCGCTGCTGCCGGACTCGGCACGGACGGCCGAGGTGGCAGGCTCCTGGGAACTGCCCATGGTCGCCCTGGTTCTTACGGCCTGGGCGGTCCTGGGGTTCCTCCTCGCGGTACCGCTGCTGCGGCGCGCTGCCCGCCGCGAGTCCGGCTCGCGGCTGACTGCCCGCCACCGCAAGGCGGCACAGAGCGGCGCGCTGACCGCGTAGGCCAACGGCCGGCCGACGGGCCTGCGCGGCGAGCCTCGCACGGGCACGAACGCCCCGAATGCCAGAGCCGATCTGAAGAACCCCGATATCGTGACCGGCAATCAGGAGGACGAGGATTCGCCATGTGCAACAACTCCGAGACGTGGCTACCTGGCATGGCCGGCATGGCCAGAAAGGCGCACACCGGATGAGTGACGAGCAGAGCCTGATGAGGGAGGAGTCCCTCATCAGGGCGTTCGCCGGTGCCTCGCGTGTCGAGTGCGGTCCTGTGGACGCCGAGGCGGCCCGCTTGGCCTACCGGAAGGCGGGTTTCGACGTCACCGACGAGCTCGTGGAGTTCCTCGGGACGTATGGCGGACGACGGTCTTCTGGCCGTCGCACGTCACCGGGAACGAGGCGTCGCTGACGATCTCCGTGGAGGAGGCCGTGGTGGCGTTTCCGGCGTACGTCCGCTCTTTGGAGAAGCGTCTGGGAATGTCCGCCCTGCCGGTGGATACCGCCCTCTCGACCGAGGAGGTGGTTCTCCTGGCAGGGAACGGTGACATCGTCCTGGGTGGTGACGCAGGACTTCAGCGGGTCGCGCACGGGTTCGAGGAAGCCGTACGGGCCCTGATCTCTGGCGACTGGGACATGACGTTCTTCTAGTCGCCGCAGCTCTGACGTTTGGTACTGATCACAGCCATCTTCCGATCGCGGCGGCAAGGACGGTGGCTTCGAAGCTGATGGCGACCGCACGGTGTCTCTCGAGCCGGTTGATCCCGCACTCGACCGCATGGCGCTCGCGGTGGTCGACCGGGTCGAAGGGCGGCGACCGGCAGCCGCGCCCCGCTGGGCCGCGGCCTGCACGAGATCGTCTCGTCAGAGACCGAAGTGGATCTCGATGGGGTCGGTGACGTCCAGCGCCAGCCCAAGGGCCCGGTCGGGCCCAGTGCCGACCAGGTCCTCGACCTGCCCGGGGCGGCGGGCGGCGATGACGGCAGCGCGGCGACGTCCTGGCCACCAACCACCTGTGCCGGGTCCTGATCGCCGACTTCGACGCCATGCCCTACCGGGAACGCAACCTCACCCGCTGGATCGTCCTGTCGCCCGAGGCCCGCGAGCTGTACGCGGACCGGGAGCGGATCGCGGCGGAGATGACCGCGATCCTGCGCCTGGACGCCGGCCGGTATCCGGCTGATGCCCGCACCGCCGAGCTGGTCGGCGAGCTGACGATGAAGAGCGAATACTTCCGCGTAGACCTCTCGCTCGACCGGGGCAAGCCCGGGCGAGCTCAAGGACGGCATCGGTTCCTCGCGTCGAAGTGCACAGCCGGGGAATGAGGCTTCGAATCCCGCGTGCCGAGCAAGAGTGAGGGCAGTCACGTTGCGTCGCAACTAATGGAAAATAAAAGGCGGTTGATATCCAACGGAGGATCATGGGGACTTGAAGGCGGCCACCGCGCCCCGGGGGCCGGTCCGTGCCGAGCGCATTGCCATGGCAATGCCGAACGATGAGGGAAGTCCAAGTGAAGCTTCGAAGAACCATCGCCGTCCTGTTCGGTGCGGCACTGTCGGTTGTCGCGCTCGTGTCGCCGGTCGGCGCGCAGCAGGCGCCTGCCGCAGTCTCGACCACCTACCAGATCAACGCCCGGCACGACGGCAGCCTCGTCGACCCCGCTGTGGGCGCGCCCCCGCTCAATGAGAAGTGGTCCCGCGACTTGGGTGGGAAAGTCTCCTACCCCGTCGTGGCCGGCGGGCGTGTCTTCGCCACCGCCGCCTCGCCGAACGGGTACGGCACCACCCTTTACGCCATTGACGCGGCCACGGGCGAGAACGCCTGGGAGCCCGTCGATCTCGGTGGCACCTACTGGTGGTCCGCGCTCGCCTATGGGGGAGGCCGACTCTACGCCCAGAACTACGACGGAGTGCTGACGGCGTTCAACCCCGCCACCGGGAAGGAGATCTGGACCGTCAAGCTGCCCGACCAGTACTCCTTCACCTCGCCGCCCACCTTCGCCGGCGGAGTGGTGTACACGGGCGGCGCCGGTTCGGGCGGCACGTTATACGCGGTGGATGCCGCCACGGGTGCGGTGATCTGGACCCAGCCTGTCGCGAACGGGGACAACAGCTCACCCGCTGTCACGGCCAACGGCGTCTACGTCTCGTACGCCTGTGAGCAGACATACGCCTTCGACCCCAAGACGGGCGCCCCGATCTGGCACCACCAGACGGACTGCTCCGGCGGCGGCGGGCGCACCCCTGTTCTCGCCGACGGTGGTGTCTGGGTCCGCGACGGCGCCGGGATGACTCCGTCGGTCCTCAACACCGCCGACGGGACAGTCCGCGGCACCTACGAGGCTACCGGCTGGTCACCCGCGCCGGCCTTCGACGGGCGCCAGGGCTACTTCGTCGATGACGGCGTCCTCCAGGAGCGGCACAGCCGCACCCTGGCCACTCGCTGGAAGTTCGAGGGCGACGGCCAGATCAGCACCGCGCCGATCGTCGTCAACGGCTACGTTTACGTCGGCTCCCGAAGCGGTCAGCTGTGGGCGCTCAACGGTGCCACGGGACAGTCCGTCTGGTCTGCCGACGTCGGCGCGCCGATCGACGAGCCCGACGAGCACAACGTGTCCCAGCCGCTGACCGGTCTCGGCGCGGGCGGCGGGCTCGTGGTGGTGCCGGCCACCGATCTGCTCGTCGCGTACGGGCAGTGAGCAGTGGGGGGTGGCCGCCGGTTCCGGCCGCCACCCCCCGGCCCGGCCGCCGGCTGGACGCTGACTGGGCCGCTGCTACCGGCCGGCGTGGGAAATTACAGGTGGGGGGTCGTGGGACGGGCCGGCCGGAGTCCGAATCCCCATCGCAGAGTTGAGTTGCGATGGAGGAAAGATGGCTCTCGGGCCATTTGCCCCTGGCCGAAGGGGAGCTGTCGCCGGACGACCGGCACTCCGGTCTCTCAGGCGCTGCGGCGACTCGGCGCCGCCAAGGGCAATCACGTCGAGGGTTCGCCGCAGTCGGACTCGGCCGCGACGCGACACGGACGACTGGCTCTCGCCCACGAACCGGACAAGGAAGGACCGACGAGCACACCACGTGACTTGGTGCGGGGAAGGAGCGCACGTGCTACGGACCTACCAGCAGCGCGGCCAATTCGCCTCGGCTGATCGACTGGTGCAGATCGCTGACTTGGCCATCCCCGACTTCGACGACCCGCCACACCCCGTCCGAGCGAAGGGCCACGTCGGTGGTGACGAACCGGCATCCCAGGCGCCGCACTGCAGGTCCGATGTGATCAAGGTCGGGCACCAGCCCGCGCCCCAACGCGCTGTCCGGATGGGGCGTCAGCAGCCTGGGTTCACCATCGAGCCACCAGACGCGCACTTCAGCCGCGGCGGACTCAAGCCGTGAGAACGCCTCGAAGGCGCGGAGAACGATCCCACCAGCCAGGAACTCCTCCTGCAACTCTACAAAGCGCCGCACGACCCGCGTCAGCTCCACGGCGTCGGCGAGATCGGGAATGAAGCACGCTTGCTCCCACTCGTGCTTGCGTGATTTGACGTAGTCCTTCACGATTCCCGAGCCTGGCAGCAGGGGTTCGGCGAGAGCAGCCAGGTCGTCGGCGGTCAGCATCTCACCGGGCTTCGTGGGACGCCACACGCTCGCGGGCGAGATGTCGACGAACATCGCATACCAACCTGGCAGTTCGTGAGCGGTGCGGTACTGCTGGGGTGTCACGAGCAGATCGGTGCCACGTCGGCTCAGGGCCTCAGCCAACGCGGCGTATCGATCGCTGGGAATCATCCAACCTCGGTACCAGGCACTTCCCAGCCCAGCCGGAACTTGTGCGACTGCCTGCTGCGCGTCACCCCGCAACAGGGCGTCGTGGTCGAGCAGCCCTACTGTTCCGCCACAGGCGCGGACCTCCCGAGCTTCCAGCGCGAAGTGTTCGTCTACGCGTCGAGGGTTCAATGAATCGCGGCAGTACAGGACGGGCATCGGCATGACCGGCACGCTACGGAACCTTCAGCTCTCGGGCCACGGGTTTCGCGCTGCCAGGCACGGCATCCAGCCATGTGCGGAGATCCTGCATCCTGCACGCAATCGAAGTGCAGTGGGAACGAGCGACGCGCGTCGATGCGCGAGACTTCAGCTGCTGGATCCAACTGTCGGTCATGCTGCGAGCGACCGCGGGCAAGCGCTTCCCGCCCGCCACCTCATCTACCGCCGCACCCTGCGCGGATTGGGCCTGCTGGACAACGCTGCAGGTCACGAAGAGTGCTCCCCGCGCCTGCGGGCCGAGTGCGTCTCGGCGCCGCGTGCGGTGGACCGATTCGTCCCACCTCGTACGTTGCCGCGCGTCTGCTGCCGCTCACCCCGTCGCCCATGAGCCCTCCCCGCACCGCGGGGAGGGCTCATGGGCCTGAGATCGTGTCAGGGTGGTTCAAGCTGGCTCGTGCGGCACCTACGGTGAGGTCAGCCCGACGAGCAGGCCCGGCCGTTCAGCTTGAACGCCGCTGGATCTGGAGCCGGGCCCGCTGCTGAGGTGTTGAAGCCGAAGTCGACCGCCGCCCCGGGGGCCAACGTCCGGTTCCACGCCAGCGGCTTCGCGCTGATCGTGCGGCCGGACTGGGTGAAGTCCGCGCTCCAGGTGTGACTCAGTTTCTGTTCACCGGAGAGCAGCCAGGTCAGCTCCCACGGCGAGACCGGCTCGGAGCCGGTGTTCTCCACGCGGACCGTCACCGTCGAGCCACTGTTCCACGGGTGTGAGGAGTAGGTGACCTCGCACGCACGGGCCTGGGCGGCCGGGTCGCCCGCGCCCGCGTCGTCCAGGTAGGAGGCGATGAATGCCAGCGGCGCGTTCCAGTTGATGGTGATCTCGTTGGTCGCCCAGGAGCCGATGTCATCGATGTAGCACATGGCCGGGGCGCAGCCGCTCAGCTTGTCCTTCGCTACCGGGTCTCCGGAGCCGGCTGCGGTGAGGTTGGGCCCACCAGCCACCGAACCTGGGGCCGGGTGGGGCAGAGCGGGATCGTTCTGGTGCGCCCAGAAGCGATGGTGCTGGTTGTGGGAGTCCCGCTCGCCGTAGCCGGTGACGTACGACTGGTTCAGGGGGTTGCGGCCGAACAGGTAGTCGGCGCCCCGCAACACGGCGCCCTGGTAGGCGGCCTTGCCGGTCAGGTCGTGGGCCGTGGCCAGCACGATCATGTTGTTCAGGACCTGACTGTTGGATCCCCAGACGTAGTCCCCGCCCTGAGGGGCGTACGGCAGCCCGTACGCCTGGGCGCCGGACTGCGCGGCGTAACGGTCGGCGGCCGTGGTGACGACGGAGCGGACCTCGTCGAGCTGCGCCGATGTCAGGCCGTTCGGCACGGTGGCAAGCGTGAGGACACCGAGTCCACCGGTGGATCCCCATGAGATTCCGCCGCCCGCCGGGAAGACCGCGTCCGTGTCCCCGTGCAGGTCGGAGGAGAGCACCGCCTGGCGGTAGGTGTCCTTGCCCGTGGTGGTGAACAGCTCGGCGGCGGCCCAGTAGAACTCGTCCGAGACGTCGTTGTCGCTGTACGCGCCGCCGCCGGTTCCGTCATCGGGGTCGGCGAGCACGTCCGGGTGCTGCTTCGCCGCGGCCCACGCGGTTTCGGCGGCCCGCAGGCAACGGTCGGCGAAGTCTTCGTCGAAGGGGGCGTAGAGCCGGGCGCACTGTGCGGCCGAGGCGGCGAGGTTCAGCGTGGCGGCCGTCGACGGCGGGTGCAACTCACGCTGCTGCGGGTCGAGATGCGGCTTCATCGGCAGCCCGGTCCACTCGGCGTCGTGCATCTTGTGGTGCGCCATTCCCGCCAGCGGTTCGCCGGTCGGCACCTGCATCTTGATCAGGAAGTCCATCTCCCAGCGCGCCTCGTCCAGAATGTCCGGCACCCCGTTGTCGCGTTCGGGCACCCGCAGCTTGCCATCTCCCAGTTCCGCCGACTCGCCGTTCGGGGCGGTCAGGGTGCGCTCGTACGTGGACATCAGCTGGGCCACCGAGATGCCGCCGTTGACCACGTACTTGCCGTGGTCGCCCGCGTCGTACCAACCGCCCGACACATCCAGCCGGTAGTCACAGACTCCGGGCTGACAGGGAACGTCCGTGTCGCCCTTGTTGGGGGCGACACCGATGTGGCCGGCCGGGCGTGCGTACTCCGCGCCCACGAGGTCCGCCTCGATGGGTGCCCCGCTGCGGTTGTGGTAGAAGTACGCCAGCGCGTCGGAGCGCAGCTTGTCGTACAGGTCACCGCGGATCGAGAACGGCTCGCTGACCTCGCCGTCCACCTCGACGGTGTAGCCGTCTCCCAGCTCGGTGAGGCCGTCGAAGTCGAAGGTGTGGACCCGCTGGTGCGAGGTGGGGTCCTCGCCTTGGGGAACGGTCGTCCCGGTGGCGGCCCTAGAACCGTCCTGGGCCTTCACCGTCCAGGTCAGCGGTGCGTCGGCATCGGTGACCACGGTGCCGCTCTTGGGGCCGTCGGGCAGGTAGCCGACCTGGTTGACGCGTACGGGCGAGCCCGTGTCGGGCACGTACACGGGCGGTTCGGCGCCACCCCGCAGGGACACGTCATCCAGACAGAAGGTCGTCGCCCGCTCACCGCCGCCTATCTGCAACTGCACCGACGCGGCCGGCAGATCGGCCGAGGCCGTGAACGTACGCGTCACCTCGGTCACCTCCGTGCCCACGGGGTCCGCAGTGGCGAGCACGGTCGTGTACGGCTCGGTCGCCTCCTGGACCCGGGTCTGGACGGCCAGAGGCACGGTGGAAGTGGCCGTGTAGGACAGCTCGTAGCTCTCACCCGCGACGATCGGTACGTCGTTCTGGCCGATGATGACGTCCCAGGCGTTGGTCGTACCGGCGGGCACCTGTGCGCAGAGCCGGCCGTCCGCGACCGCCGCCGGCGCGTTCGCCGTCCACCACCAGGGGGCGGTCCCGGCGGCGAAATCGCCGTTGGAGATCTGCTCGGGGCCGGGTTCGGCTTCGAGCGCACCGGCCGTTCCGGGCACCGCCAGCGCCGCCGCGAACAGTAAGGCGGCGGCTGACATCCCGAGCACACGTCGCCCGTGCCGAGGGCGGGTGCGCACAGGCCGTGCGGAAAGTGGTGAGGCGTTCACCGGGGAAGCCTTTCTTCGACGGGGGCGATGGGCATGGGAGAGCTGCCTTCCTGCAAGTGGGAGCGCTCCCACTTGCATTGTGGGGGGTGATCGGGTGGTCCCGCCAGGGTCATGACAGCGGCGAGTGTCATCGAGTGGTGGGCACCGCGCGCTCCTTCATCGTCGACTTGCCTCGCGCGCGACGCTCCCAACCTCTTCAGCCGCGTGTTCGGGGCTCTTCAATTCCGGCCCGGATCATGGCCCGGCCTGATAGGGAGTCCAGGCCTTGGGGAGCCCTTACCGGCGATCGAGCGACCTCGGTATCAGCCGGTCACCCGAGGCTTCGCTCCGGTTTGGCCAACCGGCTCGGAATCGCCCGGCGCACCCAACTGGCGTGCGGTGTCCTGCTCCGCCCGATGCCGGACGATGAACTCGAGCAACGGCAGAGTCGAATCTCCGAGCTGGAACTAGCCCGATGCGTGCTTCTCGCTGTCGAGCAGGAGATGCCGGAACATCAGCCCCACTCCACCGTCCGTCCACCGCGCACCACCGGAACCGCGGTCACCTGGAGATGCCGGTACCGGCAGGGCTTCCCGCCCTCTGCCCTCTCCCGGACTCGGACCACAGCGTCGAACGGGCTGTCCTCAGCCACCGCGGCGTCCCATTCCCGCTCGACGCGCGCCCGGTCCTCGGGTGCGAGGAATCGAGCCAGGCTCCCCGGGTCTCCGCCGGGCCGACGGCGAGAGCGGAGTGGTCGCCGTGCAGCAGCATGGTGACCTCCCCGTCCAAGGACATCGTCCACAGGCTCTGCCTGGTCGCGGACAACAAGGTCTCGTACCGCTGCAGATCCCTCAGCGCGGCTTCCGCCGATCTGCTGTCTTTCCCTCGGCTCACCCGACCAGGATCGCTCAGGCACAGACCCGAGCATCCGCACGTCGGCGTCCGGGTGGGAGGAGGACAGCCGCGGTGTAGGCCAGGGCTGCGTCTGCGGCCCTGCCCAGTTCCGTCTGACGGTCGCGAGGCGGTCGCAGGCCGGGGGAGGCGGAGAAGTCGAGGCGACGGCGGCGGCGGTCCGGCGCTCAGCCATCGGACAGGGGTTCGAAAGCGGTGGCGAGCGACCCCGGGGTGACAGGGGTGCGCTGGCCGGAGCCGGTGACGGGCAGGCGCGCACCGTCGAGGGCCGGGTCGACGTATGCGGCGAACCAGGCGTCCAGACGCGCGGCCAGCTCCGTGCGGACGGCCCCGTGCCGCGGGTCGTCCACCAGGTTCTGCTCCTCGCCGGGGTCGGTGACCAGTTCGTACAGTTCGTGCGGACCGTGGGGGTAGCGGTGGACGTACTTCCAGTCGCGCGTGCGGATCATGCGGACCGGGCCGTACTCGTCGTACACGACCACCCGTTCGCGGTCCGGTGTGGCGCCGTCCGGTAGGGGATCGTCTCCCAGGAGATCGGTGAAGGAGCGTCCGGGGAGGCCGGGGTCGGGGGAGTGGTCGAGTCCGAGGTGGTCGACGAGAGTAGGCAGGATGTCGTACTGGGACAGCAGCGCGTCGCAGTGGCGTCCCTGGGCGACACGGCCGGGTTGTGCGATCAGGCACGGCACGATCACCGAGCTGTCGTACATGTTCTGCGGGAAGGTGCCGTTGCCCTTGCCCCAGATGCCGTGGTGGCCGGCGTTGAAGCCGTTGTCACTGGTGAAGACGGTGAGGGTGGATTCGGTGAGGCCCAGTGCGTCGAGCCGGGCGAGGACGCGGCCGATGGCGGCGTCCATGGCGGTCGTCGCTGCGAAGTAGCCGATCAGGGCCTGGCGGGTGTCGCTCTCGCCGCCGATCGGGGCCCCGTCCTCATCGAGGGGCTGCCATGGGTGGGGAGGCCCCTGCGGGCAGGTTTCGAACGCGCAGTTCTCGTACAGGTCGGTGAATCGCTCGGGGTGCTGGCCCTTCCATGGCTTGTGCGGGGCGGTGAAGTGCAGGGACAGATGGAAGGGTTCGGGCCGCTCGGACTCGGCTGCCAGGAAGCGCTCGGCGTCGTCCGCCAGGGCGTCGGTGAGATAACCGGGTTCCTCGGAGCGCACCTCGTCGCGGTACATGGGCGCCCCGTGGTACGGACCTCCACCGCTCTCGTGGGCGTACCAGTGGACGAAGCCCTTGCGCGGCCGGTCGTTGGCGCCGAGGTGCCACTTGCCGCTCAGGCCCAGGCGGTATCCCGCGTCGGCGAGCAGATCGGTGAAGAGGAGCCGGTCGGCGAGGAAGTCGACTCCGGTGCGGCCGGCGTGGTGGTACGAGAGCCAGTCGTGGACACCGTGCTGGGAGGGCAACAGACCGGTGAACAACGAGGCACGGGCCGGTGAGCAGACCGGCGAGGTGCAGAAGAACCGGCTGAAGCGGGTTCCGCGGGCGGCGAGGGCGTCCAGGTGCGGAGTGTGGATCTCGTGGTTGCCCGCGCAGCCCATGGCCCAGGGGCCCTGGTCGTCGGAGAGGATGAGCAGGACATTGGGCCGGCTGGGATCGCGGCTGGCCATGGGTACCTCCTGGTGCGACGGGCAGGGGGCGGGCCCACATGCCTGGGGTGCATCCGATCCTGCGCGGGCTCCGGGCCCGTATCAACCGGCGCTCGCATGATGAATTCACCATGAATCCGTGGAGCACCAGCACGGCGTGAGGCGATCCAGCCGTATCGGCGGCCGACGGCGGGATTCATCTCTCATTCATGTGGTCCGAGGACGATTGACCGGTCAATGAATGACTGGAAAACATGTGGCAACCGCGCGGCTCGCCCCCAAGTCGCAGTCTCCGAGGAGTGCCCCATGCGCAGTGCCAGACCTTCCGACAGTCCTTCTCGCCCCTCTCGCCGTGCGATTCTCACCACCGCCCTGGCGACCGCGCTCGTTCTCTCCACCGCTGCCTGCTCCTCCGGCACCGGATCAGGCAGCGCGGACGGCACGTCGCTCACGTACTGGTCGATGTGGAAGCAGGACGAGCCGCAGGCCGAGGTGCTGAGCGCCGCGATCGAACAGTTCACCGCGGACACCGGCATCGAGGTCGACGTCCAGTGGAAGGGCCGCCAGGTGATCCAGCAGCTGGCGCCGACGCTGAACACCGCCAACGTACCCGCCGACCTCGTCGACTCCGCGGACCGGTTCGCCTACGCGCAGCTCCAGGCCACCGGCCAGGCCCTGGATCTCACATCCGTGCTGGACAAGCCGATTCCCGGCGAGAGCGGTAACACCGTCGGCAGCGTCATACCGGAGCGCTACCGCGATCTGAACACCACCGACGGGGCACTGTGGCAGATCCCCTACGAGGTGCTGACCACGCAGATCTGGTACGACGGCAACGCCCTGCCGGACGTCACGGAGAACCCGCCCACGACCTGGGCCGACCTCACAGAACTGCTCGCCGACCGCAAGAAGGCCCATGGGGGCGACGGGGCTCTGGCGCTGGACGGCGACATCCCCGACTACGCGGCCTACTGGACGTACTACGCCGTCCTGCGCGAACTCGGGCCGGGCGCCTTCGCCAAGGCGGCCAGGGACAAGAGCGGCGCCGCGTTCGAGGCGGAGGGTTTCGTCGACGCGCTGCGCCGGATCGAGAAGCTGGTCTCCTCCGACGACTTCACCCCTGGATACGACGGGTCCAAGTGGCCGGCGGTCCAGCAGAAGTGGGCGCAGGGCGCGTCGGACTTCCTGCTGCTCGGTACCTTCGCTCCCAGCGAGACCGCCGAGTTCGCGTCACCCGGCCTCACCTACCGGTCGTTCCCCTTCCCCGCGTTCGAGGAGGGCGGGGACATCAGCCAGGACATCTCGCTGATCGGCTTCTCGATCCCCAAGAAGGCCAAGAACGCCTCCGCCGCCGAGCAGTTCATCGCCTATTTCCTCGCCAAGAAGCAGCTGGAAGGCATTTCCACCAAGGCGTCGAACCTCACCCCGCGCTCCGACATCGCGGCCCCGAAGGACTTGGCCGACGCACAGAAGGCGGTCGCCTCGGGGAAGGTCGTGAAGACGCTCGACGGGGTCAAGGAGACCGAGGCCGAGTGGTACACCAAGGTCTTCCTGCCGCTCAACACCAAGTTCATCACCGGCCACCTCACGGCCAAGGCCTTCGCGGGTGAGCTGAAGTCCGGCTCCGCCGCCTACTGGAAGTCGGCCTCATGAGCGCCACCGAGCTCGCCGACCCGCCGCTCTCCCAGCGGCGAGAGCCGGCACCGGCCGCCGCGGATTCCCCGAGCGGGCCCAGCCCGCTCGCGGCTCGGCGCCGCAGACTCTTCTGGCCGCTGCTCCTGCCAGGCGTCCTGGTGTACCTGGTGTTCTTCGCAGGACCGTCCCTGTTCACGCTCTGGCTGAGTCTGAACAAGTGGGGCGGGGCCGGACCCATGTCGTTCGTCGGGCTCGACAACTACCAGAGGCTGTTCGAAGACCCCACGTTCCGACAGTCGTTCGGCAACACCCTGTGGATCATCTTCGGGGTGGGCGGTCTGACCTTCGCCGTCTCCTTCGGGCTGACGATGGTGTTGCGCGAGATGAGTGGCCGCAAGGCCGCCCGGTCCATCCTCTTCTTCCCCAACATCGTTCCCACCCTCGCGCTCGCGATCCTGTGGGGCTTCCTGTTCCAGCACGACGGGCTCGCCGACTCGCTCGCCTCGATGCTCGGCATGGACGAGCCGCCCAACTGGCTGGGCCAGGAGAACCTCTTCCGGGTCATCATGATCGGCCTGGTGTGGACCTCCACCGGCTTCTACACCACCATCCTGATGGCCGCCGTGGACCAGATCCCGCCCGAGCTGTACGAGGACTGCGATCTCGCGGGCGCGAACACCTTCCAGAAGTTCCGCCATGTGACGCTGCCGCTGATCTGGGAGGTGGCCGGGGTGTGCGCGGTGCTGTGGACGATCAGCGCCGTGAAGGTCTTCGAATTCATCTACGCCTTCGCGGGCGCCGCCGGGCAGATGCCCGACACCGGGGTGTGGAACACCGCCGTCTACACCTACGGCGAGGCGTTCGCCTCCGGAGGCGTGCCCCGCTACGGCTCTGCCGCCGCGAGCGCCGTGGTCATGCTGGCCCTCGTCGCCGTACTGGTGGTGCTCATCCGGCGGATCATGCGCCGCGACACCGTGCAGTTCTGACCGTTCCGCCCACCACATCCCCGGAGGCCCGTGTCATGGCCGTCACCACGCCACCCGGTCGCCCCGCTCGCCTGCGCGGCCGGCTCACCACCACCCGGCTCCTCGGAGTCCCCCTGGTCTGGCTCGTCGTCGGCTTCAACGTCCTGGCCGGCCTGTGGGTCCTGCTGTCGTCGCTGAAGACCGCGAACGAGATATTCACCGACCCCTGGCAGCTCCCGGACGCCCTGCAATGGGGCAACTACGCGCGTGCGTGGACCAGCGGCCTGTTCGGGCAGGCATTCCTCAACACCGTGCTCGTGGTGGGCGGCACCGCACTCGGCACCCTGCTCCTCGCCGCGCCCGCCGCCTACGTGCTCAGCCGCATCACCACTCGCTTCAACGGCGGCTTCACCCTGTTCTTCGTGCTGGGACTCGGCATCCCCGCTCAGGTCGTCATGCTTCCCCTGTTCGTGGTGATGAACCAGCTCCTGCTCGTGGACACCCTGTTCGGTCTGATCATCGTCTATGTGGCGACTTCGCTGCCGTTCGCGGTGTTCTTCCTGACCGGCTTCTTCTCCACGCTGCCCGTCGAGCTCGAGGAGGCGGCGTCCCTGGACGGTGCCTCCCCACTGCGCACCTTCGTACAGGTGATGCTGCCGCTCGCCCGCGGCGGCCTGGTCACCGTACTGATCCTCAACATCATCCAGCACTGGGGGGAGACCGTCTTCGCTCTGGTCTTCATCCAGACCACCGACCACCAGACGCTCCCCCTCGCACTGCTCGGCTTCCTGCAGCAGATGCAGTACAACGGGGCCGACTGGGGCGGCCTGTTCGCCGGTGTGGCCATGGTCATCCTTCCCGTCCTCGCCTGCTATGTATGGCTGGGCCGACGCATCATCGAGGGCATGACGGTCGGCTCGGTCAAGTGACGCCAGACCTGGCAGAGTCAGAGGAAACACATGGCAGAGAACGTGCATCCGTCCGAGGCTGACACTTCGGAGGACACCCCGGACCTGAAGTTCCGCCGGCTCGCACGCGAGCTGCGCCAGCGGATACGCCAAGGAACCTGGCCCGCGGACGGCCGCATACCGACAGAGAAGCAACTGTCCATGAGCAGCGGAACGTCGGTGAGCACCGTCCGGCGTGCCGTCGACGAGCTGGTCGCCGAAGGTCTGGTCGTACGCCGCCAGGGTTCCGGAACCTTCGTTCTCCCGCCCGACGCGCCCGGCACCGGCCGGGCACTGATCGGTGTCGTCGTCCCCGACACCACCTTCTACTACCCGCGAGTCCTCCAGGGGATCGAGGAGACGCTCTCCGCCGCCGGGGCAAGGCTCCTGCTCGCCTGCTCCGGCTATGACCAGAGGCGCGAGCGCAAAGACCTCCAGGACATGCTCGAAGCAGGTGTGGACGGCCTGCTCGTGGTGCCCACGCTCACCGGCCCGGAGCCGGCCGAGCGCCACCTCAGCTGGCTCTCCGCACTCCCGGTGCCAGCCGTCCTGATGGAACGCCGCGGCACCTCCCTGGGCGACATCAACGAATATGTATGTACCCATCACGAGGCCGGCGCCTACGACGCCGTACGGCACCTCGCCGCGCTCGGGCACCATGCCGTCGGACTGGCCCTGCGGGAGCCCAGTCCGACCGCCTCGCCGGTGGCCGACGGATTCCGGCAGGCGGCGACAGAACTGGGCTGCGTCACCACGGTGTTCCGTGCCAGCCGGGAGGAATGGAGCCCGGCGACGGCAGACCGGTGTCTGGCCGGTCTGCGCGCCGCCCAGGCGAGCGCGGTGGTGTGCTTCGGCGACCGGCAGGCCGCGATGCTGGTCGGCGCCGCACGCCGGGCCGGACTGACCGTGCCCGGGGACCTCGCCGTGGTCGCCTACGACGACGAGATCGCCGACCTCGCGGACATCTCGCTCACCGCGGTCGCGCCGCCCAAGCACCTGCTGGGCGTGACGGCCGCCGAGACCCTGCTGCGCCGGCTCGACAACCCCGGCCTGCCGCGCCGGCACGTCATGCTGCGCCCCGGCATCACCGTCCGGCAGTCCTGCGGGCAGCGCTTGCCCCCCACCGAGAACCACGTCGGACCCGCGCCCGAGACGCCTCGGCGGGTTCGCACCAGAAACACTCTGATGAAACGGGAGACAGATTCGTGAGTGAGATCCGGCTCGGTCTGATAGGCGCCGGCGCCGTCGGAGCCCTGCACGCCGAAGCCGCGGCGGCCACCTCCGGCTTGCGGGTGACCGCCGTGTGCGACCTTGTCGCCGACACGGCGCGAGCGCTCGCGGTTCCCGCGGGAGCCGACGTCCACACCGACCACCGGCAGCTGATCGCTTCGGGCGCGGTCGACGCGGTCGTGGTCAACACGCCCCACGCGCTGCACACCGACATCGTCACGGACTGCGCCGCGGCCGGACTCCACGTACTGGTGGAGAAGCCCATGGCCACCACCACCGAGGACTGCGCCATCATGGAGCGCGCCTGCAGGGCCGCCGACGTCGTGCTGTTCGTGGGACACATCCAGCACTTCCTGCCGCCGATGGCCGCGGCCAAGGCGGCGCTCGACGCCGGCGCCATCGGTCCTCTGCTCGCGGTCTCCGACTGGCGCAGCACCGACTATCGTCCGGGCAGCCGCCCCTCCTGGTTCTTCGACCCGGCCGTCTCCGGCGGCGGCGTCTTCATGAACATCGGAGCGCACTGCGTCGACCGGCTCCTGTGGCTCACAGGGCGCCGGGCGGTCGCGGTCGCCGCCACCGCCGGCCATCGCCTGAAAGCGGGCGTGGAGACCGACGTGCTGGCACGCCTGGAGCTGGAGGGCGGTCTGACCGGGCACATCGGAGTGACCAGCACCGGGCTGCCGTCCCGCGACGAACTCGTCCTGATCGGCGAACGGGGCGCGATCCGGGTGGCCCGCGGCGCGGGAGCCGAGCTCTACGCGGACGGCTGCCCGGACGATTCCGGGCAGCCCGGTGGATTCGGCACCCCGGTCGTGCTCGCCGAGGAGTCCGCGGACGACGTACCACGGGCCTTCCACGCCGAACTCGCCGCGTTCGCCGCCGCCGTCCGCGGCGAACAGCCCCCGGCCGTACCGGCCGAGCACGGGCGACGGGTCATCGAGGTCATCGAAGGCGTGTACGAGTCCTTCGGCAGCGGCCGACGGATCGTCCTCGGTGCGGAGCCGGCCGTCGCCACCGCCTGACACGCGCTGCGGTCCGTCGCCGGAAGGTGCCCGCGAGACCGCCCATGCACACCCGCGCCCGTGAAGGACCGGCCCGAGGGGGGCTCATGAACACAGACACCGCACGACCCCGTGCGCAGGCCGTGGCCGAGGGTGAGGGCGGCACGGAAGAGCGCCCCAGGATCGCCGCTGTGGTGACGCACGGTCACGTCGTTGCCGTCGACCTCGGCGGCACCGAGATCAAAGCCGCACTCGTGGCGCACGACGGCGGTGTGATCCGGAGCGTGCGCCGGGCCACCCGCCGTGAACGCGGGCCGGAGGCGGTCGTGGACCGGGTGACGGAGACAGCCGAGGCCCTCGCCGACGATGCCGTCGAGACGTTCGGGTCGTCGCCGCTCGCCGTCGGTGTGGCGGTCCCCGGGATTGTCGCCGAAGGAGCGGGACGGGCGGTGTACTCCGCCAACCTGGGCTGGCGGGACCTCCCGCTGCGCGACCTGCTGGCGGAGCGGCTGGGCCTGCCCGTGGTACTGGGGCATGATGTCAGGGCCGGGGCGGTGGCCGAGGGGCGGCTGGGTGCGGCGCGCGACCGGGACGAGTTCCTGTTCGCCGCGCTCGGCACCGGGATCGCCGCGGCCCACGTCCGCGGCGGCCTGGCGCACGGAGGCAGTGGCGGCGGTGCCGGCGAACTCGGGCATCTGACCGTACGGCGCGGCGGCCCGGAGTGCGGCTGCGGGAACCAGGGCTGCCTGGAAACCCTCGCTTCCGCCTCGGCCGTAGCGCGCCGGTACACCCGGGCGGCCCGCCGGTCCGCGGGTGGGAAGGCCGCCGGGCACGTCTCCGCCGAGGAGGTCTCGCGACTGGCAGCCGCCGGAGACCCATTGGCCCGCCGCATCTGGCAGGAAGCCGTCGAAGCTCTCGCCGAAGGGCTGGCCGTATACACGGTCCTGTGCGATCCCGGTCTCGTGGTGCTGGGCGGCGGTCTTGCCCGCTCGGGCGAGGCCCTGCTCGGACCGGTTCGCGCAGCACTGGCCGACCGACTGCGCTTCCACGCGGTTCCGGACCTGGTGGCGGCGGAGCTGGGCGCCGAGGCCGGCTGCCGGGGCGCCGGCCTGCTCGCCCTGGACGCCCTCTCGGCACCACCGCCAGGACCGTGCCGCCGCCGTTCCTCCGCGCCGTAGACAGGCTTCCCGCACCCGTTCCCCCTGCACCGAAACTCCGTCCGCTGTCCGATCACACACGTCATCGCACCGCACACCCGAGGAGATCCCGTGCACGAGTTCACCACCGGGCGGCTCGGCCGCCGCAGCTTCCTGACCGCCGCCGCACTGACGCTCGCCCCGCTGACCGGCGCCGCCCAGCTGCTCGCCGGCGCCACCCCGGCAGCCGCGGCCGACGACGCCTACGACACCCTCCGTGCCACATGGGGAGCCATCCTGACGGGCGGCTCCATAGACCCGTCCGACACCGGGTACGCCACCGCCCTGACGACCCTGTCCACCACCGCCACCGGCCTGTGGAACTCCCTCTCCCCGAACGCCTCTGCGAACTCCCTCTGGCCCGGCCTGCCCCTGTCCGTCCCGGCCAACATGACGGCCGGCTACAAGCAACTGGCGACCATGGCCACCGCCTACGCCACCCCCGGCACCGTGACCACCGACGGCAGCGGCCGCGCCCTGTACGCCGACCACGCGCTCGGCGCCGCCGTCGTGGCAGGCCTGGACTTCCTGCACGCGCAGGTCTACAACGCCCTCGCGACGGAGTCCGGAAACTGGTGGGAGTGGGAGATCGGCTCGCCGGTCTCCCTGACCAACGCGGCTGTGCACGTCTATCCGCTGCTGACCACCACCCAGCTGGACAACTACACCGCGGCGATCGACCACTTCGTCCCCGATCCCACCCTCAACAGGTACGGCACCGCCCGCACCACCTCGACCGGCGCGAACCGGGTCGACCTGTGTCAGGTGGTCGCCCTCCGCGGCATCCTCGGCAGGAACAGCGAGCGTCTGACGACGGCGGCCGCCGCGCTGTCCGACGTCTTCCCCTACGTCACGACGGGAGACGGCCTGTACGCCGACGGCTCCTTCGTCCAGCACACTTCCATCCCGTACACCGGCACCTACGGCATGGTGTTGCTGCGAGGACTCGCCATGCTCTTCCAACTGCTGGAGAGCTCCGACTGGGACATCACCGACCCGGCAGCCGCGCACATCCACGACTCCATCGACAGCGCCTTCGCCCCCTGGGTGTGGAACGGCCTGTGCATGGACGCCGTCCGGGGCAGGGCCATCAGCCGCTCCACCGAGACCGACTTCTACGACGGGAACCTCATCGCCCAGGCCGTGCTGCGCGCCGCCCTCTCCGCGCCGGCCACGGACCAGGCCACCCGGTTCAGAAGCCGTGCCAAGGGCTGGATCACCCGCGGCGACGCGTACGCACCCTTCGCCAGTACCGCAGGCGTCGCGGGCATCGCGCTGGCGCGACCGGTGCTCGACGACTCCTCCGTCACCCCCGCCCCCGAACCCGCGGGGCACGTCCAGTTCCCCTCCATGGACCGGGCCGTGCACCGCGGCGAAGGCTGGGCGTTCGCCCTCGCCATGTCCTCCGCGCGCATCGCCCGCTACGAGGCGATGAACGGCGAGAACCTGCACGGCTGGCACACCGGTGACGGCATGGGATACCTCTATCTCGACTCCGACCTCGGCCACTACACCGACGGCTACTGGCCCACCGTGGACCCGAACCGTCTGCCGGGCACCACCGTGGACACTCTCGCACTCGCCGACTCCGCCGGAACCGGCACGCGGCCGGCCGCGACCTGGGTGGGGGGCGCGAGTCTGGCCGGAAGATACGGCAGCGTCGGAATGGACTTCCGCCAGTACGGTTCGACGCTCGGCGCCAAGAAGTCGTGGTTCTGCCTGGGCGACTCCGTGGCCTGTCTGGGCGCGGACATCACCGGCGGCAGCGGGGCCGAGGTCGTCACGGTAGTGGAGAACCGCAACCTGGGTGCCGACGGCACCCAGACCCTCACCGTGGACGGCGCCCCGCAGTCCCCGGCCCTCGGCTGGTCGGACACCCTCGACGTCTCAGGCTGGGCGCACCTGGAGGGCGTCGGCGGCTACCTGTTCCCGGGCGGAGCCCGCGTCCAGGCCGCCCGCACTGCCCGCACGGGCGCCTGGAGCGACATCAACACAGCCGGCACCACCGACACCATCACCCGACGGTACGCATCCCTGTGCCTGTCCCACGGCACCGCCCCTTCGGCCGGGTCCTACGCCTATGTCCTGCTGCCCGGATTCAGTGCGGCGCGGACCGAGCGCCGCTCCGACTCGCCCACCGTCACCGTGCTGGCCAACTCCGCCTCCGTGCAGGCCGTTCGCGATACCTCCCTGGGGCTGACCGCCGTGAACTTCTTCAGTGCCGGATCCGCCGGCGGGATCACCGTCGGCGCACCATGCTCCGTGATCATGCGGCAGCAGGGCGGACGGCTGGTCATCGGCGTCTCCGATCCCAGCCGGGCCGCGTCCACCGTCACCGTGCAACTGGTTCTGGGCGGCTCCCTCATCAGCGCGGACCCCGGCATCACGGTCACCCGGTCCTCACCCACCATCACCCTGACGGTCGACGTCTCCGACGCGGCCGGAGCCACCCGTGAGGCGTCGTTCAACGTGACCTCCGCGACCCTCACCCCTATGGCCGACACGTACGTTCGCGATGGCTCCTACGCCGACACGAACCACGGCACGGCCACCACTCTCGTCGTCAAGAACGCCGCCGGCAGCGGGTTCAGCAGGCAGGCGTTCCTGGCCTTCGACACCACATGCGTCTTCGGGACGGTCACCGCCGCCGCTCTCTCGGTGCACGGTTTCGTCTCCGACAGCGGCGGCACCAGCGCCACCCTTGGCGCCTACGCGGTGGCCGACGTCTCGTGGAGCGAGTCCGGCCTGAACTGGAACACGAGACCTGCCCTCGGGAGTGCCCTGTCCTCATCCTCCGCCACCACCACGAAGTCCACGCTCACCTTCGATGTGACCGGCCACGTCGCCGCCCAGGCCCTGCTTCGGCGACCGGTCGGCCTGGCCGTGGCCGAAGCCGCCCCGGGGCTCGCCGTCGTCCTCGACTCGAGGGAGAACGCAACGCATCCACCGGTCCTCCACCTGGACCTCGCCGGCGGGTGAGGCCATCACCTCACTTGGCGGCGGTTGATGCGGGGCCGGAACCCGCCACCAGCCCCGTCCAGAACCTTCGAACAGAGGAAAAGAGCATGTCGTCACTCTGGAAGAAATAGCCGACCAGCCCTCGTGCTGGTCCCAGGTCCCGGCCGTGGCGGCCGGTCCCGGCAGGGCCGCGCTCCCAGCGCCCGGCGAAGAGGTCGCCGTCGTCGGCTGCGGCACCTCGTGGTTCATGGCCCAGTCGTACGCCGCTCTACCAGTTCCCGGCCGGTCGCCGCTACGACCGTGTGCTGGCGGTGACGCGGTCGGGCACGACCACCGAGGTCCTCGATCTGCTGGGGCACCTGCGCGGCACCACCGTCACCACCGTGATCACGGCGGACGACACCACGCCCGTCGTCCGGACCGTCGACCACGTCCTGGCACTGCCGTTCGCCGACGAGCGCTCGGTGGTGCAGACCCGGTTCGCCACGACAGCGCTCGCCCTGCTGCGAGTCCACCTCGGTGAGAATCTCGCACCGGCCGTGGAGGACGCCCGGAGCGCATTGGCCGACCCCCTTGGCATCGCCCTGGTGCCGTCGGTGATGTACGACGCCCCCACCCTGCCGTACAAGGAGAACGTGGCGGCCACCGCCGAGCTCGTGCAGTACTGCAAGCGGGCCCCGGTCTGGGTCGATGAAGCTTCCCCTTGATCGTGAACACCTGGAGACTTCAAGTCCTGGGTGTCCTGCTCGGTCGTGCAGCGAGCTGCGAAGTCACCTTCGAGCCGGGCCACCAGAACACCGAAGTGCACTGCGACCTCGCCACGGTCGTAGTGCTGCGGCCACTCCAACCACTCCGGATCATCGAGCTCGCGCAGCAACGCCAGCAGATCCGCTTCATTCTCGGCCATGGGCTCATCCTGACGCACCAGCCATCCCCGGAGCAGCTCGCGGACCACCACACTCGCCGTTCTCCGACATCACCCATTCGAGTTCGGTAGCGGTGAGACGCCGATCTCGGATCGTCGGGCATGGCTGCGTGGTGGGGAACGGTTGGCGCCGGTGCGAAGCACCGCATGGTTTCGTGGACCGGCTCTCGGCAACGCTCGTGCACCTTCGTCAGGGGGTGCCTCATGACGCGGCGGCCTGCTGGTTCGGCGTGGACCGCTCGACCGTTACCCAGCCGTCGGCGAGGTGCGGCCACCTCGGCGCACAGACCGGCGGACGCGTCGTGACGTCACTGCACCGCACCGCAAGTGCAAGAGGATCCCCGGAGCTTGATTGCGCAGTCTGCGCAATCAGTACTGCTGACGTCGCAGTCCGCCGAAGCGCACGCTCGGCGCAAAGGTTGGCCCTAGGATGAAGGTCTGTGCCGACGCTGGGAGTTCAGGTGGATATGGCTGAGCACACCCCGGATTACCCGCCCAGGACCCCGCCCCCGCCGAAACGCCCGCTCTCCCCGCCGCGTCCGGAGACCAGCCTGCAAGGGACGGCCAGGGCCCGGATGCAGGTCCGCAACCGGCGCAGTGCCAACTGGTCGCTGGAGGCTGCTCCGTGGTCCGCGAGGAAGGCGACCGGGCACGTTCTGGACCGGCTCCACGAATGGGGTTACAGGGAAGCCGACCAGGCCGCCGCCGACCTGACCGAGCTCCTGGTGGCCACCGCCGTCGCCGACGGGGGTCGCCGCGTCTCCCTCCACCTCGCCGACCAGGACCGCCAGGCGCTCATCGTCGCCCTGTCCCACCAGCCCGGCCTCGCCGTCACCAACGATGCAGTCCTTCCGGAGCTCACCGCCCGCGGCGCGGTGGCGTGCGGTACCGACACCGCCGACGACGGACGCCGACACTGGGCAATCCTCCCGCTGTAGAACTCACAGAAAGCCCCGGCGCCGCTCGCGCGGCTTTCGGCAACATCAGTCCGGAGCCGGCCCGGACCAGTGGCGCGAACAGGCTGTGCCCATGTACTTGAGGCCCTCCGGTTGGTGCACCGGAGCCCGCCAAGGCCGAGGACGCACCGACACTTGGGCGCCGAGAGCGGTCCCGAGGGGTCGTCCATGGGCCGTCACCTGGCCGTCGACCACGAAGAGGGTCTGTCAATCGACCGGCTCCATCGCACATTCGGTGGTGATGGGGCGTTCTGCCATCCGAGGAGGATGCGGTGCCATGTCGTCAGGCGCTACGGTGTGCCTGCTGCATGGCGCTGAGCCGGGAGACGTAGAGGGCGGTTGCCACGGCCGTGGGCACGGCGAGCAAGCGGATCAGGAGGCCCGCCGTGGCGGCGGCTTCCAGATCATGGTGGCGAAAGTAGTCACTCATCCAGCCGACGGAACTCACCCAGAACAGCGGCGACAGGGGACCGCTGACGATCCACAGCCACCACCAGGTGTGGAGCCTCGCGGCCGGAGCCATCCCTCCACCGGGAGATCGTGTTCCGGAGGCGTGCCAGACGTCATCGGCGATCCGCTTCGGCAGGATGAGGTTCCCGAAGGGAATGAACCACGACGTGACGGCCACCGAGGGGCCGTAACGCAATCGGCCCGGGGCGAACTCCTCGGCAGCGGTGCGGGTACGGGCGCACCAGATCAGCCAGACGATGGCCAGGAGGATCGCCGCAGTACCCAGGGCCGGCCCCAGGGTGAAGCGCGCCGTTTCGTGCCAGCTTTGCCACGTATCCCCCCTGATCAACTGGACGCCGCAGGACGCCAGCGCCAGGACTCCGTAGAGCCCCGCAGCCACCAGTACCGCAGTGGTCGACGGATGCCTTCCGGTGACCGTGCGCCGTTCCTCGGCCAGCGTCCGGTTCCTCGCGGCCGGTCCTACCCGCGTGTCCTTCGCCGTGGCGGGCACAGTGGCTGCGGTCCTGTTTCCCGCGTGCCCGGCGCTCCGCGTGGCCGGGTCCTCGTGTTCCAGTAACTCTGCCGCGTCTTGTCCGAGGCGGGCCAGGAGGGGCGCGGGGAGCCAGGGACCACGGTGGTGTGGCTGGGTCTTCTGCCAGGCGCGGAGTGCCGTGAGGTCGGGGCGGGTGGTGGGGCTCTTGGCGAGGCAGGCGAGAACGAGGGGAAGCAGAGGTTCGGGGACGCCGGTCAGTTCGGGTTCCTCGTGGACGACCCGGTACATCACGGCGTGCGCCCCTCCTTCGGGTGGGGCGAAGGGCAGGCGTCCGGATGCGGCGAAGGCGAGGACGGAGCCGAGCGCGAAGATGTCGCAGGCGGTGGTGAGGCGTTCGCCGCGCACCTGCTCCGGTGCCATGAACCCCGGTGATCCGACGACCACCCCGGTGGAGGTCAACCCGCCGTGGGTCGGTCCGTCCAACGCCCGGACGATGCCGAAATCGATGACCTTGGGACCGTCGATGGTGATCATGATGTTGGACGGTTTCAGATCGCGGTGCACAAGCCCGGTCGCGTGGATGGCGGCGAGCGCGTCGCAGAGTCCTGACACGAGCCCTCGTACGGAACGCTCGGGCAGGGGGCCGTGTCGTTCCACCACCTCGGCGAGAGTCGGGCCGGGGACGTATGCGGTGGCGGCCCAGGGGCGTTCAGCATGAGGATCAGCATCCAGTACGGCGGCGGTCCAGTCGCTTCCCACCCGCCGCGCGATGGCGACCTCCTGGGCGAACCGGCGTCGAAAGTCCGGTAACGCCGCCAGTTCGGGGCGGATCGACTTGACCGCGACCATACGGCCACGGGTCGACCGGGCGAGATACACCACCCCCATACCGCCCTCGCCGAGTCGGCCGAGCAGCCGATAGTCCGCGATGCGGTTGGGATCGTCCTCATTCAGGGCCTGCACAGCGCACAGTCTCCTTGCACTCGGCGATATGGCTCGCCCACCACGAGCGGATTATAGGAGTAGCGCCGCGGCCGCTCCCTGACTTCTGCCGGGGACGGCCGTGCCTTTGGCGAAGTCGATCTTCTTCGGTCTGCTCTCCAGGTCCTCGTCCTTCTGGAGGCCGCCATTCCCTGCCGGGCCGGCGACCGCACCTTCGGGGTCGGTACCGGAGCCATCGGCGACGGGCCTCGGCCTTTCACCACGGCGCACAAGGCCGTGCGTATGGCCGTAGGCGCATTCGCCGGCCGCCTCGGCCCTGTCACGCTCGGTATCCCTTGACGCCTGACCGGACGCACAGCCGGTTCCGATCCGGTCGTCCGGTTCGCATCGTCCGTACGCGAAGTGGGCAGCCGTGAACGGTCCTTTCGTCCTGCCGCGACCAGCGGGCCGGGAACCTCGCGCCCGGGCCCCGTGAGGCCTTGGACAGCGGGCACGCCGCAGGTAGCCACGAGGTGGCCATGCCGTGCCGCCGGGCGGCGAGCGGTGCCCGAAGGCACGTCGTGGCATCGTGGTGCCATGACCATCGCGGTTCGGCCGGCCACGGCCTTCGAGGATGTCCGTACTCTGGTCGGGCCGAAATCCCCTGGGGCCAATGTCTGCTGGTGCCTGAGTTACCGGATTCCGTCCAAGCTCAACAACGAGCTCCGCGGGCCGGCCCGCGGGGAGTACGTCGCCGAGTTGTGCCATGCGGAGCCCCCGCCGGGGGTACTCGCCTACGACGACGAAGAGCCCGTCGGCTGGGCCGCCGTCGCGCCGCGCTCGGACACCTCCTTCGCACGCAGCCGCAGGATCCCGCACGTCGACGAGCTGCCGGTCTGGTCGCTGTGGTGCATCCGCGTACGCCCCGGCCATCGCAAGAAGGGGATCTCGCACGCCCTGATCGCCGGCGCGGTCGAGTTCGCCCGCGACCGCGGCGCACCGGCGATCGAGGCGTACCCGCTCGACAACGGTGGTGCCACGGTCGACGCGACGATGGCCTACGCCGGAATCCGCAAGAACTTCGAGCGGGCCGGGTTCGTCCACGCCGCCGACACCACCTCGGTGCTGGCCGGGCACCCCCGCGTTCTCATGCGGCTCGACCTGCGCCCATAGACCGGTCCGGGCCCCGACGGTGAGACGGGCAATGGTGAGACCTCCACCGCCTCACGGTGCCGCCGGCCGCCCGCGGCACGTCACCGCCGCCGGCCGGGGCCGACGGACGGCGCGGGGCAGAGCTGGACACATGAACGCGGGACGGGTACACATGCCGACGCCTGCGCCTTCCCGTCGGCGAGGCAGGGAGGAATCGACCGTGCGGATGACGTTCGAGGGAGATGCCTGCTACGGGCCCCAGGGGCACGAGTCCCGGCTGGACCTGACGACCGTGTCCTCTCGGGACCTGCGGTGGTACTGCTTCCTGGGCGCCTGGCGGATCGAACGCGGGACGACGGACATCAGCCCGCCGTGGGGCTGGACACCGCTTTTCGACGCCTTCCACACCGTTCTTCACGTCATGGATTTCGCCCGGGCGGGCACGGAGCGCGTCCAGGTCGGCTTCACGGAGAACGATGAGCGCATTCGGCTCGAGCACCGTGGGGACGACCTCGTGCTCTCACCCACCTACACCGAGGCCGAAATCGCATGCCCCACCGCTGAATTCATCGACGCCGGACACGACTTCATCGAGCGGGAGCTGGGCGGTCTCGTCACCAGACATCCAGCACTCGCCCTGAACCCGGCCGTCCGGCAACTGGCGGACGAAGCGGGCCTCACCCTCGGCCGGGGAACGGAACTGCCAGACCTGTGAACACGGAGGGCTGCTGCTCCTGTGCCCCTCCCTGCGATCGGCATGGCACCCAGCGCGGTTGCGCCGCGCTCGGCCGACCAGAAGGCCGATCCCGTATCGGACCGTGTCGGTGGCTGGTGGCAGGATCGAGGGGTGCTGATCAAGGAATACGACATCGGCCCGTTGGTGCCGGGCGAGTCACTGCTGGCTTACCCGGGCTTCTGGTCCAACTACCTCTTGGCGGTGTGCAGCGACGGGGGGTGTGCCGAGCGCCCGCTTCCGGAGTGGTTCGGTGAGGACGGCGCCGATGTCGATGCCCTGTCCGAGGTCCTCTTCGATCCTGAGCGCTGGCCGGTGTTCAGGGTGCCGGCAGGAGACGGCCCCGGAGTCGTGATGATCTACCGCAACCTGGATGGCGACTACGGCACCGACTACCTCATCACCCATCCAGGCGCAAGCCACCCCGAGCAGATCGCCAGCTGGGACGGAGATTTCTCGGGCACCGGGCTGACATGGTGCGAACTGATCCGGATCGCTGACAGCCCGTCCCTCGCGGACGAAGGCGTCCAGGACACGGCCTCCCGCTTCCTGCTGCTGCTTCCCCTCCTCGCCGACCCGGATGTGCCGGAAACAGCATCGGCACGGCTTGTCGCCGCCCTGACCGCAATCGGCTCCCCACAAGACACTGTCTCCCTCGCGGCGGAGCATCTGCTGGCTCACCTCACGAGGAGATCCCGACATGACCCCGCGTGGAGATCTCCGCTGAGCGGCAGCTGTGCCCACCCGAGTTCACACCGTCGCTGAGCAGTCGCAGGGGAGCCTGACCGTGGCACTCATGAATGTCCATGAGGAGACCGGGAATGGCGAGGACGGCTCACCGGAAAGGCAACGGCCGTCGGGTTCCGGTGAGCCGTTGCGTGGTGTCAGCCACGCCGGCCGGCGAATTGGCGGGTCACCAGGACGCCGCTCACCGTGATCACCCCGGCCGCGGCGGTCCAGGCGAGCCACTGGTCGGGGGAGTTCGGTGCGGAGGCGCCGGCGTGCACCGCGTTGGACATCGTTTCCGTGCCGCTGAACGTCTGGGTGGCCAGAGCCAGGTTCTTGTCCTTGGCGCTGCCCCAGGCATAGACGACGTTGCTTGTGCCTTCCTTCAGGTTCAGGTCCGCCGGCCCGATGGCCGTGGTGTCCGTGCCGGCGAGGACGACATCTGCGTTCACGGTGCCCGCGTCCACCGTGGCGGTGTCCTCGTTCGGATTCGTCAGGTCGGTGAAGACGGGCTGTCCGCCGGCCCGTACGTCCACGGCGGGCGCGGCCGCGACATGGCGGACGGTCAGGCGTGCCTTGTCGGCGTCCACCTTCGAGACGTCGTTGCTGAACGCCGTCAACTGGGGCTTGCCGTCGGCGGAGAGGTGCGCGGCGACGGTGGCATTGCCGTCCTCGGGTACCTCGACCTTCTTCTCCAGGGCGGGTGTGCCGTCGGGGCTCTGGCCGGCTTCGAAGATCTGGATGTCGTAGGTCCCCGCGTCGAGGGACTGCGGCTCGGTCACCGTGCCGGGTTCGAAGTCGCTGAGCAGCTCGTCGCCGTTGGCATAGACGTCGACCGTCATTCCCGGGATGCCGTGGAAGACGGACACCATGGCTTTGTCCTGCGCCTGGGCGGGGGCCGCCATGGCGGGTGCGGTCATGCCGGGGCCACGGCGCAGGCCCCGGCCGAGGCGGCGACGGCGATGGTGGTCCGGGAAGTCATGGGGATCATCCCTTCGGGGGAGCTTTCAGCTCGCTGCTGAGTCTCGTAGGTGTTTCGTGCGTGGGCGGCCACGTGGATGCGCCGAGGAGTTGATTTCTCGATCCGGTCAGTGCATACCGTGTGCCTCGCCCTGGTCGATGGCCGTCCGCAACCGATGCAGACCGCGGCGGATGTGGCTCTTGACCGTGCCCAGCGGCACTCCCGTGCGTTCAGAGATCTGGGCCTGTGTCAGGTCCTCGTAGAAGGCCATGCACAGCACCTCGCGCTGAGCGTGGGGCAGCCTGGACAAGGCCTCGATCAGCAGCACGCGGTCGAGCACCTCATCCGGTGCCACCTGGACGAGCAGTGCGGCCGGGGCCTCGTGAGTGGCCGAGTGGACGAGGGTGAGACGCCTCGTCCTGGCGGCCAGCGCATCGACGATCTTGCGGCGCGTGATGCCGACCAGCCAGGCGCCGAGGGCGCCTCGCTCCGGTCGGAAGCCGTGCCGCCCGCGCCAGGCGCCGATGAAGACCTGCTGCGTCACGTCCTCGGCCTCGTCGACGTCCCCGAGGGACCGGGCTGCCATGGTGTGGACGAGCGAGCCCCAGTGCTGGTAGATGGCTGTGAACGCCGCCTCGTCCGCGGCGACCAGGCCACGTGCCAGGTCTTCCTCGTACCGCGTGTCCTCCACCGGTGGGACGAGGGCCGTGGTCGATCGCGCGTTCGTGCTCATGACCTGCTTCCTTCCACCGTGCGTCCCACGGGTCGGAAGGTTGTCCGCCGGGCGGCGAGTCCGCCGGACCGGCATACCTGCCGCCGTGCGCATGCCTCCAGTCTTGGACGCACAAACGACGCAGGCAACATGCGTCGTTTGTGCGTCGTAGGGTGGTTTTATGAGTGCGCTTGAGGGAAGCGGTGAGGACCGGCGCGGCGAGGGCGGTCCGCCCGGTGGCGGGCTGACGACCGGCGAGGTGGCCCGGCGTCTGGGGGTGGCCCCCACCACGCTCCGCACGTGGGACCGCCGGTACGGGCTCGGCCCCGACGTGCGCGCCGATGGCAGGCACCGCCGCTGGACTCCCGGGGACGTGGCGAGGCTGGATCGGATGTGCGCGCTGACGGCGACCGGGCTGCCGCCTGCCGAGGCCGCACGAATGGCGCGGAGCGAGGAGCCGCCGGCTGCGGCCCCGCCCGGGCGGACGGTCGTAGGGGCGCACCGGCCCGCGGCCCGGGGCCACAGCCGGGCGGGGAGCAAGCTGCAGCTCGGTGACGCACGCCTGGAGTGCAGGGGAGCGGCCCGGGCTGCCCTGCGCCTTGATGCCGCCGCCCTGGACGAACTGCTGCTCGCCGCGATCGCCGAGCACGGACTGGTCGCCGCCTGGACCGAGGTGATCGCGCCGACGCTTCAAGCGGTTGGCCGAAAATGGGAGAGGTCGGGCGAGAAGTACGTCGAGGTCGAGCACTTTCTGTCCTGGCACGTCTCCGGCGCGCTTCGGCGCGCCTCGCCCCCGACGGTCGCGGACCGCCCTGGTGCCACCACGTTGCTGGCCTGCGTGCCGGGGGAGACCCACACACTGCCGTTGGAGGTGTTGTCCGCGGCGCTGACGGAGCGAGGCGTTCCGGTGCGCATGTTCGGCGGTGCCCTGCCCGTCGAGTCGCTCATCGCCGCCGTCCACAGGACCGGGCCGGCCGTGGTGGGGCTGTGGGCGCAGTCCCGTACCACCGCAAGCAGGCCGTTGGCCCTGCACGTGGCCGCGATGGAGTGGGGAGTGCGTGGCGCCCGCCGCAGGCCGGCCGTACTGACCCTCGGACCCGGGTGGGCGGGGCATGCGGTGGCCGGCTTGGCGCACCCGTCGGGGCTTGCCGAGGCGGTCGCCGCCATGGAGTCCTCGATGTCCTCGTGACGCGTCGTCCGGGGCATCCGGTCCTGGCGTCCGGCATCGGCGTCGGGAACATGGCCCGCTGACGTGGCGGTCGTGCGTCGTTTCGTGGCCGGGTGCGGCAGGGAGCCTGCTGCTGGGGCGGATCCTGCCGGCCCGGGATCTGGCCGCGTCCCCGTGTGTGCCGACGGAGGGCATGGGCGAAGCCGCGCTGACCGCATGGCTGGACGCCGTCCGGGGCGAAGCACGGAGTGCTGGTGTCGCCGTACCGGAAATCCGGCCGGGCCATCTCGACACAGGTTTCGCCGATCGCCCAGTCGCAGGCACCGCCCCACCGCTGCCCAAGGGCGGCGACCCGCGTCACGTGGCAGGCGCCGTCGTGGACGCGTGGAGGCAGACGCCGAACTGCTGCGCACCGGCCCTGACGGAAGCCCCGTCATCGAACGGCGCGCCCGGTGATCCTCGTGCGCTGCGGCATGCCGCCGGGCAGGCAGACGTGGCCCCGGCCGGGGCTCCCTGCTGCAGCCACCGCCGCAGATCGCGGTGACCCGTCGCCTCGGCCCGTCCGGCGAAGCGCCGTACCTCCGCCTCCATCTCACCGTGGGGCCGGTGTCCATCTCGTACCCGCTCGGGCGCACGCGTGCGGCCCGGCCGCCGGGACCGGAGGCCCGCACCCAGAAGGCGCAGGGCACAGGACGGCCCGCACGACGACCCGGTCGTCAGGCCCCTGCACCCGGCTCACGCGACCTGATCGACAGGGCGCGCGGCCACACCGGTGGCGCGTCGGACCAGCGCCGAGAACTCCTGGCGTACAGCCGAGGGAGCGCCCGTCCGCTCGAAGTGGCTGAGGCTCACGCCTGCCAACTCCAAGATCTTCGCCTCCACGAGAGCCCGGGCGCCGGTGCGCTCCAGTGCCGCGCGCACCCGCTGTACGGCGTGCTCGGACCGCAGGTCCGCGTCCAGGGCCACTCTCGCGGCGGAGCGGTGGTCGTCGGCGGCGTCGGTGAGGTGGAGGGCGACGGCGAGAAGGTAGGTGAGCTTGCGGGAGCGCAGGTCGTCATCGGCCGGCTTGCCGGTCTGCGACGGGTCTCCGAAGACGCCGAGCACGTCGTCACGGAGCTGGAAGGCCAGCCCGGCGCACTGGCCGGCCGCCCGCAGCGCGTCCAGCAGGTGTTCGTCGGCTCCCGCCAGCGACGCCCCCAGGGCCAGGGGCCGGGCGACGGTGTACAAGGCGCTCTTCAGTGTGGCGATGGCCAGCGCCTCGTCGATATCTGACGAACGGGTGGCCTGGGCATGGAGGTCGCGGTACTGCCCGGCCACCATCTCGGTGCGCATCGCCCGCCATTCCTCGTGCAGGCGCCGGCCGTGCGGCGTACCGAGTGCGGTCTCCGTAAGCAGGTCGTCCGCCCACGCCAGCGCCAGGTCACCGGCGAGCACGGCGGCCGACGTTCCGAACGACTCCGCCGAGCCGTGCATGCCCGCGGCCCAGTGCCTGCGGGCCAGTTCGACATGCAGGGCAGGGGCACCCCTGCGGAGCAGGGATTGGTCCATCACGTCGTCGTGCACGAGGGCGCACAGCTGGAGCAGTTCGAGGGCGGCTCCCGTTCGCACGACGTCGGAGGCGTCTCCCGAGCCTCCTGCGGCGCGCCAGCCGCAGTGGGCGAACGCGGTGCGCAGCCGTTTGCCGCCCCGCTCGGCCAGCGCGGCCAGGCGGTCGGCCAGCTCCCGGGCAAAGACGGGATCGACGGCACGGGCATGACGAAGCCGTTCGCCGAGGACCTGTCCGAGGACGGCGCCGACAGCGTCGGTCGCTCCGGGCGCGGTGAGAGGAGCGCCCGCGAGTTCGGTCGGTGGGGCCACGATCGGCGGCAGTCCAGGCATGCGCAACCCCTTCTCGCGCTCTCGGTCATCCGCACGACAGTGCTTCCGCCGGGAGCCCTGATACGGATGCGCTGATCTCTGCCCGCCACCGCACAGTTGCTGTCCGAACTCACCTCAGCGGCGCAACGGCGCGAGGGTCATGGCGGCGTGTCACCCCGCGCGTCCTCCTGCTCGCGTACTTGCGCGAGGTCGGCCAGCCGATCGAGCTGCCGCACCGGCCGGGCGACGCGGTGGTTGCCGGCCAGCCGTTCACGGTGCCGGTCGAGGAAGGCCCAGTAGCCGGCCGTGTACGGGCACGCGTGCTCGCCGGTCCGGTCGCCCGGCCGGTAGACGCAAGGACCGCACAGGTCGCTCATGCGGTTCACGTAGGCGCCGCCCGAGGTGTAGGGCTTCGTCGTCATCCGGCCGCCGTCGGCGTACTGGGACATGCCGACGACGTTGGGGAGCATGACCCAGTCGTAGCCGTCCACGAAGCAGCGGTGGAACCAGTCCGTGACGGCGGCGGGATTCCAGCCACGCTGGAGTGCGTGGCTACCCAGGATCATCAGCCTGGGGATGTGGTGCGTCCATCCCGTGTCCCGTACCTGGGCGAGGACGGTGCGCAGGCAGTTCGCCCGGACGGCGTCCGCGTCGAGTTCGCTCCACCAGCCGGGCAGCGGTGCGGTGTGGTCGAGCGCGTTGGAGGTGCGGTAGTCCTCGCCGAAGTACCAGTACAGCTGCCATACGTACTCGCGCCATCCGGCGATCTGCCGCACGAAGCCTTCCACGCTGTTCAGCGGCGCCCGGCCATCGCGCCACGCCTGCTCCGCCTGCTCCACGCACTCGGCGGGGTCGAGCAGGCCGAGGTTGAGGGAGGAGGACAGCAGGCTGTGGCTCATGACCGGGTCGTCGGCGAGCATGGCGTCCTCGTACGGTCCGAACGTGGCGAGCCGCTGCTCGACGAAGCGTCGCAGCGCCCGTCGCGCCTCCGCGCGGGTCGCGGGGAACAGGCGCGGCCCGTCCCGTCCGACGAAGGAGACGTCGCCGTCGCGCTCCCAGCGGTCGAGGTCGTGGCGGACCTCTGCGTCGATGTCGTCCTCCTGGGGCCGGTAGGGACGGCCGACCTGGAGGGAGGTCGTGTCGCGGGGTGGGGGCTCCCGGTTGTCGTGGTCGAGATTCCACCGGCCCGCCGCAGGCCGGCCGCCCTCCATGAGCAGGTCATGCTCGCGACGTACCCAGTGGTAGAAATCCTCCTGCCGCAGCCGGTTCCCGCCGTGACCGTCCGCCCACGCCGCGAAGTCCGCCATAGGGACCAGAAAGCCGCGCGCGGGACCCACTGTCATCTGAGGGAGGGTACGGACCAGGCGGAGAGCCGCGTGCGAGGTGGGGTGGTGGACGCTCACCCGGCCCCCGCGCGCCGCGCGGTCCAGGCCGTCCCGGTAGGTGTCGGCACGTACGTAGGTGACACGGTCGCCGAGTTCGGCCGCGCGATGGCGCATCGCGGAGAGCACGAGGTGGGCCTTGGCCCGGTGGAACCGGCGCCGCCGGAGGACGGAGCGGGACTCGATCATGAGCAGGGGCGTGTCGTGCCCGGGCCCGTCGTCTCCGGGGGTCAGGAAATGGGGGCCGAGCTGATCGCCGAAGAGCCAGTGCACGACGGGTGTCCTCTCAGTCGCGGTCACGGGCGCGTCTGAAGCGCGCGAGCCCGGCAGGCCCGGTCGTCCCGTTTCCCGGGGGAACGCCGGGCGAGGCGCCGGACACGTCCGCACGGGCGGGCAGCGGCTCGCTGTGGATCCTCTCGGCGGTGGGCACGGTACGCGGCGCGGGGGCGGGCTTTCTCAACGTCTCCTGCAAACCAGTAGCGGACGTACGGGGTGAGACCCGCGACGTGGTCGGAGCCGATGCCGAAGGTCGGTTTACGCATGGCGCCGCCTTCCGTGAGTCGGTGTTCGGCGTACACACCAGCACAGCCCGGAAAGATCATTGGTCAGGCCACGCCGAGGGGAGGTGAATCTGCATCGGCGGCCGCGTTTCGGCCGACGGCCCAGACAAGGAGTGCGCAGAGGGCGAAGGCAGCGCCGAGAAGGCTGGATCCAGCCCACCCTGCGGCCGAGTACACCGCGGTGGTGCCGGTCGCTCCGACGGCGGAGCCGAAGGAGTAGAAGAGCATGTAGCCGCCGATGACGCTGCTCGTCCGGTGTGAGTATGCGGACGTGAGCAGGTGTTGATTGCTGACGTGCACTGCCTGCACCGCGAAGTCGAGAACGATCACCCCGATGATGACTGCCCAGAGCGACCAGCCCGCTTGCCCGTTCGCCAGCCACGAAGCGATCAGGAGCACCAGCGCACCGCCTGTGATGACGTTGGCGCGGCCGACGTCGGCCCCCTGCCCGGCCCGGGTGGCGCCCAGCGCCCCGGCGAGCCCGGCGATTCCGAAGAGGCCGATCTGGGCCGTGCTCAGACGCCATGGTTCGGCCGCGAGTGGCAGTGCCAGGCCGCTCCACAGCGTGCCGAAGGAAGCAAAGAGGAAGAACGCAATCAGTCCACGCGAGACGAACAGACGGTCACGGAACATGCGACCCAGGGAGATCAGCACCGCGGCATAGGTAGGCCGGGCGTCGCGCGGATCGGGTGGCAGGAGCCTGAGCACGATGCAGGTGAGCGCGATGAGGAGCAGTGCGAACACCACGTAGATGCTTCGCCACCCCCAGAGGGCAGCGAGACTGCCGGCGAGTACGCGCGCTCCGAGAATGCCGATGATGATACCGGAGGTCACGGCTCCGAGTGTGCGGCCTCGTTCCGCCGCCGTGGCCAGGTCGGCGGCGAAGGCGACTGTGGTCTGAACGACGACCGCGAACAGGCCGGCGAGGGCCAGCCCGGCAAGCAGGAGCCATAGCTGGGCGGCGACTGAGGCCAGAGCCATGCCGGCCGCAGCGAGGAGAAGATGCCCGGCAATGAGCTTGCGCCGGTCGAACATGTCTCCCAGAGGGACAAGCAGGGCCAAGCCGATCAGGTAGCCGAGCTGCCCTGTGGTGACGATCCATCCCAAGTCGGCTTCCGGGAGGCCCAGGTCACCGCCGATCTGGGCCAGTACGGGCTGCGCCGCATAGATGGTCGCGACCGCGACCGCGCAGATCACGGCGAACAGCATCCTCCGGCCAAGGGTGAGACCCACTGACACACTCCAATGAGTAGCAAATTGCAACTAAAATTAGGGTACGGCAGAATGGTTTCGATCCGCAACTTTTCAGGAGGAGTGATGGCTCGCACAGTGCCCCGTGCCGAGGGCGTGTCCTGGACCGACCCCGCCTGCCCCGTCGCGCGCACGCTCGACATGGTCGGAGATCGTTGGAGCCTGCTGATCATTCGCGACGCGATGGACGGTGCGCGAGCGTTCACCGACTTCCAGCACCGCACCGGAATCGCGCGAAACATCCTCACCGACCGCCTGCGACGCTTGATCGAACGAGGAATCCTGGAGCGGCAGACCGCCCCGACAGGGCGGCGGCAGAACTACGTCCTCACGGATGCGGGCCGGGACCTCTTTGCCGTCATCGTGGCTGCGCGTCAGTGGGGCGAACGGCATGCCTTCGCATCAGGTGAAACTCACTCAGTTCTCGTTGATGAAAACGGTCTGCCGCTTCCGGAGCTGCGCCCCACCGACGCACACGGCAGCCCCGTGGACGTCGATACGACCTCCGTGCTGCACCAGCGCTGACCGCAAGGGCAGGCACTGGACGCTTCCAGTCGCCCGCGACATCTTCGCCGGCAGCACCGAGGTAACCGCGAGGTGGTGGACGCCGCAGCGGGCCGCAGCGCCCCTGGCGCGGAGTACGTCGAACCGTTGCGGGCCCACACCACCAGTCGCAACGGCCTCCTGGCCCGCACCATCAACCACAGTTCCTCCCTGCTCCTCTGATCCTTCTGGAGTCGCCGCGTGCCGATATCCGTACATGCGCTCGCACACCGGCCGTTGACCGAAGCTGTGGTCGCCGAGCTCCTTGCCCTGCCGGCTGCGCCCGCCCCGGAGACCGGCGACGCGATGGCTGCCGAGATGCAGCGGCGCGGATGGAGCTGGGAACACGAGCTGGTCTGCGACTCCGTCAGGACGGGACACGGACACGTCCTGTGCACCGACGGCTACGACCCGTTCGGACGCCCTGATGCCCGGCGCTTCCTTGTCTTCGCCGAGTTGTATCCCGTCGATCCGGAAGACGACGAGATGGACAACGGGCCTTGGCTGTACGGCATCATGGACAACTGGCAGCGACTGCCCGGCTGGAGTGGCCGCCGTGCGTGCACCGACGAGGACTGCGAGACCCTTCTCGCCGAGGCGGCACAATCGGTGACCGAACACCTTGGGTCAGCTCCGGAGAGGACGCTGCTGTCGTCCGCAGCCGTTGTCACCGGCCCGCCCCTGACTCACCGAATCTGGCGCACCCCCACCCACGCCGTGGTTCTCGGGCCGGCTGCCGACAACGGCCCCTATGCCTATCTCACCTACTTGCAGCTGTCCCTCACACCCCTTGCCTGCGGCCCTGACCTCCTGCCCGCTGACGACGAGGACGGCCTGACCGCTTGGATCAGGACGCACGTCGACCGGTGACTCCCCTTCATGGCGCGGGCGCCAGCCGTCGAGCCCTGCCATGTGGTGATGACCAGCACATATGACCGTCTGTCATGTGCCCCTCTGAGCCTGGGCCATGAGCCGTAACCCAGCCCCGCACCGGGAGCCTGTCGGCGAACCCCGGTGATGCACACCAGGCGGTTTGCCCGCAGGCCGGCCTGTCGTGCCGAGCCGTTGCTGTGTGGTGCCGTTCCTTGGGACCGTTCCCGCATGTTCGAAATTCTCCCCGAGGTCGGTCTCCGGCTCCCTGGCAGTGCCGGGACCCTCCGCTTCGGCATGGACGAACGCACCGCCCGGTGGGCTGTCGCCACCGTGGCGGACGTTCGTGACGGTTGGGTCTGCGGCGCCCGCTGGGCCTTCGGCGCGCAGTACCGGGGCCTGACCCTTGAGGCGTACGGCGACACCACGGACCGCCGCGGCTGGCACCAGGACACCGACGGCCTGGCCGGCATCGGCATCGTCCGCGACCCCTTCGCGCTCACTGGGCCGTCTGCCTGCCCAGTTGTCCTTCGCGGCATCGATCTCTTCGGCTACCCGACCACCGAGGTTTCGGACGCCCTCGGTGAGAGCCTGCCGCCGACGCTCCGGCTCAGCATCGACGGGTCCTTCCTCACTGCCGTGTCGGTCCATGCGCAGCCCGTGCCTGTCGAGAACTGACCGGGACAGCGCGCCGGATCACCGGGTTCACCTGCCGGCCTCCTGCGTCGGGCCCCGAAGCGCGCGAAGCAGCTCTTCCATGGTGATGCCGATCAGCCCCACCCGCACCCTCTGGTGCCGCACCCACCAACCCTTCCAGCCACACTTTGCAGGGGGTCCGATGGAGCGATTGAATGGAGAATCAGGCGGCACACACGACTCGCATCGCCCCGTCGAGGGAGGCCGTGATGGCCATGCACGCTCCGCAGACGTTCGATCCCGCGCGCGTGCCCCATCTCTCCGGCCAGTTCGCTCCGGTCACGGAGGAAGTGGACGAGACCGGGCTCAAGGTGGCGGGGGAGCTGCCGACGGAGCTGGACGGGCTGTTCCTGCGTAACGGGCCCAACCCTCGTTTCAGCCCGATCGGTTCGTACCTCTATCCGATCGACGGCGACGGCATGCTGCACGGGGTGTGGATTTCCGGCGGGCGGGCCCGCTACCGCAACCGCTTCGTGCGTACCCCCGCGGTGGTCGCAGAGGAGCGGGCCGGACGCGCCTTGTGGGGCGGACTGGAATCGATGATCACTTTGCCGGTACCTTCCGGGATCTGCCGGACATCAACGTGGTGCGTCACGCGGGGCGCCTGCTCGCGCTCGCCGAGTCGGGGTGCCCGTTCCTGATGACCCCTGAGCTGGAGACGGCGGGCTGGTCCGCGCGGTCATCGACCCGGCCGCCGGCACCATGTGCCGCACGCTGCTGGACGACGCGCGCATGGAACTGCCACGCACCGACGACCGGTTGATCGGCCAGCCGCATCAGCAGCTGGCGGTGGCCTCGCAGGCGGGGGACCTGGACCTGCTGCCGGGTGAGTACAACGCCTTGCGCTGGTACGACGGGAGGGACGCCAACGGCATCAGCGTGAAGTGGGATGCGGGGAACCTGTCGGTCGGCGAGCCTGTGTTCGCCCCGTCACCCGGCTCACCAGGCGGTGAGGGCGGCTTCTGGATGACATACGCTACCGACCGCACCGATGGGAGCAGTTGGCTGCTGGTGATCCCGGCAGACGACCCTGGTTCCGGCCCGGTCGCACGGGTGCGGATTCCGGTGCGCGTCCCTCTGGGGCTGCATGGGAACTGGCTGCCCACCGAGGAGTGAATCGGTCGGTGGCGCGTGTGGCCCATCCAGCGGCAGCAGAGCCGTCGGGGGTGTGTCCGGCGCGGCGAGATGTCGCTGGGTTCGCCCGTAGGTGTGATCGGGCAGGGACCTGCCGGCCGGTCGGTTGGCCGGGAGCGCGCCGGCCCCGGGCCTGGGCGGTGGAGCCTGTCAGCGTACAGCTCCGCCTGGCTCTGGCAGGATTTTCGTGGGCAGAGGTCATCTCGGTGTGATGGTCGGCCGGTCGGCATAGCGTCGTCGGAGGTGGGCGATCAGAACGACGCGGTGTCTGAGGAGACGGACGCCAGTGCGTCCGGCCATGATGCGTTTCTGCAGCTTGACGTCGGTGATGCGGCCCTCGTTGACCCCGGAGTTGTAAGGGGTGGTGATGCCCTGGGTGACGGCGGCTCGGTCTTCGCGCAGAGCTCTGGCGAGGCCGGTCAGCGGTGCGAGTCCGGTGTTCGCGAGGTCGTCCAGCCACTCCGGCAGGGATGTCGCGTCGCGGTTGTCGAGCATGGCGGCGAACCGGTGGACCAGGTCGTGGGCGGTCTTGAGTTCGGGGCAGTGGTCAAGGAGGCGGGGCAGGCGGTCGTTGATGTGCGGTCCGCGGCGGTGCGGGTGGGTGGTGATCCATCGGGCGGCTTCGCATGGTGAGGGCGGCCGCTCGCGGGGCTCGTCGATGGGCAGGCCCCGCCTGAGCGGTGCGACGGCCATTTTCACGCGCTGGTAGTGGCCTAGGTAGCCCTTGATCTGCAGTTCTTCGTGCAGGATCTTGGCGCTGTGCTGTCCCTCGTCCCGGCGTGGTTGCAGATAGTCGAGGTAGGGATCCAGGGTGGAGAACCAGCGTGGAGGGCGCCGCACGACCTCCTGCCAGTTGCGGGCTCGGGCGTACTTGCTGACGGTGCGGCGATTCAGGCCGAGCTCCCGGGCCACGGAGTTGTGGCTCCGACCAGAGCGGGTCAAAGCCTGAACGGCTTCGAAAAGCCTTCGAGCATGACGCTCGGCTGGCGTGTGCTTGATGGTGCTCTCGACGGATTCCTCGACCGGTGCGGGAGCGGTGTCGCTGATGGGAGGCAGTGCTGCGGGCAGGCAGCCGCGGTGGGTGGAGGCGATGTCCTGGACTCGGCGGGAGAGCCCCTGCCAAGGGTGAAAACGGTCGCTGACCTGCACGGCATCCGGGGCACCGGCGGTGATGCCCTGCCGGTAAGCGAGGGACCCGTCGCGGCAGGCAACCTCGACACCTGGGTGTTCGCGGAGCGAGCGGCCGAGCCGTTCCGCGTCGCGTCCTTCCCAGAGCGTGAGCGGGAGCCGGGTGGCGGCGTCGACCAGGAGAGTTCCGTAGGTGCCGCCGTAGAGAGCGAAGCCGTCCACGCCCAACACCTGGGGCGTAACCAGCGGAGGCAACGGCGCCCGCATCAGCTGGGACAGCACCGCGACCCGCGAGAGCCTGATGTTCAGGATCCGCAGCATCCGCGAGCGCCGTCGGCGGAAAGTCGATGCGGTCGCGCCGTTGATCGACGCGATGCTGCGGTCCGAGATCCTGATCAAGGGTGCCGTGGTGCACGAGCGGTTGGTGGCCGAGTACGGCTTCACCGGCACCTACCAGCGGGTGAAGCTCTACATGCAGGAGGCCCGGCCCGGTATCGCCGAGGAACTGGGGATCAGCCCGGGCGAGTTGGCTGGCCTGCACCGTCGATTCGAGGTCGTGCCCGGAGCACAGGCCCAGGTTCGACTGGGGAGACGAAGGCCAGATCCTCGCTCACGTCGGGATCCCGAAGGTCTGCTCGTTCCACGTGACCTTGTCCTATTCGCGAGACCCGTTCTGCTGCTTCACCACCAGCCAGGACCTGGCTACCTTCTTCGACTGCCACCGGCAGGCGTTCGCCCACTTCGGTGGTTATGTGGGTGACAACTCTTCCGCGATCTCGTGTTCCCGGCCAGGATGGTCGCTCCCGTCGAGGAGCACGGATGGCCTGGCAGCCAGAATTGGTACGACGCATCGATGCCGCCGGAAACCCTGCGGCATCACTGGGCACGCCCTGGTCGACGACTACCCGGAGTTCGTGGCGGCACGCTGCCGGCCGAACACGCTGCTGGCCGCCGCCTACGACCTGAAGGTCTTCTTCTCGGTGGTCTCCAAGGAGCCGACCGAGGTCGTCACCGCGGACATCTTCGCGTTCATCACCGCGCAGAAGAAGCCAAGGCGGGGGACGAAGGTCGTCCGGCTCGAGGACGGTGAATCGGGTCTCTCGGCACGGACCATCAAGCGGCGGCTCGCCAGTGTCTCCGGCCTGTTCGGCTACTTGATGACCCGCGATGACCTCGCCGTCGACCGCAACCCGGTGCCGACGGGGCTGGCCAATCGCCGCCGGAGCGGCAATCGAGGGACGCCGCTGTTGGGCACGCCCCGCACCCTTCCTCGCGTCCTCGGGCCACGCGAGGTCGAAGAGGTGCTTGGTGCACTGAATACCAGGCGGGACCGAGCCATGGTTCTGGCAATGCTGCTGGGCGGACTGCGCCGCTGCGAGGTGCTCGGCCTGCGGCTGGGCGACCTGTCGCCGGGCGAGCGTCGGGTCTTCATCAGTGAGGGCGAGGGCGGGCACCAGCGCCTGATACCGATCTCCGCACAGTTCTTCGCCGTGGTCGGCGACTACTTGGACCAGGAGCGTCCTGCAGTCGAGCACGACCGGCTTTTCGTGGTGCTGCGCGGGCCGACCCGCGGTCGGCCGCTCTCCTCGGACGGTCTGGACGAGATCCTCGACGGCGTCCGGAAGCGGACCGGACTGCCGAGGCTGACCTGCCACCAGCTCCGTCATACGTGCCTGACCCGGCTACGGGAGGCGGGCATGGCCCTGGAAGCGGTACAGGCCCAGGCCGGACACCGCTCCATCGAATCCACCCGGCTCTACATCCACCTCGCGAACAGCTGGCTCGCCGAGCAGTACCTCGAGGCGAGCGCCGCCATCGATGCCGACACGGCGGACGTCTGATGCGCCGGGCCCGAGCCGCAGCATTGCCGATCGTGCGTCCCGACCTGGTCAAGTTCTACCTCGCTCACCGGGCCGCGCAGGGCATGAACACCGACCACAAGGTCCGCTGGGGTGCTCGCGCCCTGCTCGCCGCAGTGCCCGATCTGGAGGACTTCTGCCGCCTTCCGCTCGAGCGTCAACTCGCGTTCAACCATGAGACGCCCCGATTCATCAGCTGGCTCTCAGTCACCGGACGCCTGCAGCCCGGAGCCGACTACCTGGTCGCCCGGCGCCCACGACTGGGCATCGTGCTGGCCAGGACGGAGCCGGAACTGCATTTGCGGTTCATGGAAACAGCCCGGACACTCGGCTTCCGCGACTACCTGGCCATGTCCCAGTTCAATCTGCTGGGCCACTTCGTGGCTCTCTTCGGTAAACAGCCGCACGAGCTGCATCAGAGCGACTGGGACGAGGGCCGCAATCTGCTGCTGGAGGGCAGCCCGACGCATTCCCAATCGCGGGGGCAAGGCCCTGTCGACCTCTCTGTTCAACCTCGAGGCAACGCTCTTCCACTGCGAGTTGTCCGACGAGCTCCCGCGCCGACGTCACCCGGATCGAGCCGACATCCGCGCCGCCGAGTGGTCACGCGTTGCACCCACAATGGCGTCCACGATGCAGCACTACCTCGAGCAGATCGCGGGGACGCTACGGCCGGGCACCGTGAAGAACGCCGAGCTGACGCTGCGGGAGTTCGCCCTGATGGTGGCCGCCGAGGACACGACCGTGACGTGTGTCGCCGAGCTCAAGCGGCGGCACGTCGAACGCTACCGACAGTGGCTGCTGGAGCGACCAGCCGCCCGCGGCGGACCACTACACCGGCACACCGTCCGCGACCGGCTGAGCAAGCTCCGAGGATTCTTCCGCCGCCTCGACGAGTGGGACGCCGTCGACCGGCCGCCCCGCCAGCTGGTGTTCGACAGCGACTTCCCGATTGCGGACGAGCCGCTGCCACGCTTCCTCGACGACGCCGCAGCTGCCAAGCTACTTGCCGCCGGCCGACGCGATCCCGATTCGTTCGTCCGGCTGGCCATAGAGATCCTGGCCCGCACCGGTATGCCCCGCGGCGAGATGCTCGGACTCACCATCGACGCAGTCGTCCAGATCGGATCCGCCTATTGGCTCCGCGTTCCGGTCGGCAAGATGCACACCGACCGATACGTCCCCCTGCACCCTCAGCTGAAGACGCTGCTGGACGAATGGCTACTGCACCGGCCCGAGGGCCTGCGTTCGAACCTGCTGTTCACCGATCACGGTCGCGCGGTCAACGCCTCCCGCATCGAAGCCGCCGTCCGCAGGGCCGCCGAGAGCGCCGGTCTCGGTCGGGTCACCCCGCACCAGCTCAGACACACTCTGGCCACCCAGGCCATCAACCGGGGCATGTCCCTGGAGGCCATCGCCGCACTTCTCGGTCACCGATCTCTGTCTATGACACGTGTTTACGCGCGGATCGCGGACCGGACCGTCGCGGACGAGTACTTCGCCATCTCGGAGAAGGTCGAGGCCCTCTACGACGCTCCGCCTCAGCTGCCGGCCGACGCCGAGGGCTCCGAGATGGCCAAGCTCCGCCGGGAAATGCACCGTCGGATGCTCGGCAACGGCTACTGCGCTCGCCCTGTCGAGATGGACTGCCACTTCGAGTCGATCTGCGAGTCGTGCACGTTCTTCGTCACCACGATCGAGTTCCGCCCACCCTCGAACGCCAGCGGGACGATGCAGTGGCCAAGGGGCAGGTCGCCCGAGAACATATCTTCGATGGACTCCTCAGCCGTCTGGACGGAGATGCTTCCTGACGAATCAGCAACTGCGGGGCCGCATCACCGAGTTCCGCAGGCGGTTCTCTGACCTGGGCACTGAAAATCCTTCGCGTGGTGGCATGAGCCACATCTCGCGCGTGGAACATTTCAGTAGACGACGGCGTCGAAGCCTGTCGCGTCACCATCGCGCAACGCATGTTCCCCCTGCAAGCCGTGCGAGTCGTCGGGCGCGAAGTCTTTCAACGGGGCGAGGGTGTTGAGGCTGGGGGCCGGATCATCCGATCATCGGGGGCCGCCTTCCAGGAGGTCGTGGGAGTCGGTGACGGCCGGCGCCCAGTCGGGGTGATAGTCGTTGTGATCCTTCCAGCGGGCGGCAAGCAGGCGCACGGCCAGCGAGAGGCCGTCGATCCAAGCGGCATCACGCTCGCTCAGGATGCCGTGGTCGCGGTAGTGGAGCAGGTCGCCATGGAGGGCGAGGACGTGGTATGCGGCGGCCACGAGGGGGTCAACGGCGGGGGTGGGCTCGCCACGCTCGGCGAGCCGGTCGGCGACGAATCGAGCGATGGCCTTATCCGGTGCAGGCATGGTCATACGATTCCATCCATTGTTCTGGCATGCCCATGCAGGTCTGCGCCGAACGTTTCGCTCGGTAGCACTGTGACCTGGGCACTGAAATGAATCTTGCGGTACTTCAGTACCGACCGACATCAACACCGGTGATGGCTTGACATCGAGACCCGCATATTAGAGGGGTCCCGCGCACCAAGGTCCGCTACGACAACCTGAAGGCCGCCGTCGCCAGGGTGCTGGGGCAGAGCAGGGGAAGAGTCGAGGCCGACCGGTGGATCGCCTTCCGCTCGCACTTCGGCATCGAAAGCTTCTACTGCCGACCCGGCATCGAAGGCGCCCACGAGAAGGGCGGAGTCGAAGGGATGATCGGCTACTTCCGCCGCAACCACTTCGTCCCTGTCCCCGAGGTCTCCTCGCTCGCCGAGCTGAACGAGCTGGTCGAACAGTGGGACCGGCAGGACGACGCCCGCCGCATCGGCTCCAGGCCCAAGACGGTCGCGGAGTACTTCGCACTCGAACAACCGCTGCTGATGCCGCTGCCCGAGGAACCGTTCGAGACGGGCCGGCTGTTCACCCCGCGGGTCGACCGCTACGGCCAGATCCCGGTCCGCACCAACCGCTACTCGGTCCCGATCCGGCTGATCGGCAAACGCGTGCGCGTCATGCTGCACGCCTCTCACCTGGTGGTTCACGACCAGAACGTGGAGGTGGCCCGGCACGAGCGGCTGATCGCGAAAGGCGCTGTCCGTCTGGACCTGGACCACTACCTGGAAGTCCTGGTCCGCAAGCCCGGCGCCTTCCCTGGCTCTACAGCCCTCGAACAGGCCCGCTCGGCAGGCAGGTTCACCCCGGTCCACGATGCCTGGTGGGATCAGGCCCGCAAGATGCATGGTGAGCGGGACGGCACCCGGGCTCTGATCGAGGTGCTCCTGCTGGGGCGTCACTTGCCCCATGAGTATGTCGTCGCCGGCCTGGCTGCAGCTCTGCGGGCGGGGGCGATGACTGCGGACGCGGTTGCTCTGGAAGCCCGCAAGGCTGCCCTGTCGGCGTACGAGCGAAAGGCCCCAGCTCGGTACGGATGAACGTCCCCAGTTCGGTGGCTCGGATTGTGTCCGTGCGAGGATGTGCGGGTGGGGACTCCCGGTGCTTCCTTCCGCTGGCGGCGCATGATCGAAGCGCTTGCCCTACTTGGTGCGGACTCGGCCGATCAGCTCGCCTGGATCGATAAGCACGAGGCCGTGACCGACGAACTGGCCCTGGAATTCGATGATGCCTTTCGCCTGATGGCCGACCTCCAGCAGGAAGAGTTCCTGGATGCGGAAGCCTTGGGCAAGCTGCAGCTGATTGACGCGGTGCTCGGGGAAATGAGCGGCAAAGAGCACGCCGAGCGTTGGTCAAGGGAAGCGCTGGCCACCGACGCAGGGTGGCATCAGGTTCGGACGCTGGCGCGCGACCTGCTTGTCAGCCTGCAGGGCGATTGGTGCCTGCCACTTCCCGAGATTCACGTCGTGCGATGACACAGGATCGGGCAGTTCGTTCAGGCCACGTCGGTGTCCCGCTCGATGGCCTTGAGCCGATTCTTGAGGCGGTAGCTGGGGCCGTTGATTGAGATCACGTCGCAGTGGTGAAGGAGGCGGTCGAGGATGGAGGTGGCGAGGACTTCATCGCCGAACACCTGTCTCCATTCGCTGAAGGTCTTGTTCGAGGTCAGGATGATCGAGCCCTTTTCATACCGCTTTGAGATGACCTGGAAGACCAGGTTCGCTTCTCCGCGCTCGAGAATCTCGTAGCCCACCTCGTCGACCACGAGAACGCCCGGCCGCAGGTAGGTGCCGAGCTTGTTGGCCAGGCGGCCGGCGGCTTCGGCGGCTTTGAGGTTGCGGACCATGTCATCGAGGCTGGTGAAGTAGACGGAGTAGCCAGCCCGGCAGGCCGCGACGGCCAGCGAGACAGCGATATGTGTCTTGCCGACCCCGGGAGGCCCCAGCAAGGCGGCGTTCGCCTTGGCCTCGACGAACGAGAGGGTGGCCAGGTCCTTGACCTTGAGCGGGTCGAGGTCGGGCTGGAGTCGGGTAGCCGGATCACGTTGCCGTGATCCGGCCCCCTCAGAACCGGACGTGCGCCATTAAGCGCATCCGGCTCAAGCAAGCCGCGAGGGCTTCGCAGGTCAGCAGGGTTGTGTGGCCCGTTTGCCGTCGCCCGCGTGATGCTGGCGGTGGCATTCGGAGTGCACGAGGCGAAGATTGTTCCGCTCGTCTGTGCCGCCGTCTCGCCGATAGGTGAAGTGATGCTTGTGGAGCATCTTCTTCGAGGCCGCGAACCAGTTGATCCACTCGCGTGGACTGTCCGGCTCGTACTCGGCCCCGGCGATCAGCGCCTGTTTGCAGCGAGGGCAGAGCCCTCGCTGCCGCACCGCCAGGGCAAGACTGGTCTTGTCCATGGGCGGTGGCGCTTTCCTTCGACGGCGGTTTTGCCAGTACTCGCCCAGGCTGGGGTCGTCTGGTGACGCCCTGCCTTTCACGAGTGAATGGCGGACGATGCCTGTCCAGGCGAATTTGGGTAGGAAGGCTCCGCTGTCGCGGTCGCCGAATACCCATCTGTCTCGCCGGGACGGGTGGAACTGCCCGAAGTACCGCTCCATTACCCAATACCCAGGCTTGTTGTGGTGGCGACGTCTGGCCCACTTCCAGGTCAGCCGCCACACGTAGTGATCCAGCGACGTGAACGTCGTCGTGGACGCCACCGCCCGGTAGTAGGCCGCCCAACCGCGAACGATCGGGACCAGCCTGCGCAACACGGCCTCGACATTGGTCCCCTGCAGGGACTTGACCTCGTTCCGTAGTCGCGCCCGGAGCCTCTTGCAGGCTGCCGCGCTCGGCTTGATGATCAGCTTGCTGTCCATGCGGCGGACGGTAAAGCCGAGGAAGTCGAAACCTTGCTCAAGGTGAACGACTTTGGTCTTCTCCTCGTTGAAGTGAAGACCTCTGGCCTCCAACCATTCCTCCAGCCGGGACCTGACCTGATGCACTTCTGACTCGCTGTGACAGAGCACAACGAAGTCATCGGCATACCTCACCAGAACTGGGGTGCCCGATACGGAGCTGGGCTCACGCCCGGCTCGGACCACTTGATACTGGCACCCGGCAGCCTTTTCCAGTCCGTGCAGAGCAACGTTGAGCAGCAGTGGACTGATCACACCGCCTTGGGGAGTTCCCTCCTCCGTTGGTGCGAACCGACCACGGTCGATCACGCCCGCTGTCAGCCATTCGCGGACCAGCTCCCTGGCGGGGAACAGTCCGAGAGAGCTCATCAGGTGATCGTGGTCGATGCGGTCGAACGCCGCCGACAGGTCCGCGTCCAGAACCCACAGACGCTTCGCGTGCTTGCCGCAAGACGTCCAGAAGATCGCAGATATCGCGTCCTGACAGCTGCGGCCGGGCCGGAATCCGTAAGACCTCGGCTCGAACCGTGCTTCCCACTCGGGCTCCAACGCGTTCTTTACCCGCGCTTGGAGGACCCGATCACGAATGACCGGGATCCCGAGGGGCCGCTGCTTCCCGTTGCTCTTCGGGATGAATACTCGCTTGACCGGCCTGGCTTTCCAGGGGCGGGACGACCGATGGATCTCGGTCGCCAGCGTGCCTCTCGCCATGGGGGTGAGGGCTCGTTCCCCGTCGATGCCAGCGGTCTTGCGGCCACTGCTCTGCTGTGTCACCCGCTTCACGCTGACCAGCGTGTTGCTTTGGCTCCGCAGCATGAGCTTCTGCAAGTTGCGGACCTTCTTCAGGTCCCCATCCCGCGTCGCCTTGAAGATCCGCTGCCTCAACCGCCGTACGTTTTCCTCACAGGTGGCCCAGTCGATGCTGTGCCAGTCGAGGTTCGCGTCCTCGGGTCCGTTCACCGCAGGCGCGAGTGCCTCGACGGTAGTCGTGACTCCCATGTGCACCTCCGGCATCTAACTTGCCCCTCGGTTCCAGCGTTCTTGCGGTGGTGGCTTCAAAGGCTCACCTGATCCACGTGGGCGCCCTTTCGGGCCGGGCCACCAGGGCCCGTATCCGACGAGTTATGCCCGAAACGAGTGAAGGTCTCGTCTCCCGGTTTCCTCTGGCCTTTCGGCCCGCCGGTCTTCGCTTCTTGGATCATCCTTCTCCCGCCGGGGAGTTCAGCTCTCCTTGCGGTCGGCCTACCAAGCCTTGGCTTGGACCTCGACGGGGTTTCCACGTTCCACTCCGGTGAGAAGCGACTGGGGTGGGCGCCCCCTTTACCCCGGGACCAGCGGTATTCCCACCCTGGGTCTCATTGCCCTGGGGGCGCTTGGCGCATCTCAGCACCAGGTCCATGACCATGGATTGCGTGCCATCCAGTGGTTTTACGATGACGAGGCATCATCAGGGGTTCACTTGCGTTCGCCCGTCCAGCCTTCCCCTCGCCTGTGGCTCCCCGATGGCCAGGGTGCCCTTGGGCTTGAACGCTCAGCTTCATACCCCGCCGTTACCAGCGACGCATGTGAGCGCGGAGACGGGCCCGAATACTGGCCCGAAGGGCGGCCGTCCTATCCCTCCTTCATGTGACCGTCCTTACTCAATCGGAGCGACTTCGTGTCGCACACGAGAAGTCGTACTCGTCGAGCGTCTTGTGGTGCGGCAGCCTGGAGAGCCGCAGACCTTGCCGGAATCGGCGGTCGTCGCGGACTGCCAGTTCCTCGGAGAGGACCAGGTCGAGGAAGTCGAGGTAGCCCATCTTCGCCTCGTCGGCCCGGCGGGTGAACTCGTTGATGGTTTCCGCGAGGTGGGGCAGGCCGAGCTTGCCGGCCGTGGTGCGGATGCGGTTGCCGGTCAGCTCGCTCAAGACGGTTCCTTCGTCGCTCGATGGGTGGTGAAGGGGCGGGTGCCGGTCAGCTCGTCATAGACCGACAACGGTCGGCGCCCGACCTCGATCCGGGTGGCTGCGGCCCGGTTCAGCAGGGCCTGCAACGGGCCGGTCTCCTCGGTCCGCGGCCGCTCTTGACGGGGCTGGATGGGGATGTCTGCGGTGGTGGTCCGGCGGTTCTTGCCGGTGGGCAGGCCGTCCCAATGGGACTCGTCGACGACACAGGCACCGCGTCCGATGGCCCGGGGATGGGTGGCCAGCAGCGTGCTGCCGTGGGCATCGGCGAGGGGCGCATGCAGCATGACCTGTGACTTCATGGCCCGGACCTCGACCAGCTGACGAGCACGGACTCGCCGGGCAGGCACGGAGTAGAGGTTGCCGTCGAAGGCGACCAGGCAGTCCTTGCCGACGTGCCGCAGCTGCCGCTCGGCCACCAGATACGGGGTTGGCGGCAGCGGCTTGAGAGCCGCGTGATCCCGCGCCGCCCGCTCCGCGATGACCTCCCGGTGCGTCTTGTGGATCTGGGCCCGCCGCAGCGGCACCCAGGCGGTGAACGCGGCGTCCATCTCCTCGACGGAGGAGAACGATCGGCCGGACAGGACGTGGTCGCGGACGATCAGGACCTGCCGCTCGACGCGGCCCTTGCCTTGCGGGCGGTAGGCGGCCAGGACGTCGATGTCGAAGTCGTAGTGGCCGGCGAAGCCGACCGCTTCCGGATGCAGCGGGACGCCTCACCAGGGGCGACGTGCCGGCGGACGACGGTCTTGGTCCGGTCGTAGACGATCGTCATAGGCGCCCCGCCGAAGTGGGCGAAGGCCCGCCGGTGGCAGTCGAAGAAGGTCTGCAGGTCCTGGCTCGTGGTGAAGCAGCAGAACGGGTCGCGCGAGTACGACAGCGTCATGTGGAAGGAATAGACCTTCGCGATGCCCATGTGGGCTAGGATCTTGCCCTCGCCTGCCCAGTCCACTTGGGCCTGGGCCCCGGGGATCACTTCGAACCGGCGATGCATCCCCGCCAGTTCCTTGGGTGTGATCCCGAGTTCCTCGGCGATCCGGGGCCGGGCCGTCTGGACGTAGAGCTTGACTCGCTGGTAGTTGCCGGTGAAACCGTACTCCTGGGCCAGCCGCTCGTGGATGACCGCGGCCTTCATCAGGACCTCGGCCCGGAGCATCGAGTCGATCAGCGGCCCGAACTCGTCGATCACCCTCGCCCGCGACCGCCCGCTCGGCGACCGCCGCGGAGGCGTCGCTGGCCCAGGCGCGGACAGGTACTTGCGGACCGTCTTACGGTCCAGGCCGGTTTCCCTGGAGATCTCCGACAAGCTCATCGCCCCGGACTCCAGCAGGCCCCGAAAGCGCCGGAGCTCCAACCAACGCTGCGGATCCAAGACCACTGCCAGCCCCCTCCGCCGCCCGAATCGACCAAGCAGCAGAGTGCCGAGCAGCAGGTCTCACCGCATCAGCAACTGTCCCTTTTCATTCGTACGAGGCTGGGGACGTTCACGTGTACGCCGACATGCCCAGGCGGAGACCGAGCCCGCCCCTGCAGCGGACCGGCTGGTTCCCGCGAAACCGTCGGCGACGGTGACGTCGCTGCACGAGTGGCGGCTCGCGCACCTTCCTGCGGACACCAGGCCGCTGCCCTCGGTGGCCCCCTATGACCAACTGCTCCGACGCCGCCGCACCAGTGGCAGCGACCACCGTGAGGGAGAAGCACAGTGACCCTGCCCCGCCAGCGAGGCTTGACCGAACAGGCCGCCGACGCCGCCATCGACAGCGCCTGTCGGCTTCTGCGGCTGCCGTCGATTCGCAACGAGTTCTCCGAAATCGCTGATCGGGCGATGAAGGACCAGATGACCTACCGGGGCTTCCTCGCTGAGCTGCTGATGACCGAGTGCGACGACCGGTCCCGCCGCCGCTCTGAGCGGCGGATCAAGGCGGCCGGTTTCCCGTGGGAGAAGTCTCTTTGGGCCTTCGACTTCGACGCGAACCCGAACATCGACGCCGCCACCATCCACACCCTCGCCAGCTGCGAATGGATCAAGAAAAGCCAGCCGCTCTGCCTGATCGGGGACTCCGGCACCGGCAAGTCCCACATGCTCATCGCCCTTGGCACCGAAGCGGCCATGAAGGGCTACCGCGTCCGCTACACGCTCGCCACGAAACTGGTGAACGAGCTGGTCGAAGCGGCCGACGAGAAGCAGCTGAACAAGACCATCGCCCGCTACGGCCGCGTCGACCTGCTCTGCATCGACGAGCTCGGCTACATGGAACTCGACCGCCGCGGCGCCGAACTCCTCTTCCAGATATTGACCGAACGGGAGGAGAAGAACAGCGTCGCCATCGCCTCCAACGAGTCCTTCGGCAGCTGGACCAAGACCTTCACCGACCCCCGCCTCTGCGCGGCCATCGTCGACCGCCTCACCTTCAACGGCACCATCATCGAGACCGGCACTGACTCCTACCGCCTCGCCAGCACACGAGCCCGAGCTGAAGAGCCCGCAAAGGCCGACTGACCTCGTGGTCCCGCATCCGGGCCACCACCCAGCGGGCGGCGGCCCGGAAGGGACACCGAGGCGGCCGTGATGAGACGGCTCATCACCGGTCGAGACCGCCGCTTTGCTCCAGGTCATCCATGAACTGCTCGTGCACTCGAAGCTCGCGGCCCCTGCCAGGACTCGTCAAGACGATGGTCTTCGCCTCCCCGAGAGCCGATGGGCCAGCCCCCAGTAGCTCGCGCGTGATCACCACCGCGTCGAGCACCTCGACCCGCCGCTCACTCAGCAGCCTCTGCACGACGGCCATCCCACCAGCACTCGTCAGCAGCGGTCGGCACTCATCCACGAGCGCCTCAAGCCGGGCCGTCCTCTCCGGATGCAGCCCTCTGATCACCATCGCAGTGCCTCCTCGCCCTCACAGATCCGCGGTCGTCCCCCGATCATGCCCCGAACGTCCTGAGCGCCGTCATTTCTCGTCCACATCTGCGGAGGCTTAGATCACCCACCGCCTCCCAAACAGGCCGACAAACGCTGCTGCTGAAAGTGAACAAAGCCACTCGACTCCGACCGGATCGGGCGATGGTTCGCAGTTCTCGTCGGGTTCGTTCAGTAGCGCGGAATCGGCGCCCGCTCCGGAGTGGTCTCCGGGGCGGGCGCTGTGTGACTGATCAGCTGGCCCAGTCGAGTCCGAGTGCGGCGAGCTGGGCGAGTTTGTCACCACCGAGCTTGGCCCGCCGTGTCTTGCTGTTCGTGAGGAACACGCCCAGTCG